>JBCKZH010000106.1:0-12308 GCA_038919385.1 Vicinamibacterales bacterium | reverse complement strand
TCGCCGTGTCGACCGGCCTGCTCCACTCGATGCGCCGCGAAGAGGTGGCAGGCGTACTCGCGCACGAAGTCGCGCACATCCAGAACGGCGACATGGTGACGCTCACGTTGATCCAGGGCGTCGTCAACGCCTTCGTGATGTTCTTCTCCCGCATCATCGCCAACATCGTCCGGCAGATGGTCGACGAGAAGATCTCGCACATGGTGTTCTTCGTGACGACGATCGTGTTCGACATCGCCTTCGGCATTCTCGGATCGATGGTCGTGGCGTCGTTCTCGCGCGCGCGCGAGTTCCGGGCCGACGCCGGCGGCGCGCGCCTGGCGGGCAAGGCCAACATGATTGGCGCCCTGCAGCGGCTGATGCAGAACAAAGCGTTGGTCGACAACTCGCAGCCCCAGCTCGCGACGATGAAGATCGCCGGCGGCAAGGACTTCCTGTCGATGATTTCCACCCACCCGCCGCTCGAAGACCGCATCGCCGCCTTGCAGCAGGCGCAGATCCTGTAAAAAGGAACCTGCTTCACTTTTACGGTTTGCGTAAGAATAGGAGGGGCAAACGCCCCTCCTTATGGTCTCTGAAACCGTCGAAGCTGAAGGTCACCTGATCGACTCTGGCAATTTCCAGTCGATTCTCACCACTATTGTCGAGCACGAGTCGGAATACGAGATCCTGCGCTTCGATGTCGGCCGCAAGAACGAAGAAGGCTCTCACCTCACGCTGCGGCTGACCAGCGACACGCCGGCGCGGCTGCAGGATCTGCTGTTGCGGCTCTCGGTGTTTGGTTGCTACGTCAAGGGCACGCCCGAGGTGCTGCTGCGTCCTGCCGACATGGACGGCGCGGTGCCCGAGGACTTCTACTCCACCACCAACCACCGCACGTCGGTGTTTCTCAGTGGCGCCTGGGTGATCGCCGACGATCAACGCATGGACGCCGTGCTGGTCGTGACTGGCGGCCGCGTCGCCTGCCACAAGCTGCGCGACGTGAAGAAAGGCGACCAGGTGGTGTGCGGCATGCAGGGCATTCGCGTCGCGCCCGACGTGCAGCAACGCGACAAGCCGAGCTTCGGCTTCATGAGCAACGAGGTGTCGTCCGAGCGCCGCGTCGAAACCGCGGTCGCGCGCGTGGCCGCGATGATGCGTCAGGCCAAGGCCGGCGGCGGCCGCATCGCCTTTGTTGCAGGCCCGGTCGTGGTTCATACCGGCGGGGCGGAGTATTTCTGCGAGTTGATCCGCCGCGGTTATGTCGACGTCCTGCTGTCCGGTAACGCCCTCGCCGTGCACGACATCGAAGTGGCGCTCTCGGGCACCTCACTCGGCATCGATCTCAGCAGCGGGCATCCGGTCGAGCACGGCCACCGCAATCACATGCGTGCCATCAACACCGTGCGGCGCGCCGGTGGCATTGGCGCCGCGGTGGCATCGGGCGTGTTGACCTCGGGCATCATGCATGCGTGCCACAGCCATGACGTTCCGTACATCCTCGCGGGATCGATCCGGGACGACGGGCCGTTGCCGGAGACGATGATGGACTTGACGGCGGCGCAAGACGCCTACGCGAAGGCGCTGGCCAATATCGAGGTGGTGGTGATGTTGTCGTCGATGCTGCACAGCATCGGCGTCGGCAACATGGTGCCCTCCTGGGTGAAGGTGATCTGCGTCGACATCAACCCGGCGGTGGTCACCAAGCTGTCGGATCGCGGATCCACGCAAACCATCGGCGTCGTCACCGACGTCGGCCTGTTCCTGCATCAACTCGCCGAACGCCTCAGTTAAACTCAAAGCCTTCGCGTTCTTCGCGTCCATCGTGGTTGCCGTTATGCACAAGACACTGATCTCGCCATCCACGCTCGCCCAACACGTGAACGATCCGAGTTGGGTGATCATCGACTGCCGCTTCGATCTCGCCGATCCCGCCAAGGGCGAGGCGCAGTGTCGGGACGGTCACATTCCCGGCGCGCGATACGCGCACCTGGATCGTCATTTGTCGGGCCCCAGGACCGGCACCAATGGCCGCCATCCGCTGCCCGACACCGACGTACTGATCAAGACGTTCAGCGAGCTGGGTATCGGGCCGCATGTGCAGGTCGTGGCCTACGACGCGGACAGCAGCATGTATGCCGGCCGGTTGTGGTGGATGTTGCGGTGGATGGGACACGACGCGGTCGCGGTGCTCGATGGCGGGCTGGCGCGGTGGCAACGCGACGGGCACTCGGTGCGCGGCGGCGTCGAGACCGCAACGCCGGCCAACTTCCGCGGCGCCCCGCGTCCGGGCTGGCGTCTGACCGTAGACGAGGTGGCAGGGTTAGGCCATGAGTCGCGCCTGCTCGTCGATTCGCGAACGCCGGAGCGGTACCGCGGCATCGGCGAAACTCTCGACAAAGTCGGCGGCCACATCCCGGGCGCGGCTAACTATTTCTTTCAGCAGAACCTCGCCGAAGACAAGACGTTCAAGTCGCCGGATGAACTGAAGGCGCAGTGGGCCCCCATCCTGCAGGGACGAGACCCCAAGCGAGTGGTGGTCTATTGCGGTTCCGGCGTGACCGCCTGCCACAACCTGCTGGCCCTGGAGCACGCCGGCATCCACGGGGTGAAGATCTTCCCGGGGTCCTGGAGCGAGTGGAGCGCCGACCCCTCTCGCCCGGTGTCGACCGAGACCGACAATGGATGATTGGGGCCAGGCCCCCAAAATCCTGGCGGTGGAGGCCGGCGATGACGTGCTTGGGTGCTTGGGTGCTTGGGTGCTCGGGTGCTTGGGTGCTCGGGTGCTGAGGTGCTGAAGCGCGGGTTATCGAATTAGGTCATGAGTCAGCTGATCCAGATCTGGATCAAACGCATGCACAAGGGGCCGATGGATCCGGCGGCCACGGCCACGGTGGTGGCCAGTCGCGGCATCGTCGGCAACGCCAACCAGGGCGGTAAGCGTCAGGTGACGATCGTCTCGAGCAAGAGTTGGGAGGACGTCACCGCGCCGCTCGGCGCGACACCCGATCCCCGCCTCCGGCGCGCGAACCTTCTGGTGTCGGACATCGACTTGGTCAACTCGCGCGGCAAGATCCTGACCATCGGCAACGTCCGCATCCGCATCTACGGCGAGACGCGTCCCTGCGAACAGATGGAAGCGGCCGTTCCGGGCCTTCAGAACGCGATGAGCGTGCCGTGGGGCGGCGGCGCCTTCGGCGAGGTGCTGGACGATGGCGAGATCACGGTCGGCGATGCCGTTGAACTGATCCCACACTAGATCTGGCTCATTGACGTCGCGATCTCATTGATCACGGTGGATTCCCGGAAATAACGTTCGAAGCCCGGTGTCTCGTAGACGAGATTGCGATACGCGTCATAGGCGATCGCCGACAACCCGGTCATCGCCTCGTGAAATTCCGGCGGCGGTGCCGGCGCGCGCGCAGTCAGTAGCGTGGCCTCGAGTGTGGCCGACACCAGGGCTTCCAGATTGCGATGACCGAGCTCGGCGTTGGAATACTTTGCCGCGATCACTTCGCCTTGCTCGGTGATGCGAATCTGGCCCTGTACCGCACCCGCCGGCTGCGCCAGAATGGCCTGATAGCTGGGGCCGCCGCCACGACCGACGCTGCCGCCGCGGCCGTGAAACAGCCGGAGTCGCACGCCGAACCGCCTCGCCACCGCCACCAGCTCGACTTCGGCCTCGTGCAGCGACCACACCGAGGTCAGGAAGCCACCGTCCTTGTTGCTGTCCGAATAGCCGAGCATGACCTCTTGGGTCGAACCGCGGCTGTCGAGCCAGCGCCGGTAGTCCGGCAAGGCCAGTAGCTGCGCCATGACCTCCCCACACCGTCGCAGGTCAGCGACGGTTTCAAACAACGGCACGATGTTCACGTCGAGAGCCGACTGGCCCGGCCGCAGCAGCTCCGCTTCCTTCAGCAAGAGAGCCGTTTCGAGCAGGTCCGAGAGACTCTGCGTTCGCGACACCACGACGTTGGCGACGCAGGCCGCGCCCAGCCGCAGCTGCGCCTGCAGTGCCGCGCGCAGAATGCCGAGCTCAGACGAAGTTTCAGCCGAGTAGATGGCGCCGGTGATGGCCAAGGCGGCGGGGTCGGCCAGCGCCTCGCTCAGCCGGGCCACTCGTGCGGCTTCGTTCAGGTCCAGATAACGGACCGGACGTGCGGCGGCACTGAAGAATTGGATGGATTGATGATCCCGTCCCGGGGCTGTGGCCGTGGTGCGGACACAGCCCCGGACCGGCTTCATTCCACTACACCGCGGCCGCGACGGCCGGTACCGGGGTCACCGCGTCCTGGTCCTGCTCGCCGGTACGGATGCGGTAGATTGTTTCGATCGGTAGCACCATGATTTTGCCATCACCGACGTCACCGGTCCGGGCCGCGGCGATGATCACGTCCACGGTCGGCTGCACGAAGTGGTTCGAGACGGCGATCTCGATGCGGACTTTCTCCGACAACGCCATCTTGACCGTGGTGCCGCGATAGTTTTCCACCTGTTCGATTTCGCCGCCATGTCCCTGCACCCGGCTGATGGTCAGCCCGCGCACCTCCGCGTGAAACAGGGCGCCGAGCACCTCGCTCAGTTGTTCGGGCCGCACGATTGCAACAATCAGCTTCATGACCGGCCTCCTTTCGGGAACGCAATCGCGGCCACGCTGCTTTGGCCATATGCGGGATCGTTTGGTGAAACCAGAATGGCGCCGTCTCCGGCCGTGTAGGCCTCTTCACCGTGGTCGGTCACGTCCAGACCCACGCCTTCGACGCGGCCGGCCGCGCGCAGCGGCAGCACCAGCGCCACCAGCTTGAGGATGACGAACGTGCCCGTCGCGCTATAGGCCAGCACCGCGAGCACGCTGTAGATCTGGATCAGCACCTGTCCGGGATTGCCGCCGAGCAGGCCATTCGGTCCGCCGCTCCAGGCCGCGTCGGCGAACACGCCGGTCAGGATGGCGCCGGTCGCGCCGCCCACGCCGTGCGCCGCGACCACATCGAGCGAGTCATCGAGCTTGGTTCGCGCCCTGAGGATCAAGGCAAAGTAGCTCGGCACCGCACCGATCGCACCGAGGGCGAGGGCCGAGGCCGGACCGATGTAGCCGGCCGCCGGCGTCACCACCACCAGGCCGACAACAATCGCCGTCGCCGCGCCAACGGCGGTCACCCGGCCGCCGCGGACGAGATCGATCACCATCCACGTGGTCAGCGTCGCCGCGGGCGCCAGCATCGTATTGATGAAGGCGAGCGCGGCAATCGGGGTGGCGCCGAGCGCGCTGCCGGCGTTGAACCCGAACCAGCCGAACCACAGCAACCCCGCGCCGAGCAGCGTGAACGGCACGTTGTGCGGCAGCATGGCGTGGCGCGCGTAGTCTTTGCGCTGGCCAATCACCAGGGCCGCTACCAGCGCCGCCGCCGCCGCATTGACGTGCACGACCGCCCCGCCGGCGAAGTCGAGTGCGCCGGCGCTGGCCAGGAAGCCGCCGCCCCACACCCAATGCGCCACCGGCGCGTAGACGCCGAGCACCCACAACACGATGAACGCCAGGTAGGCGCCGAACCGCATGCGCTCAACCACGGCGCCAGAGATGAGCGCGACGGTGATGATGGCAAACGTACCCTGAAAGCCCATGAACAACAGATGCGGAATCGTGCCCTGCGCCTGCAATCCGACGCCCTGCAAGCCCGCAAAGGCGAACGAACCCACCACCGGTGAGCCCGGCGCAAACGCCAGCGAGTAGCCCAGTAGC
This sequence comes from Vicinamibacterales bacterium, assembly GCA_038919385.1. Classification (GTDB taxonomy): domain Bacteria; phylum Acidobacteriota; class Vicinamibacteria; order Vicinamibacterales; family UBA2999; genus 12-FULL-67-14b. The sequence continues at coordinate 6,589 of JBCKZH010000106.1, read as the reverse complement.
GCCCAGACCACCGCCACCGGACCCAATGCGATAAAGCTCATCATCATCGTGTTGAGCGCGTTCTTCGATCGCACCATGCCGCCGTAGAAGAAGCCCAGCGCCGGCGTCATCAGCAACACCAGCGCGGTGGATACCAGCATCCACCCGATATCCCCGTTGTTCATCAGCGATCCTCCAGAAACACGCCTGCCCGTAGGCGATGCCGATCGCAGTGCAAGGATCGGGGCACCTGGTTCAGCCGGCCGCGCCCATGCGGCTAACGGCCAGTGGGTCAAGGAGTTGAAGTCGAAAGGCAGGAGCCTGACGGGCCGGATCGCGCCAGACAAATTTGTCGGGAAGTTATTCTGGTCCGACAGATACGTGGAGTTTCGCCGACGGCCGGAACCGGACCGGGTCGAGCCCCAGCCGACGGACCTTGTACGCTATCACCCGCTCGGTGGAGTGGAGCAAGCGTGCCGCGCGTGCCACGTTACCGCGCGCCGACTTGAGCGCATCGAGAATCAGGTCCCGTTCCAGACTGGCCACGGCGCCTTCGAGCGACACCCGCGGCAGCGTGCCCGAGACCTCCGCGGTTTGCAGCGTCGGCGGCAGGTCGTGCGCGTGCATCACGCCGCCCGACGACACCAGCACCGCGCGCTCGATCACGTTCTCGAGCTCGCGCACGTTCCCCGGCCAGTGATAACTCATCATCAGGTCGATCGCCGTGGTCGCGATGCGGCTGACCTCCCGCTCGTGGAGCCGCGCGTACTTCTCGACGAAGTGATCGGCCAGCAGCAGGATATCCGACTTGCGCTCGCGCAGCGGCGGCACGTAGATGCTGAAGACGTTGAGGCGATAGTAGAGGTCCTCGCGGAAGGTCCGCTCGCGGATCGCGGTTTCCAGATCGCGGTTGGTGGCGGTCATCAGCCGCACGTTCAGCTTGATCGGTTGGGTCCCGCCCAGCCGCTCGATCTCCCGCTCTTGCAGTACGCGCAGGAGCTTGACCTGTGTGGCGAGCGTCAGCTCTCCGACTTCGTCGAGAAACAGCGTGCCGCCATTGGCCAGCTCGAACTTGCCCTTCTTGGTGACCTTGGCGTCCGTGAACGCGCCCGGCTCGTAGCCAAAGAGCTCCGATTCGACGAGTTCCTCTGGGAGCGCGCCGCAATTCACCTTCACGTACGGCTTGTTGGCGCGAGGCGAGTGGTAGTGGAGCGCGTGCGCGATCAGTTCCTTGCCGGTGCCCGACTCGCCGCGAATGAGTACGGTGGTCGTCACGGCGGCCACCTGCGACATCTGCTCGTACATCGTCTGCATCGGCCGGCTGGTGCCGACGATGTTGCGAAAGTCGTAGCGCTCCTTGAGCTCCTGCCGCAGTTGGGTGTTCTCCTGCTGCAGCTGTTGCCGCTCCTTCTGGACCAACCGCTCCACTCTCACCGCTTGCCCGACCATGGTCCCGATGACGACCAGCAGCTGGCACAGGTGCGGCAGGGGCACCTCCGCGCGAAACGGCAGGATTACCCCCAGCGCGCCCTGGGTGCGGCCGCCAACCGGTACCGGAACCGAAATGAAAGACGATTCGCGCCCGGCGCGAGGACGCGCCGCGGTCCGGGCGAACAGCGGCTCGCGGCTGACGTGCGGGACGATCACGGGGCGCCCGGTCTGCACCACGCGCGCCGTGATGCCCTCTCCCAGCCGGGACTGCGCGCGCTGCTGCGGCTGCCACGCGCCACCGATCACCGCAACAATGCGCAGCTCCTCGTCGGCCTCGTCGCGCAGCCAGACAGCCACGCTGGTAGCGCCGATCAGGTCCTCAAGGTGTTCGACCAACCGCGTTAGTGCCCCGCGCAGGTGGGTGCCGGCAGAGAGCACCCGCTCCAATTCGGCCAGTGCGACCAGGTCGCTGGTGGGCTCCGCGTGGCGGGTTCTGCGCATACCAGGACATTCAACAGAATTGCAGTGGTCCGTGTCCAATATGACAAAATTGTCGTAACCATCTGTATTTTGATGTTTGTGATTGTTGTTCGGCTCACCGCGACCAGCCGTAAAGCAGGCCGACGCCGAACGTCTGCTGCGTCCGCCTCATGTCACCCGAGGCGCTTGGAAAGAAACGCTCGGTGGATCGGTCGACGCGATACTCGGCCCGCACCAGTAGGCCGGGCGCCAGCATCCGTTCCACCGTGAGAGTCGCGTCGGTGATGTCCTGGGCCACGCCCGTTGATGCACCCTGCGGATCGGCGAACCACTCAAGGCGCGGCGAGATGCTCCACTTGGGCGAGAGCTGAGCCCGAAGTGCGCCCGACACGCCGTACCAGCGGACGTCCGGTCCCAGCCCGCGGTCGCGCGCGTAGTCGAGGTTGGCCAGCAGCTTCACCTTGTCCGACACCGTCACGCTGACGACGGCATCGACCAGGTGGCGCCAGCCGTCGGCGTCGACCTGTTCTTCGCCACCGATCCATGTGCCGGTGACACTGACCCGATCGCCCGGCTTGACCGCGATCTGCGCGGCAAACGATTTGGCATCGTTCCGGTCCTGCACGTCGTTCCAGCCGTTCAGAACGAAGCCGGTCACCGAGATCTTGTCACTGGCCGCGTAGCTGGCGCGAACGCCCGCGTGGTAGTACGGAATCGCCCATGCGAACAGGATGCCGCGCGAGTAGTTCCAGTTGTCCTGCGTCTCGATCACCTCGGCGCCGGCCGGGGTCACGAACTTGCCGACGTCGATCGTCAGGCCAGAGCCGATCGGCGCCAGCACGCTGACATAGGCCTGTTGCAGATACTTCAGCTCCTTGGGTCCCGGTTCGGCGCCGCCCACCAGGTTCACCGTGTCGGTACCGGCGCCAATGTCGAAGCGAAACCCGAGCCGCTTGTCGTCGGTCGCCTTCCTCTCAAGGGCGCCCTCGACGTAGCTCAGTCGCACGCTGTGGGAGCGGGTGTCGAAGTTCCGGAGCAGGTTCTGGTCGTCTGGCGGCCGGTTGGTATTGAACGACGAATAGCCGTCGCCGAGCACGAACACCTTCGCGCCGCTGAAGTAGCCGCCGCTCGGTGCGGGCGTTGGCGCGGGCTGTGCGGTTTCGCCCGACGGCGCGGACGCCGTTGCGGTTTGCGCGTGTGCGCTGCCGGCCGATGCCGCCAGGGCGAGAGCGAACGAGGTCAGGCGAACGAGTGAACCACGACCGAATCGGGAATGTAAGCGAATCAAGGTGAGCCTCCTGTGCGGAGGTCACTCCACGGCGCGTGCCATCACGCCCGAGGCCGGAGCGGGTCGTGGCTAACTTGGCGCGACGACGTGACTTAGCGGATTGTGGCGGATGCATGCGCGCAGGTCATGACAACAACCTGCGCGCATAACGACTCGGACGCGACAGTTTTGTCGGGCGAACTAGAAGTTCACCTTCAAACCGAACTGGATGATTCGCGGGTCGTAGGTCGTCGTGATCGTCCCGTACGCCGCGTTGCTGCGGTTGCCGTTCGGGGCGCGGAAGTTGGTGCGGTTGAGCAGGTTGAAGAACTCCCCGCGCAGCTCAAAGCTGCCGTTGCGCCACGGCATGGGGAAGCGCTTCGACGTCACCAGGTCGACCTGCCACAGCAGCGGTCCGCGCACGGTATTGCGCGGCGCGTTGCCGAACGGCTGGCTCAGGTCGGTCGGCGCGGTCACGGTCGTCCGGCTCAACCAGTTGCTGGGCGTCCGCTCGCCTTCGGGCACGAGCGGGTCGCCGCTGACGTTGGGCCGATAATTGTTGGCGCCGCGGAAGTCCTGCTGAATGCCCGAGACCTGCTGCGCGGTGGTCGGCGTGTAGGTGAGCGTCACCATCTCGCCCGGCAGAATGGTGTTGATGCCGGCAATCTGCCAGCCGCCGAGAATAGCCTCGACCACCTTATTCGCTCCGCTCATGTACTTGCGCCCGTTCCCGAATGGCAAGTCGATCACGAAGCTGGTCGTGCTGTTATAAGGCTGGTGATACGAGGAGAGGCCGAAGTCCGCGTCGAGATTCCGAAAGTCCTGCGGTGCCGGGGAGTTGCCGTTGGGACTCTCGAGCGATCCCGCCCCGTTGTCCTTGGTCTGCGACAACGTCAACGAGCTCATGAAAGTCATGCTCGAGCCGATGCGCCAGTCGAACTTGGTCTGGAAGGAGTGATAGCGCGACTTGCCGCCGTTGAACGAATAGGTGATGTCGGCGAACTCCTGGATCGGCCGGCGCGACTGCAGCGACAGCGAGCCCGCCGCGTTGTTCGGCACCGCCTGGTTGTAGTTGGCAAACAGCAGCATGCCGTTCGCGCGGTTGCCGACGTAGGCCACGTCGACCAGCGCGCCGTCCCAGATTTCACGCTGCACCGACGCGAACCAACTGTGCACGTCGGTCGAGCGGTAGTCGCTCGGCATGTAGGTGATGTTCGCCGCCAGCGGATTGAACCGCGCCGGATCCGTCAGCCCCGCCGGATAACCCTGCTGCGTCGTCCGGAAGTCGGCCTGCGTGGGCGTCTGCACGACCACGGCGTTGACCACCTGCGGCCCGTTGATCGCCAGCACGTTGGCGCCGCCGGCGCGGTGGAAGTGGACGTAGCTGATGCCGTAGCCGCCGCGGATCACCGTGCGATCCACGGGCGTGAACGCCATGCCGATGCGCGGGCCGAAGTTGTTGCGATCGGGCTTCAGCGTCGAGCGATCCTCCAGCGACCCGTCCTTTGCGAGGACCATCGTCTTGGTGTTGGGATCGAAGTTCGAAAGAATGTTATTGGCCTCGGTCCACGGCGTCGCATACTCGTAGCGCAGTCCGGCGTTGAGCGTGAGGCGGTCGTTCACGCGCCAGTCGTCCTGCAGGTAGATGAAGTGCATGCTCTGCTCCAGCTCCGCGACCAGGATGTTGCTGAGCGCGTAGGTGGAGCGAAGGCCGAACATGAAGTCGGACAGGTTATAAATGTTGTTCGCCGCCACACCGGCGGGCCGCGAGAACTGGCCCGCGTACGAGTCGCGGCCGTAGAGCGGGTTCACGTCCTGCACTTCCGTCAGCACGCGCTGGAACTCGTAGCCGGTCTTGAGCGAGTGACGCCCTTGCAGCCAGGTGTAGTTGATCTTCGGGTTGAACACCGTCGGGTACTGCCACTGCGGGTTGGTGGCCTGTCGTCCCAGATTCGACAGGCCCGTGATCAACTGGCTCGGCAATCCGCCCGCCACACGTGGATCGGTGGGCAAGCCGGTGATGCCGTAAGCCTGTTCGGCACCCGGCTTCAGCAGCGCTGCCGGATCCTTTCCTCCCCGAGTCCTGGACCAGCCAAAACGGGCCTCGAGCAACGACGTGCCGCCAGGCGTGTAGGTCAGGCCGCCCGAGAACTGCCTGTTGTTCACGTAGGTGCGCGCGTTGCCCTCGCCGCCTGAGGGCAGCGAGATCGGCGGGTTGTCGAAGATGTCCACATCGCGCCAACCGACACGGCCAAACGCCGACAGCTTCGGGCTGAACTGGACGTCGACCTTGCCGCCGGCCTTGGGTGTCTTGTTGGTGAACTCCTGCAGGATCTGCAGGTTGTTCGCGGTGCCGGCATTGCTGGGCGCCGGCAGGTCGTTGAGCACCTTGCGCGCGAACGCGGTCATCGGAATCGGGGTGCCGGCCGGAAACACTTCGCCGGTCAGCGGATTGCGGACGTCCACCGCGAGAATGCCCGCACGCTGGGCCACCGTGGCGATCGACGAGCTGGCCGTCAGGCTGCGGGTCTGATCGAAAATCTCGACGTCGGCGAAGAAGAACGCCTTGTTCTTCTTGATCGGGCCGCCAAACACACCGCCGAACTGGTCGCGATCGAAGCCGGGCTTCGCGCCGCTGGCCGGCCGGAACGCGCCGGTGGCGTTGAACTTGGTGCGGCGCGCGAACTCCCACGCCGACCCGCGGAAGGTATTGGTGCCGCTCGCATAGGCGACGTTGATCGTCGCGCCCGCCGAACGTCCGTACTCCGCGCTCATGTTGTTGGTCACCACCTTGAACTCGCCCACCGCATCCGGGGCCGGCTGCATCACCTGGTTCGAGAAGCCCTGGTTGCTGGTGCCGTAGGCGTTGTTGTCGACGCCGTCGATCAGGAAGTTGTTAAAGGTCGAGCGGAGGCCGTTGACATTGAACGACCCTTCGCGAGGGGTGAATCCCCCGGTGCCGATCGCCGACTGGCGAACGCCCGGCGCCAGCAGAGCGAGCGCCGAATACTCGCGGCCGTTGAGCGGCAGCGCCCTCGTCTGTGCTCCAGTGATCACCTGGCTGCGATCGCTCGAGTCGGTCTGCAGCAGGATCACCCGTGAACTCACCTGGACGGTTTCCGTTAACTGGCCCACGGCCATGCTCAAGTCGACCCGCTGGCGCGCGCCGACCGTGGCCTGCACGTTGTCGACCAGCGCAATCGAGAAGCCCGCCTTCTCGGCGGTGATGAGGTAGCTGCCGATGCGGACGGTAAAGAACTCGTAGTTGCCGTTGGCATCGCTCACGCGCTCGGCCGTCACGCCGGTCGCGGTATTGGTGAGCGTGACCTTGGCGCCCGGCACCACGGCACCGGTCGCGTCTTTCACGGTGCCGACGATGCTGGCGGTCTCAAACTGAGCGCTGACCGGGGCGGCCAGTGCCAATAGCGCGAT
>JBCKZH010000105.1:0-12313 GCA_038919385.1 Vicinamibacterales bacterium | reverse complement strand
TCACCCAGAAGAAGCCGCGGGGTGGTGCGGCCGACGCTTGCGGCGCTTCCGGCGCCTGGCCCATGAGACTGACACGCACAACGGTCAGCACGACGATGCTGAGAAGGACGGCGGAACCTCGGAACGTAATCATCGGGCGTCTCCCTCGTGGATGCCCGATTGTGGTGGCTCCGCCGCCGCGAATCAAGCTGGCATTGCGGGCGCCAGTAGCCCCTTCCGCTGAGCGGTCCTACTGCTGCCCGCCACCCGCCGCGACCATGACCGGCTTCGCCTGCATCGGTGCCGGGGCGACGCGCACGGCGCGCTGAATGGTTTGCACCGCCTTGCCGGGCGACGACATCACCAACTGGCCGTTGAGAATTCCCACGTAGTAGACCTGGCCCGTGACACTCTCGACCTCGAAGGCGTTCGAGAGGTCTTTGCTCGAGCCGATGCGCTTGATCTCCGACAGCGCGAGGCGCCATTCGTAGTTGGACGACTGGAACGCGAGCACGCCATCCGCCATCGTCAGGCGGCCCCACGTGCGGCCCGGCAGGGACGCTTCGTTGGACGAAGCTGCCATCCAGAGTCCGCGAGAGGCGTCAGCACTCTGGGCCTGCGCCGCCGCGGGCAACGCCGCAACCGTCAGCAGTCCCGCCACCACCATCTAAGAACATTATTCCTGGCTTTGAACGCGCGGAAGTGTGAACCTATGAGAGCAGCGTGAGGCCGGCCAGCGTCTTCAGGTCCACGATTTCGCCCGTCGCGATCAGCTCGCGTGCGTCCGTCACCGTGAACGTGCGCGGCTCGATGTCTTCATCCTCGTCCTTGCGGACCGTGGAGTCGGGCGCGGGTGGCTGCAAGTCTTCGCACCGGCAATAGACCATCTCCTCGTCGCAGAAGCCCGGCGTCGGGAAGTAGCCGCGCAGCCGCGTGACCCGTCCCGGCGCCAGGCCGATCTCCTCCTCGCACTCCCTAGCGGCGGCGGCCACCGGATCTTCTCCAGGCTTCAGCGTGCCGGCCGGCAACTCCCAGATCCAGCGATCGATTGCGTACCTGTACTGGCGGATCAGGATAATCTTGCCGGGCTCGGGCACTGGCAGGAGCACCACCGATCCCGGGTGCCTGACGATCTCCATGTCGATGGTGTGCCCGCTGGGCAACGTGACGCGATCGATTTCGAGCCTGAAGATCCGCCCAGTGTGAATCACCGCGCGCGACAGACGCGTGGCCGTCCGGTTGTCCATGTGCCCTCTTATTTCGGCTTGGTTCCGACGAACCACTCGAAGGCCGCGCGAATCTCGGCTGGAGGCACGCGGTGCCCACCTTGATACTCGTGGTACGTCACATCGTAACCATCGGCCTTCAACTTAGGCAGGTAAACTCGCGCCGTCCTGTCGATCGGCATCTGCGTGTCGTCCACGCCGTGCGCCATGAAGATCTTCGGCTTGCCATCAAGCCTCGCTGTCGTCGTCTTTGTCGTGATGCGTCTCTTCCGCGATCGACACCCGTGCGAACACCGTCTCGCGAATCTCGGGCGGTGCCAGCGCGTAGGCGATGGCCTCGAGATCCGCAGGAATCGGCGCCATGAACTCCATCCGTTCCTTGGTCCGCGGATGCGTGATCACCAGGCGCTCGGCGTGCAGGAACGGCCGCGTCAGCCGGGTGACCGCCTTCAGCGGATGCGGCACACGGCGGTGGACCCCGCCGTACAGCGAGTCGCCGACGATGGGATGACCGATGGCGCTCAGGTGGACACGGATCTGGTGCGTGCGGCCGGTCTGGATGGCCACCCGCAACAGCGTGACGCCTTGCAGATCCCGCGCCCAGGTGACACGCGTGACCGCATGGCGGGCGCGACTGGCCTTGGTGGTCATCTTGATGCGGTTCTTGGGGTCGCGGCCAATCGCGGCCTCAATGCGCTTGCGTTGCTGGACCAGCCCCCAGGCCAGCGCGACGTACTCCTTTTCGACTTCCCGGTCGTGAAACTGCCGTGACAGCTCCTGATGGGTCTCGTCGTTCTTCGCCACCACCATCACGCCCGACGTGCCTTTGTCGAGTCGGTGCACGATGCCGGGCCGCAACTCGCCGCCGATGCCGCTGAGATCCTTGATGTGATGGAGCAGGGCGTTGACGAGCGTGCCGGTCGGATTGCCGGCCGCTGGATGCACGACCATGCCCGCCGGCTTGTTCACCACCACCAGATCCGCATCGTTGTAGAGAATGTCGAGCGGCAGGTCCTCGGCCTTCGCCGCCGACGGCTCGGGCGCGGGGAGCGCCACCGTGATGAGGTCGCCCTCACGAATGCCGGAATTGGCCTTGGTGTGCTGGTAACGCGAGTGCGCGACGTGGCCGTCTTCGATTAACCGCTGAATCCGCGAACGCGAGTAGTCCGCAATCTCTCCGGCCAGGAAGCGATCCAGGCGATCGCCCTGATGGTCGGCGTCGGCAGTGAACGTCAATTGCCGGGAGCCGGGTGCCGGGAGCCGGGAGCCGGGAGCCGGTTTTGCGGGGACGCCCTTCTTGCGACCCTTGGTGCGGTCCCTCGTGCCTGGTCCCTTGCCCTGGCTCATGTGAACCGGGGTTTTCGAGGAGCGTGGGCCGGGCCGGCGACTTCTGGCGCAGCCGGGCGATTGGCGCGGCTCAGGTACCACAACATGATCAGGCTCAGCGGACCGAGCACGACCGAGATGAACTGCGAGGTCGAGAGCATGTCGAACACCAGCCCGCGGTCATCGCCACGGTAGAACTCGATGATGAAACGCAGCACGGAATACAGGAACGCGAAGCTCCAGAACGTCCGGCCGGCGAAGGCCCCTGGACGTTTCTCGAGCAAGAGCAGCGCGACCAGAAGGACGAGACCCGCGGCCGACTCGTAGAGCTGCGTCGGATGGAGCGCGACATTGAGCGGCGTGCCGACGTTGAAATTGGCGGCGGGGTCGGTGAAGGTGATGGCCCAGGCGACGTCGGTGGGCTTGCCGTAGCAGCAGCCGGCCATCAGGCAGCCGAGGCGGCCCACCATGTAGCCGAGCGCAATACCGGGCGAAAACAGATCGGCCGACGGCCACAGCGCCAGCCGATGCTTCCGCAATTGGTAGATGCACACCAGGATCGCCGCAATCAAGCCGCCGTAGAACACGCCGCCCGATCGCAACAGCGTCGTGAACTCTTCCCAGCTGCTGGTGAAGTGCTGGAAGTCGACGATCAAGAGCAGCGCCTTGGCGCCGACCAGGGCGGCGATGATCACCCAGATCAGCAGGTCCATGATCCGGTTGCCGTCGATGCCGGCCGCGCGCGCGCGCCTCACGGCCAGCCACAGGCCGGCGAGGTAGGCCGCGGCGAGCAGCACGCCGTAGGAGTAGATGGTAATCGGTCCAGCGCTAAACAGAATTGGATGCACGGCGGCCTAACCCCAGGATGTCGAGAATCATGAAAATCACACCGAACGTAATGGCCGCATCGGCGACGTTGAAGGCCCAGAAGTGCCAGCCGTCCCAGTAGGCGTCCACGAAATCCAGCACGTATCCGGCGCTGGCACGATCGATCAGGTTACCGATGGCGCCGCCCAGCACGCCGGCAATGCCGAGCCGGGCCAGCCGATCCGTCAGCGGCACGGTAGCAGCGTACCATGCGACGCCGCCGATGGCGATCAGGGCGACCAGCGATAGCACCACCGTCTTGAACGGAAACTCCACCGAGTTGAGCATCCCGAACGCCGCACCGGTGTTGTGGACGCGGGTGAAGTCGACAAACCCCGGGATCACGACGACGCTTTCATGCAGCGCCAGCGCCGGCCGGATCAGCGCCTTCGTGATTTGGTCGAGGATCACGACCGTGACCGCGACGTAGAGCTCCAGCCTTCGTGACGCCAACACCTTAGAGACTCACCGGTTCGGCAAGGGCTTCGACGCAGCGGGGGCAGAGGCCCGCCCGGTCGGCGCCTTGGCTGACATCGGGCACGTAGCGCCAGCAGCGCTCGCACTTAATGCCTTCGGCCTTCTCGACAAGAACCTGAAGGCCGGCGTCCGGCTTGCGGCTTGCGGCTTGCTTGCCCGCCGTAGCCTCGGCGAAGGCGGGGGGCTTGACCGTGACGTGCGAGACGCCAAAGAGAGCCGGCAAAAAGTCGGAATAGTCGCTCAGTAAAGCGCCGGTAGGACCATCAGCGGCAATCGTTGCCTGCGCTGAAAGGTTCGCGCCGATAGTCTTGTCCTTGCGTTTCTCTTCGAGTTGCAGGTTGACCCGATCGCGCACGGCGGCCAGCGCCGTCCACCGCTCGACCAGCGCAGCATCTTTCCACCGTTCGAGTTCGCTCGGGAACAGCGCCATGTGCACCGATGCTTCACGCTCGCCCGGCAGCATGCGCCACAGTTCGTCCATGGTGACCGACAGGATTGGCGCCAGCAGCCGCGCCAGGCCGTCGACGATGATGAACATCGCGGTCTGGCCCGAGCGACGGGCTTCCGACTTGGCGCCCAACGTGTACATCCGGTCCTTGGTCACGTCGATGTAGAACGCGCTCAGGTCGACGGTGATCAACTGGCTGGCGACCTGGAAGATGCCGGGGTAGTCGTAGTCGTCGTAGGCCTTGATGATGCGTTCGGCGGCGCCGGCATACTTCGCCAGCACCCAACGATCGATCTCCTGCATGCGCGCCTTTGGCACGCTGTCGTCCTTGGGGTCGTAGTCGTAGAGATTGGCGGCCAGCACGCGGATGACGTTGCGGATTTTTCGGTAGGCCTCCACCGTCCGCGCGAGCACTTCTTTACCGACCTTGATGTCTTCGCGGTAGTCGACCATCGACGCCCACAGCCGCAGAATCTCGGCTCCGCTCTGCTTGATGATGTCTTGTGGCGCCACGGTGTTGCCGAGCGACTTCGACATCTTGCGGCCCCGATCGTCCATCACGAAGCCGTGGGTCAGCACCTGATTGAACGGCGCCCGGCCACGGGTACCGATGCCGACCAGCAGCGAGCTGTGGAACCAGCCGCGATGTTGATCGCTGCCTTCAAGGTAGATGTCGGCCGGCCAGTGATGGCCGGCGCGGAACGGCAGCACCGCCTCATGGCTGGAACCCGAGTCGAACCAGACGTCGAGGATGTTGCTCTCGCGTTCGAACTCGGCGCCGCCGCACTCGGTGCAGGTCATGCCCTCGGGCACGAACTCCTCGAGCGGCCGCTCGTACCACGAGTCGGCGCCATAGACGTCAAACACCGCGGCGGCCTTGTCGACCAGTGCCTTTGTCAGCACCGCGTGCCCGCACTTGACGCAGTCCATGGCCGGGATCGGCACGCCCCACACGCGCTGCCGGGAGATGCACCAATCAGGTCGATTGGCGATCATGCCTTCGATGCGAGCCTGGCCCCACGACGGGATCCAGCGGGTGTCGTCGATCGCCTTGAGCGCCCGCTGGCGCAGGTGCTTGGCGTCCATCGCGATGAACCACTGCGCGGTGGCGAGGAAGATCACCGGGTTGTCGCAGCGCCAGCAGTGCGGATACGAATGCTCGAAGTCTTCGCGTGACCACAGGAAGCCGCGCTCTGTGAGCGCCGCTTCGACCTTGGGATTGGCGTCCCACACCTTCAGCCCCGCGAACAGCTCGACCGATTCGTTGTAGTGCCCACCCGGGTCGAGCGGCGCGTAGATCTCGAGGCCGTATTTGACGCCCGTGTGGTAGTCGTCCGCACCGTGGCCAGGCGCGGTGTGCACCGCGCCGGTGCCGGCTTCAAGCGTGACGTAGTCGCCGAGCACGCCCAGTGAATCGCGCGCGTAGAGCGGATGCCGGAACACCAGCCGCTCCATCGCCTTGCCTTCGAACGTGGCGAGCAGCGTGGTGAACGCCCGACCGGTCTTCTGGCTGACGGTGTCGGCGAGGCCCTTCGCGACGATCACGGCTTTGCCGTCCTTGTCCGCCGAAGCGTCGGCGGAGGCGGAGATGTCGTAGGCGCCGTACTCGAAGTCAGGGTGGAACGCGATGCCCAGGTTCGACGGGATGGTCCACGGTGTGGTGGTCCAGATCAGCACCGATACCCTGCGCCCGGCGAGCGCGGGCACCCGCTGCGCCAGCTCCGCGTAGCTGCCGTCACTGAGCGGAAACTCGACATAGATCGACGGCGAGGTGTGCGGTTCGTACTCGACTTCGGCTTCGGCCAGTGCCGTGCGGCAGTGGGTGCACCAGTGCACCGGCTTCTTGCCCTTGTAGACCATGTCCTGCTCGACGAACTTGCCGAGCGCGCGCACGATCGACGCCTGGTAAGTGAAGGTCATCGTCTTGTAGGGCTCGTCCCACAAGCCGATCACGCCGAGCCGCTTGAACTCGGCGCGTTGGATGTCGAGGTACTTCGCGGCGTAGGCCTGGCATTCACGGCGAAAGTCGGCCGTGCTCATCTGCCGCTTCTTGGGCCCGAGCTCGCGGTCGACCCGCAGCTCGATCGGCAGGCCGTGGCAGTCCCACCCCGGGATGTAGGGCGCGTCGAAGCCCATCATGTTGTGCGACTTGACGACCAGGTCCTTGAGAATCTTGTTGAGCGCGTGGCCGATGTGGATGTTGCCGTTGGCGTAGGGCGGGCCATCGTGCAACAGGAACTTCTTCGCGCCCTTGCGCGCCTGGCGAATCTGACCGTACAGGTCCATCGCGTCCCAGCGAGCGACAGTCTCGGGCTCGGTCGTCTGCAGGTTCGCCTTCATCGAGAAGGACGTCCGCGGCAGGTTACAGGTCTCTTTCCAGTCGGCCATAGCGTCTCTGTATTGTACTGTGACGGGAGGGAACTGCTGGCCGGGTGAGAACAACCGGTCGGGAGGGAACAGCTGGTCGGGAGGACAACAGGTGTCGGGAGTGCGAGAAACGGTTTTAGACAACGGCTTGAAGGTCCTCGTGCAGGAAGTCCACACCGCGCCGCTGGCGTCGGTGTGGTGCTGGTACCGCGTCGGATCAAAGGACGAAACGCCCGGCGTCACCGGTGTCTCCCACTGGGTCGAGCACATGAACTTCAAGGGCACCCGGAACATTCCACGGGACCAGGTGAAGGGCATCATCGAGAAGTGTGGGGGCAGCTGGAACGGTTACACCTGGCTCGACCAGACCACGTATCTCGAGACCGCGTCGACCGACGCCCTCGATCGGATGCTGTTCATCGAGGCCGAGCGCATGGACGCCTGCCTCTACGACCCCGCGGATTGCGAGTCCGAGCGGACGGTGATCATCTCGGAGCTGCAAGGCGGCGAGAACGACCCCGAACAACTGCTGGATACCGAAGTGACCGCGGCCGCGTTCAAGGTGCATCCCTACCACCACCCGACAATCGGCTGGTTGTCTGACCTGCAGACCATGACCCGCGACGATCTCTACGGCCACTATCGCCGCTTCTACGTCCCCTCAAACGCCACCATCGTCGTGGTCGGCGACGTCGACAGCGATGACGTCCTGACGCGCGTCGACGCGCAGTTTGGCGCCATCGCCCCTGGCTCGCGTCCGGCGCGCGTGCGCCAGGTCGAGCCCGAGCAGCAGGCGGAGCGGCGCGTGGTGCTGCGCAAGGAGGGCACCACGGCCTATTGGAAGGCGGTGTTTCACGCACCGGCCTTTGCCGATGACGCGTTCTTCCCACTGCTGGTGGCCGATGCCGTGCTGAACGGCGCCGCGGGCCTGAACATCTGGTCCGGCGGAGGCGTGTCGCGGCCGCAGCGCAGCGCCCGGCTCTATCGCGCGCTGGTGGATGGGGGCCTGGCATCGAGTGTGAGCGGTGGCCTGATGCCGACCGAGCACCCCTACCTCTATTCGTTGAGCGTAAGCGTCGGCGAGGGGCGATCGCTGGCCGCCGTCGAAGAGGTGGTGCTCAAGGAAGTGGATCGGCTGCAGCGAGACGGCATCACGCCGGCCGAGTTTGCCAAGGTCAACGCGCAGCTGCGCGCGCGCTTCGTCTACGACGCGGATAGCGTCACCGACATCGCACACCAGTTGGGCTACTTCGAGACCATCGGCTCGTGGCGCGACTATCACGACCTTCGTACCCGGCTTGACGCCGTCACGCCCGAGGCCGTGCACGCCGCGGCGGTGAAGTACCTCACGCCTGCGAACCGCACCATCGGTTGGTTCGAACCGCAATGACGGCTTGCGACTTGCGGCTTGCCTGCCCGCCGAAGCCTCGGCGAAGGTGGGAGGCTTGGACTTGCTGATGGGACTTCAACCACAAAAGGCCGTGCTCGACAACGGCCTGACGGTCATCGTCAAGGCCAACCACACGACGCCGGCGGTGAGCCTGCTGGTCGGGGTGCGTACTGGCGCGTACACCGACCCACCCGATCGGGAAGGCACCGCGGCGCTCTGCGCGCGGGTCCTCGATCGCGGGACGGTCACCCGTCCCGCCGATGCGATCGCGGACGATCTGGACGGCCGTGGCGCGTCGCTGTCGGTGGTCACCGGGCGCCATCAGATGGCGATCGGCGCCACCTGCCTGTCAGACGACTTCGGCGCCGTGCTGACGCTTGCCGCCGACATCACCCGGCAGCCGGCCTTTGCCGATGCCGAAGTGAACACGCGGCGAGCCGATCTGATCACCTCGATTCGTCAGGACGAAGACCACCCGGCGCCGATGGCGGTGGATGCCTTCGCGCGCGCCCTCTACGGCTCCCATCCCTATGCGCGCAAGGTGCGCGGCAGCGTCGCCAGCGTCGAGGGCATTCGCCGGCAAGACCTGGTGCGGTTCTACCAGAAGGGCTTTCAGCCGCACGCCATCACCGTGGTCGTGGTCGGTGACATTGCCGGGGACGCGGCGGTCGCAGCGATTGCCAAGGCGTTCGGCGACTGGAAGCCCACACGTGGGGACAAACCTTCAGGTTTGTCCGTTGACGTCGTCCCCGACGCCGTCACGCCCACCGAACGGCGACTGGTGACGGTGCCGATGATGAACAAGGCCCAGGCCGACCTCGCCTACGGCTTTGTCGGCATTCGCCGCTCGGACCCCGACTACACCGCGTTCTCGGTGATGAACAATGCCCTCGGCCAATACGCCATCGGCGGCCGCCTCGGCGACAGCATTCGCGAACGACAGGGCATGGCCTACTACGTGTTCAGCTCGCTTGATGCGAGCCTGGGTGCCGGGCCGTTCACGATCCGCGCCGGGGTTTCGGCCGGCAATGTCGAACGCGCCATCGCATCGATCGACGCCGAGCTGACGGCCGTCGTGAACGGCGGATTTACCACGCAGGAGATCGACGAGTCGAAGAGCCACCTTGTCGGCTCGCTGCCGCGCCAGCTCGAGACCAACGCGGCGATCGCGTCGTTCCTGTTGAATGCGGAGTTCTTCGGCCTGGGCCAGGACTACGATGAGTTCTTGCCCGCGCTCATCCAGTCGGTCACGCTCGACGCCGCCAACCACGCCGCACGGCGTCTGCTGGATCCCTCGCGCGCCACCATCGCCGTGGCTGGTCCATGGCAGGCATGATTCGCGCAGTATTTTTCGACGTCGATTTCACGCTGATTTATCCGGGCCCCACGTTCCAGGCCGAGGGTTACCGGATCGCGTGCGAGGCGAGTGGCATCGAGGTGGATCCCTCGCGTTTCGACCAGGCGACCGCCGCTTCGTCGTTCATCCTCGACGAAGTCGAAGAACAGATCTACAACCACGACCTGTTTATCCACTACACCGCCTCGATCATCGAACACATGGGCGGCCGCGGGCCGAACGTGGTCGAGGTGGCGCGGCGCAGCTACGACCAATGGGCCGTCAACCATCACTTCGAGATGTATGACGATGCGGCGCCGGTGTTGAAGGGGTTGCAGGATCTGGGCCTGACCGTGGGCGTGATCTCGAACTCGCACCGGAGCCTGGATGCCTTCCGCGAGCACTTCTCGTTGAGCGGGTTGATTCACGTGTCGGTGTCATCGGCCGAGCACGGCTACATGAAGCCGCACCGCAGCATCTTCGAGGCCGCGTTGGAACGCGCCGGCGTCCCGGCAGCGGCGGCGCTGATGGTCGGCGACAGCCTGAAGCACGACGTTGAGGGCGCGCTTGATGCTGGCATGCGCGCGGTGCTACTGCGCCGATCCGGCGAGGTACCGGCAGGATTGCCGGCTGCAGTGCCCGTGATCGCGACTTTGGCCGAGCTATGCGCGCTTCTGTAGATCTGCCTTTTGTGAACGTCGAGGCCGATATTGTAGTAATGTGCCTACATCTTCAGGTTGAGGTGTAGTAATGCCTATCACCACGCTCTCAAGCCGCGACTTCAATCAGAACGCCAGTGACGCCAAGAAGGCCGCCAATAACGGACCGGTGTTCATTACCGACCGTGGCCGGCCGGCCCACGTCCTGTTGAACATTGACGACTATCGCAAGCTCGTGGGGCAGGAGATCACACTAGCCGAGGCCGTGGCGCAGGCCGGCGCGTCCGACGTGGATTTCCATCCGCCTCGCGTGCATGATCTCCATCGCCCCGCCGGCCTGGACTGATGTTCCTGTTGGACACCAACGTGGTTTCCGAGCTGCGGCGCCCGGAGAAAGCCAGTCCGCGGGTGCGCGCGTGGGCGTCTGCCACGCCGGTCGCGAGCGTGTTCCTCTCGTCGATTACGGTGCTGGAACTCGAGCTCGGCGTCCTGTTGGCCGAGCGGAGAGATGCCACCCAAGGAGCAGTCTTGCGCGCATGGCTCGATGGCCAACTATTGCCTCGGTTCGCGGGACGCATTCTGAGCGTCGATACCGCCGTGGCGCTCCAATGCGCGCGCCTGCATGTGCCCGATCCTCGGGCGCATCGCGATGCGCTGATCGCGGCAACAGCGATTGTTCACGGGATGACCGTCGCGACGCGGAACGTCGCCGACTTCGCGCCAACGGGCGTGCGGATTTTCGATCCCTGGGCGGCTGTCTAAGGCCGAGCAAGCGGTTGGGTCATGGGGCGCTGGGTCCGAGAAACAACCTTTTGTTGACCCCCGGAGGCCGCTAATACGGCCTATCGTCCCGCTGTCGGTGCGGATCTCTACGTGGAAGACTCTCCGAGCAACGTTGAGATCCTGCGTGCTGATGGCCATCCGACATTTGAAGCGTGACCTGCTCTGTCACGGCGATGGGGTCAAATCGGCCACCTGGATGCATCATTCTTGAGCCGGAGGCTCAGCATTGATACGCTGGCGCTTCCCCACGTAGTTCCTGCGCTTGGTACATAGTGTGCCAGTGCGGCGGCCACGTGGCAGACCACGAATATGTTCGAGCTCGACAACCACGACAACCCAGCGACGCGGCCCGCCCGCACGCCGATTCCCATGTCGGAGATCGATCACGCGCTGACGACTCAGCTTGTAGTCGCGTGGGCAGGCGAAATCGGTGATCCAAGGCGGCTCGGGTGGTGGCGTTCGCACCTTGTCTCCGAGTTTGGCGGCATCGATCTCTTCAAGCGCTTGCTTCCAAGCACCTGGGAATGGGCGGTGTTGCAGGGCGCGCGCGAAGCGGCGCGGCGTAAGGACGCGGAGCTTCGTCGCCAGGACCACGATCCAGACCGCATCCTATCTCTGTACAGTTTTGGTTTCGAACTCGACGAACGTATCGACGAACGCCTGCAGGACCTGAAGCGTTCAGGGCAGACGCCGACCGATGCGTTGCCGAACCTTCGAGACGGCATTGAGCCGACGTGGAACCGAGACCGGTTTGTTGATTGGCTCAACGGGCACGGCACGGCGGAAGCGACGACTGCCCCAGTCGGGCGGCGACTGAAAGGTGATCCGCCGTCGGATTTCACGCAAACGGTGCGGCGTCTCGTCAGTGCGCTCGACCCGCTCGGCGACACTTATCCGCTTCCTCACTACAGGAGGGCGAAGTGACCGAACGTCCGAGCGAGGTGAAGGACATCCACACGCGCCTCCTGAAGTGTGCGCTCGAGGTCGAGGACTCGCGGGCTTACTGGGAGCACGCGGCCGATTCAAGAGATGCCGGTCCCCAGGCCGCATTTGATGGCTACTGGTTTGGCGCGAAGAGCTTGGCTCGCATCGAAGTGCTCTTGTCGAACATGCGGGCACGATTTGATGCATTTCCCTCAGCCCTAAGTACGCTTCATCGCTGGGCACACATGTCTCCGGATGCGCGTCGGGTGATTTGTCACTGGCACTTGCAGCTTGCTGATCCCCTGTACCGAGGTTTTACCGGCAACTATCTGGTGGAACGACGCGCCGGCCCTCGCGCGGAGGTGACGCGTGACTTGGTAGTGTCGTGGGTTGGCCAACAAGGTCCTGGCCGCTGGACGATGGCAACGCGCATCCAGTTTGCGAGCAAGCTTCTCTCGGCGGCGTTTTCGGCTGGCCTTGTCGCAACTAATCGCGACCCACGGCCAATCGTCTGGCCGCGCGTGCCGGATG
>JBCKZH010000104.1:0-12386 GCA_038919385.1 Vicinamibacterales bacterium | reverse complement strand
GCCGGGCAGCGGAATAAGGGGCCGCGGCAACTGCGCTTGCAGCGGCGACGAGGTGATGAGCACTGCAACCGCAAGACCGCCGACGATCGATCGTCCAAGCATGCGCTGCCTCCACAAAGAATAACGGCGCGAAACGGGAAAGAGCCTCCCAAGGCTAGGGAGGCTCTCAACTCGCGTCGACTTGCTTACCGCTTGTGATCCTGCTGACTGGTGGTCGTCGTCTTCGCCGCCTTGGCCTCGCGGTCGGCGAGGATCTGCTTATAGCCCGCATCGTCCAGGTGCGTGACGGTAATCCAGGCGTGGGACATCTCGTCCGACGTGCGGCTACCACCGCCGACCCACTGATCCGGATCGGGGTTACCCTTGTTCTTCGCCGTGTTGTCGTAGTAGCCGGTGAGCACCAGGACCGCGCCGACGGGCAGCAGCGGCGCAACGTCGTCTTCATACACGTGGCTGGTGTGCCAGGCGTTGGTCCAGTTGGAGATCGAACTCACCATCTCGAGCTTGCCTGTGTCGGGGTAAAAAATCTCAGCCGTCTTGCCGACGAGGCGCGCGTGGCCGTGGGGCTGGAAGCTGTCGATCCGTACGGGCGTCTTGAAAGTGTGAAACCCCTGAGTCATGGCTGTGCTGTGCGGCGCCATTTCGAGTTCGCCGCCCTTCATCAGCAACGTATACAACTTCAGGTCTTGCTTGTACTTCGCCTTGTGATCCTTGGGGTAGAACCAGAAGGCCAGCTCGACGACGTCGTCCTTGACCTCTTCACCATACGGCCAATAGTGAACATCCCACCGAATCATCGCGTTGGCCGGCAATGTCCGGCAGCCGTCCGGCGGAACGATCTCTCCCGTTTTGCCCGAGGCGTACTCGGAGACGCGTTCCAAGGTGACGTACGAGCCGCTCTTCTCGTCGGGGACCATCAGGTCGCTGTTGGCGTGGTGCGCTGCGGCCCGACCTTTCAGAGACGGCTTGACCGCCATGGCCTTGATACAACGATCTTCGGTCGAACCGATGATCGGCACGATCGGCCGCCACCAGCGGTCCTGCCCCTGGGCTGGCACGGTGTATGGCTTGGTCGGCACGATCAGGTCGGGCGGCCCGAAGGCCTCCTGATATGCCCACTTGGTCCCGTCTGGAAACTGCCTTGGCGCCGGAAGATCGGCCACATTGCCAAGCGGCGCCCCGCCGTCCACCCAGCGCACGATTGTCTGGATGTCCTTCTCGCTCAGGCGCAGGTCGTGCTTCAGCTTCTGGATGCCGATCTGGTCGTAACGGTAGGGCGGCATCTCCCGAGCCACCACCTTCGCCTTGATCGACCGGGCCCAAGGCCGCACTTCTTCGTAGGTCCGGAGCGACATCGGAGCCACGTCGCCGGCGCGATGGCATGTCTGACAGTTCTTTTGCAGGATGGGCGCGACGTCCTTGGCAAAGGTCACCGACCCTCTGACCGCCGAGGCCGGCTGGGCCGAGGCCGGTGGGGCCGAGACCTGCGAAAGAAGAACAACAACTGCGAAGGTCCTGAACATTTAGGTCTACCTCTCGCCGGTATTTTACCACAAAATCCCCTACGCCGGCGTGTAGGGGGGAATGCCCTCGGCCGCAAGGAATAGCGGGAGGCATCGAACCGATGCGCCCCCCGCTAACCAGGCATCCTAGTAGTTAATCTGGAGTCCGAGTGCCATCAACCTTCCCTGGAGAATGGCGGTGGGACGGCCCAAGGCCGACCCGAAGGTTTCGGTCTGGCTCAGGATGGTGGACGAATTCAGCATGTTGAAGATGTCGAACTGCCCCTGAAGCTTGGCGCGGCCGACGGTCACCGACTTCGACAGGCGCACGTCGATTTGGTTCCGGCGCTCGAGGAATTCGGTGCCGGGTGTAATCAGCGGCACCGTGATGCTGGTCAGCGTGAGGCTGGGAATCTGCGTGCGCGTGACGTTGTAGTCGACGTTAAGGGAAGCGTCGGGCACCCGGTTCTGGGCGGCGACATACTCGGCATCCTGGCGCACCGTGCCCACGGGTACACCGGGCAACCCCTGCCAGCTCCCGCTCAGGTGAATGCCGTAGGGCAACGGATAGGTGCCGGCCAGCTTCAACTGCGTGAGATACGGCAGCTTCAGATCGCGCTGGTCGCAAAACCGGAGGCTGTTCGGATCATCCACTTCGCAGAACACGGTCGTCTGCTTCCCCGCCGTCACGCCACCGTACAGGCTGGCGCCGCGTGTGCGCGCCGTGAATCCGACATCGAAACCGTTGTACCAGCGGCGATTTGTGTCGGAGTTCTTGTCGACGATGTCGACCAAGCCCCGCTTATTGACGTTGAGGTTATAGATCGGCAACAGCTCGCTCGGCTTGAGCGGGTTCGGGATGTTGACGATCGTGTAGTCCGCGATCGTGGTGAGGATGTTGTCGCTCCAGAACAGGCGTTTGAAATCGCGCCGGATCCAGTTGGCCGAGAGCAGTACGCCGCCGATCACTTCGCGCTGCAGGCCGAGGACGGTCTCCCACTGATACGGCCGCTTGATGTCGGGATCCGGACGGCGGTTGCTGACGCCGCTGATGTTGAACGGCGTGTTGACCGGACCAATCTCGTTAACCTGGGCCACGTCATCGCCGTTCAGGTCTGACCACGTGCGGCGGTCCATCTGCACCGTGTTCGGGTTGTAGACCTGCGCGAAGCCCACGGTCGAGAACGCGCGCATGTATTTTCCGACATGGACCTTGAGAGCGGTCTTGGAGTCGCCGAACACGTCGTAGACAACACCCAGGCGGGGCGCAATGTCCTGCCAGCTGGGCAGGTTCTCGATCTTGTCGAACGTCCGCGCCGGCACGAAACGACCGGCCGGCGAGGATTGCGCGGGCACGTAGGTATTGAACAACTCGACACGGAGTCCGGGGTTGACGGTCAGGCGGTTCCAGGTGAGCGAATCCTGCACATAAATGCCGAGGTCGTACTTGATGACCTCGCGAGTGTCCTGCGGTGTGTTGTAGATAAACACCGAGGTCGGCACCTTGTTGTTGTATTCCTGGTAGAGGTCGAGACCGCTGCCCATAGAGCGCTGGTGGTGGTTGGAGCCCTTGCCCAACTGAAACCCCAGCTTGAGCGCGTGCGAGCCGGTAATGTAGGCCGCCGAACCGGAAAAGGTGTGCCGATCGGGTGAACGGAAGTAGTACGGGCCGATCACGTTACCCCACCGATCCGTGGTCACCCGGTCGACGCGGCCGACGTTGCTCGGCAAGGTGTCGGGTTGCGACTCTTGGGTCGAATAGGTTTCG
Source organism: Vicinamibacterales bacterium (assembly GCA_038919385.1). Classification (GTDB taxonomy): domain Bacteria; phylum Acidobacteriota; class Vicinamibacteria; order Vicinamibacterales; family UBA2999; genus 12-FULL-67-14b. The sequence continues at coordinate 9,116 of JBCKZH010000104.1, read as the reverse complement.
TCGTTTTCCGACCAGCCTGCCTCCACCAACAGGCTGTTGGTCAGCGTACCGGTGTACTTAGTCTGCGCGGTGAAGTACCGCTTCGGGCTGCGGATGCCGCAGGCCTCAGCGGTCGGGAAGGTATTGGCCGTGCATTCGTGGCCTCGGAACTTGATGATTCCGTCCGCGTAGCCGGCGAACTTGTGCCGCCTCGACGCTTGAAACGTGAGGCGAAGCACTCCACTCTTGATGAGGTTGTCGTCGACGGTCGGCTTGGTGAAATCCGGGTCGAACCGTTTCTGGGTGGAATCGCGGTTGTAGAAGGAGTCGGTCACCGTCTGATCCACGCCCCAGACGCGAATCGAACTGAAGAACCACAGCCGGTCCCTCTTGACCGGGCCGCCCACGCCGAGGTTGACGTCGATGATCTTCTCGACCCGATTAGGGGCCTTGAGACCGCGGGCGACGAGATCCGGTGTCAGGTTGTCGCTCTGAAACGAACTCGGCGTCTGCGAGTAGAACAGCGATCCCTTCAAGGAGTTGCTGCCGTCCTTGGGAATCATGTTGAGGCGGACGCCCGCCGACGGCACCTCGGCCGTCAGGGCGCTGGTCTGGTAACTCATCTCCTCGAACATGAGCTGATTGAAGTAGTTCTGGATGGCCCCATCACCCTCGATGCCATTCACGCTCATGCCGTCGACCTGGATGGCGTTGTCGCGCCGGTCGGAGCCGTGGGTCGCCATGTAGGTCTGCTGCATGCCGGCGGTGCCGCCGACGTCGGGCGCGCTCAGCGTCACGCCGTTCAGTGTCGCTCCGACCGCCCAGATACTGCGCCCGGTCGGCACCGATTCCAGCAGTTCCTGGGTCATCACCTGCTGATTGGTCGCGGACTGCACGTCCACGACCGGGGTCGCTCCAGACACCGTCACGGTTTCCTCAAGCGTGCCGACCCGCAGTTCCGCGTTGATCGGCGCGGTGAAGTTCGCGCGCAACTCGATCCCTTCGCGCGTCGCCACGGCGAACCCGGCCAAGGTAAACGTCACCTGGTACACGCCGGGCCTCAGGTCGACGATGCGGTACTGGCCCTGGGCGTCAGTCGTGGCCAGCCGCACGCCCTCGATCAAGGCCGGGCTTTTTGCCTCCACGGTGACACCGGGCATCGCGCCCCCTGAGGCGTCCTTCACAACTCCGGCAAGGGCGCTCTGCGCCGAAGCGCTGCCGGCCAGCATCAGGGATAACAGACCGACACACGCGACGACGGTAGTCCGATTAAACATCACACCTCCTCGTGGTTGACAAGTCAAGTCCGGCGACTAGCACTAGCTCCGGTCGTAAGCCGTGAGGGTAACATAAGTCGTCCCCAAGATTAAGCATTTCCCCGGTGGGGGTTATTGCGGAATCGGCACAGGCGCCGAGGGCGGCGGGGCGGCGGGGCCGTTCAAAAGAAAGGCACGCACGACGCGGCCGGGGTCCTGCTTCTCGCCATCGACCGCGAAATTCATCTGCCGCATGTCAGCGGCCGAGACGCGGCCGGCCAGGCGGCGAATTGCGGCCGCGGCCGCGGGGTACTGCAGCATCACCGACGCGCGAGCGACGGGCGCGGCGTCGTAGACCGGAAAGTAGTGGCGGTCATCGTCGAGGACGGCGAGCCCGAGGGTGTCGATCAGCCCACTGGTGGCGTCCCCGGCGGTCACGTCAATCTCACCGGCCGCCAGCGCCCGATAGATCAAGTTGAGGTCCATCACGCGCGGCGCTGCCGCGAACGGCAACCCATAAGCGGCGCTGAGCCCCTTGAACCCATCCGGCCGTTCCAGGAATTCGTAGCCAAAGCCCGCCTCCCAGGTCGCGTCAGACTTCACGGCACCGGCCAGGTCACTCACCGTCTTCAACGCCAATCGCCTGGCATCCTCACCGCGAACCAGGATGGCGAACGTGTTGTTGAACCCCAATCGCGGCATCAGGGTCAGTCCCATCGACGCGTAGCGATCGCGCACGAGTGCGAACACCTGCTCCGAGTCCGCTGACGGCGGCGCGTTGAAGATCGCCGTCAGCGCCGTGCCCGTGTACTCGACATAGACGTCGATCCCGCCGCTCAGCAGCGCCGCGTGGGCGATGGCGGTGCCGCCCAGGTTCAAGCGCCGCTCGACCGTCAGTCCCGTCTCGCGCTCGATCGCCTGCGCCATCAACTCCCCTAACACCACCTGTTCGGTGAAGTTCTTCGACCCGATCACCAGGTCGGCTCGACCGGCAAATGTCCGGCCAGACACGGCCGTCACGATGGCGAGTACCGCGACCGCGGCCAGGACCAGGCCGTGGCGGCGGGAACGGCGGCGAGGATCGGCGAGGTGGCCCGCGGCGGCCAGCGCCGCGTCGGCGGCCAGCGCCAGGATGGCGGCCGGCAAGGCACCCGCGAGGATCACGGTCGCATCCACCATTGCGAGCCCGCGAAAGATGTAGTCGCCCAGGCCGCCGGCGCCGATCGCGGACGCAATCGTCGCGGTGCCCACGCCAATCACCACGGCCACGCGCAGACCCGACACGATCGACGGCAACGCCAGCGGCCACTCCACCTGCCGTAACACTTGCCGTGGCGTCAGGCCCATGGCGACCGCGCACTCCACCACCGCCGGCGGCACGCCTTGCAGGCCGGTAATCGTGCCGCGCAAAATCGGCAATACCGCATACACGGTGAGGGCCACCAGTGCCGTGCGGGTGCCGATGCCGCCAATGAACGGCAGCGGGATCAGGAAGCCGAACAAGGCGAGACTCGGGATGGTCTGCGCCAGGTTGGCCAGGCCGACGATCGGACGAGATAGCGAGGGCCGCCGCGCGGCGACGATACCGAGCGGAATGCCAATCGCCGCCGCGATCGCGGTTGACGCCGCCACCAGCACGACGTGTTCGCCCAGGCGGGTGGCCATCTCCGCCCGATGCGAGGCGATGAACGCGAGCAACTCCATCATGAGATGCCCATCAAGGCGCGGACGCGCGGGTCGTCACTCGCCCTCACCTGCGCCGGCGTATCGCACGCGATCAACTGCCCTTCGTGCAGCACAGCGATCAGGTCCGCCAGTGCGCACGCCTCCGCCATGTCGTGCGTCACCAGAATCACCGACCGTTGCCCTCCGCCGCGACGCTCGCTTCGCAGCGCGTCGCTATGGGGGGCAAGCCGCGTCCGCTGCAGGCGCTGGAACTCGGCGTGGAGCTCGCCCTTGGTGATCGGATCGAGCGCGCCGAAGGGCTCGTCCATCAGCAGCAAGGGCGGGTCCGCGGCCAGCGCTCGTGCCAGGCCGGCCCGTTGCCGCTGCCCTCCTGACAATTCATCCGGCCATCGGCCGCGATAGGTCCCGGGCTCCAGTCCGACCAGCGTCAACAACTCATCCACGCGCGCCGCCACGCGCGCCTCGGGCCAGCCCAGGAGTCGTGGCACCGTCGCGATATTGCCGGCCACCGTGAGGTGCGGGAAGAGGCCGGCGTCCTGAATGACATAGCCGGTGCGCCGACGCAAGGCGATGGGATCCCACGCGCGGGTGCTCTGGCCGTCCACCAGCACGTCGCCGCTATCGGGATCCAATAGGCGATTCACCAGGCGCAGGAGCGTGGTCTTGCCCGACCCGCTGCGGCCCACCAGCGCCACGGTCTGGCCGGCCATTACCGACATCGAGATGTGGCGGAGTACCGGCCGGCCGCCGCGACTCGCACAGACATCCGCGAACTGGACGGCGGGCCCTGGCATACGGTTCTACAGGCTGAGGAAGATGTCGATGGCGAGCGTCGGAAACACGCGCACCTTGTTCTCGAAGTCGATGCCGCCGCGGCGCAGGTTGGCGCGCACATCGCCGCGGAATCCGAGCGAGCGGGCCGTGCCCGATCCGCCCCGGATCCAGTATCGCGCGCCGACCCCGCCGTAATAGATCTGTCCGGTCTCGACCAGGGTCCGCTCTTCGTGCAATTGTCGCAGGTAACCGCCGCCGCCAACGACAAACGGGCGCACTCGCGGACCCAGCCGCATGGGCAGGTGCCAGACGACGGCGGCATCAAAGAAGTATTGCGCCAGCTGCTCGCCTTCGATTGTGCGCGCGCCGGCTTCCGCGTCCTGCGAAATCGAGAAGCCGACCCGCGGCATGCCAAAAGTGCCCCCGCCTTCGATCGTCAGGCTCGGCGTCAGGGTCACGCCAACCCGCGCGCTCACGCCCGGTGCGCGATCCACCTTGGAGCTCGCCGCAAACAGCGTGAACGGCGCCGGTGTACTGCCGGTGGCATTGCTGCGCAGCTGCGCGTTGGTGTCGCCGATGGCATAACCACCGGACCACACCACACCGCCGTCGAGCACAATGCGATGCGCACGCAGAGCAGGCGCGTCCTGCGCATTTGCATTGGCAGCGCCCCAGCACCCCAGCACCAAAGCACCCAAGCACCTGAGCACCCTCACTTTGGCGACACCTTGATTTCAATCGGCGCTGACGACCCACCCCGCGGCGCCACCACCATCCGCGCGGCGTAGGTGACGCGAAAATCGACGTCGATTGGCGTGGAGAAGAAGCTATCGACCTCGGCATCATCCAGCGGCTCGACCCTGAGAATATACGGCCCGGGCTTGAGGCGAACGATGGCAAACTCGCCGTTCGCATCGAGTGTGAAGTTGCCCACCATGGCGCCGGTTTCCGGGTTCAGGGCCACCACGTGGGCCCCGAACAGGCCGCGGCCCTCTTTTGTCACTCGGCCAGTCAGGCCCCCGGTGGACGCCAGCTGGTTGGCGGCGGGATAGAGATCCGAAATGCCGGCAATATCGTCGGCCTGCAACACGCGATCGGCAATCGTCCCAGCCGACATGGCGATGGGAAACATGACCGCGCCCGACGCGATCACGCGACGACCGCCCGTGCCGGTGAGCTCGGTCTCGCCGAGCGCGGAGTGGCTCAGCCCCAGCAAATGTCCCAGCTCATGGAGCGCCACCGACTCGAGGTCGACGCGGCCCGGCGTCCCCTGCGCCGACACCGACCAGCCAAACCGCGCATTGAAGAAGACATCGGCCTCGATAATGGCACCGTCGGTGGTGTCGAACAGGAAGCTGGTGGCGCCGAGCACGCGATCGAGTTCAGGCCGATCCTCGAATCCGAACGTTGTCCGGCCGTCGACCGCGCCGGGCGACGCCGAGGTCATGCCCTGGAACTCAAAGCGTACCGTGGCCGACGGCACGGCCTGCCAAGTCGCCGTCGCGCGCGACACGGCGCCACGAAGGTCGCCGGCCGACACGCCGGCCGCGTCGGCTTCGGACACGAAGTAACGCACGGGCGCCCGCCACGTGACATCGACCACACGGCCGTCCACAGGCGTGCCGAGCTTGAGGTACGCCCCAACCGGCGTCGCCGCACCGGCGATCACCAGCGTCGCCACCAGGAAGCCGCTCAGCCTCATCGACTCACGTCCTGCACCGCGCGCACGGCGCTTTCCAACGCGGTCAGCGACACTGGCTTGCGCCGCCGGTCGCCGCGAACAATCGCCTGACCCGCAGGCTCGATCGCGGGCGGCGTGACCAATGCGGCGCCCGAGGCGCCATCGCGCATCACCCGATAGATGCCCTGCGTGAATCCCGTCGGGACTGGGAGCCGCGGGCCGCGTGCGGTGAGAAACAACACCGCCAGGTCGCCGCGTGCAAACCTCGGCGCGCCTGGCAGGAGGTTGAGGTAGCGGCCGACTTGTCCGCCGGGAACGGTCAGGGTCAGTTCCCCAGCCGCGGTGCCCTTGAGACCCTTGATCACTTCCACAGTAACCAGGCTATCGATGCGGCGGCGATCGTCGGTCCATTGGCCGCGGACATCGATCACGCGCGCGTAGATCACACTGGACGACTGCCGGACGAGCTCTTCGAAGCTGAGGGGCACCACCGTGACGGCCTGCGCGGGCATGACCGCCAGCGCGATCAACAGGGATGCGAAAAGGCTACGACGCATTCGCCGAGTGTATGACATCGAGCACCGCATCGGCCGCGCGCTCGCTCGCGCCGGGGCCGCCCAGCCGGCGGCGCACTTCCGCCAGATGATCGATCATCCGCGCGCGATAGTCAGGTTCCGCCAGAATGCGGACCGCTTCGGTGGCCACTGCCTCTGGAGTGCAGTCGTCCTGGATCAACTCGCGGACAATCCGCTGGCCGGCGATCAGGTTGACCATGGCGTACATGTCGACGAGCGCGAGTCTCCGGCCCAGCCGGTAGGTTAACGGCGACAGTTTGTACAGCACCACCATCGGCTTGCCGTGCAACGCCGTCTGCACCGTCGCGGTGCCCGACGCCGTCACCACCGCATCGGCCGCCTGCAGCACATCGTCGGTGCGTCCCTCGACGATGCGCAGCGTCACGCCAGGAATGCCGAACGCGTCGAACAGCCGGTCCGACAGGTTCGGCGCGCGAGCCACGATGAACTGCACGCCAGGAATCCGTGCCGCGATCATCGGCGCGGCCGCCGCCATCACCGGCGCCAGCCGGTCGAGCTCGTTGGTGCGGCTGCCGGGCAACAACGCCACCACCGGCTTGGCGGCATCGAGATTCAATCGCCGCAGCAGTTGGTCACGCGACTGATCGGGCGTGACGAGGTCCACGAGCGGATGGCCGACGAAGCGGACGTCCATGCCCTGCTGCCGGTAGATCGCTTCTTCAAACGGAAAGATTGGTAGCACGCGGTCGACGATCTTCTTCATCGTCTTGATGCGGCTGGCGCGCCACGCCCACAACTGAGGACTGACGTAGTAGATCACCGGCACACCGAGCCTCTTGATCGCGCCCATCAGGCGAAAGTTGAAGTCGGGATAGTCGATTACTACAAGCGCGTCTGGCTTCCGCGTTCGGGCGGCATCCGCCAGCAGGCGCAAGGTGCGCCAGGAGCGCGGCAGTATGGCCAGCGCTTCGGTCAAGCCCGTGACCGACAATCCGTGGAAGTCGGCGATCAGTTCGCCGCCCGCGGATTCGAGCCGCTCGCCGCCAAGCCCGAACACCTCGAGGTCCGGTTCACGGCGGCGCAAGGCGGCGACCAGCGCGCCGGCGTAGAGGTCGCCGGACGGCTCGCCGCACGAAATCATGAGGCGGGTCACTCGGGTCTGGCGGGCGCCCGGCGCTGAAAGTCCACCGACAGCAGGTCGACGTTCTCGATCGGAATGCGTTCGAAGTCGCCGAAGCCCACGCCCTTGAGGTCTTTGACGAAGGCGTCGGCGTTGCCAACCAGCACCACCGACAACTGGCCCGGCCGGATAAACCAGCGCGCGACCCGCTGGATCTCGTCGGGCGTCACGCGCAGTACGCGCTCGCGATACTTCGGCAGATCGTCTACCGGCAGCTCGTAGAACAACTGGTTCAGCACCTGCGTGGCGATGGCATCGGGCACTTCGAGCGTCAACGGGAAGTGACCCACCATGTAGTCCTGCGCACCCGACAGCTCCTGGTCAGACACCCGCTCGCGCTGCAGCCGGGAGAATTCGTCGACGACGATGCGCAGGGCTTCGGCGGTGTTCGACGTCTGCGTGTCGGTTTCCGCGATCACCGCACCGGCCATCTTGTAGGTGTCCAGATCCGCCGACGCGCCGTAGGTCAACTGCCGCTGCGAGCGCAGCACCTGCTGGAGGCGGTTGGCGCCTTCGCCGCCCAGGATCTTCACCGCCTGGTCCACGGCCTCGTAGTCGTTGTGCTTGCGGGGAATGGCGAGGTGGCCGACCCGGATCTCCGTCTGCACGGCGTCCTTCTTGTCGATCACGATCACCCGCTTGGTCGGCTGGGGCGGCTCGGTCACCGTTTGCTCCGGCACCACCCCCGGCTGCCACGCGCCAAAGTACTTCTCGAGGCCGGCCATGGCCTCGGTCGCGCCGATGTCGCCGACCACGGCGAGCAACGCGTTGTTGGGGACGAAGTACTTCTTGTGGAAGTCCACGACGTCGGCTCGCGTCAGCGAGGCCAGTGACGCGCCGGTGCCCGCGCCGGGCATGCCGTAGGGATGGAACCCGTAGATTAAGCGGTCGATCACCTGCCCGGCCACCGCCTCGGGATCCTCGGCCGATACCTTCAACGCCGACAGCGCCTGCTGCCGCTGCCGATCGATCTCATCCTGCGCAAACCTCGGCCGCTGCACGACATCGGCCATCAGCTCGAGCGCCACGTCGTAGCTGTCTTTCATGACCACGGCGTTGACGAAGCTCAAGTCGCTGCCGGCGCCAGTGCCAAGCACGCCGCCCACGAAGTCGATGGTGTCGGCAATCTGTTCGGCCGAGCGGTTGCCGGCGCCCTGATCGAGCAGCGTCGCCGTGAGCATGGCCATGCCCTGCTTGTCTTTCGGATCCTGCGCCGCGCCGGCGCGGATGATCATGCGCACGCTGATCGAGGGCTGCTCGTTGTGGCTCACGAGCACGACCTGAAGGCCGTTGGCCAGCTTGCGGATCTCGTACGGCGGGAAGACCACCGGGCGAGCGGGCAGCGGCCGCGGCGGCCCTTCTCGTGGCCAGTTGCTCACACGAGCGCCCTGCGCCGCGGACTGGCGCAGACCGGACGACCCCGGCACGGCCTGCGCCGCCACCAGTGCTGTCAGCGCCGAGAACACGACGAGGGTAGCGATTGCCTTGAGCCTCACTTCCCCACCTCTGCCTGACCCGGCCCACCCGCCCCGCCAGCCCTACCTTTGGGCATGATTCGCATCACCATTCGCCGTTCCGGGACGAAGTATTGCCGCGCCGCGCGCTGGATGTCGGCGGTGGACACTTTCAGAAACGTGTCGAACTCGCCATCGGCACTGGCCATGTCCTTCTGGATCACCTCCGCGTGGCCCATCTGCGATGCCTTCTCCTTGATCGAGAGGCGGCTGAGGATGTAGTCGCGCGCGAACTGGTTCTTGGCGCGCTGCAACTCGCGCTCGGTGATGCCCTCGGCCTTGAGCTTGTCGAACTCGGCGACCAGCGCCTGCTCCACTTCATCCGCCGACTTGCCCGGGTTGACCAGCGCCACCGCGTAGAAGATGCCGGGATCCTCGAGGAAGCTGCTGCTACCAAACGCGGTCAGCGCCAGGCCGGTCTCGTAGACCAACTTGCGGTAGATGCGCGAGGTCTGGCCGTCGGACAGCGTCTTCGACATCACGAACATCGGGTAGGAATCGGGATGCCCG
>JBCKZH010000103.1:0-12485 GCA_038919385.1 Vicinamibacterales bacterium | reverse complement strand
CATCGTCTGGGATTCGGGCAAGGACGTCGAACGCGTGCAGATCGACCAGTTCCGCTTTCGCATCGTGGCCACGGCCGGACCGTTAAAAGTCGAGACGCCGCCGGCACCAACTACACCATCGATTCCGACACCAGAGACGACTGCACCTGTGACGGGGGCCCAACCGCCGGTGTCGCAGCCGCAGCAGGCCGCTAAAAAGGGTGGAAGCGGTAAGTGGCTCCTGATCGGCGGCGGCGCCGCGGCCGCCGCCGCGGCGGCCGTCCTGGCGGGCGGCGGTGGCGGCCCTCCGCCCCCGCCTCCCAATCGGCCGCCAACAATCGGAAGCGTGTCCAGCGATGCGGGAGGAACCCTGCTCGCCACCGCCACACGCCTGAGGTTCTCCGTGACCGCGAGCGACGCGGACAATGACGTCATGGTCGCGTCCTGGGACTTCGGCGACGGCACCTCCGCAACAGGGTCGTTCTCCGCCGGAACGGCAACGACGGAGAAGGTGTTCAACAACGCCGGCACTTTCACGCCGAGTGTAACCGTTTCGGACCGTGTGGCCAATTCGGGGTTCAGTTCGTATCCGGCCGTCACGGTTGGCACGGTTACGGGAAGTTGGACGGCGAGATTCATCGACGACAGCTTCTTGTTCTCCCCAATGAACCTCAATCAAAACGGCAGTGCCGTGAATGGAGACACCTTCTACGGAGGAGTCGCCTATCGCATCTCCGGGAGCGTTTCCAGTCCCCGCGCTGCGAGGCTGTTATTTACGCACCCCGATGGCCGAGCCTTTACGATGGACATCAATGGCAGTGCAGACCTGAGGACGTTCTCCGGCACCGGCACGACGGCCCGTGGCGCGGTGGAGTGGTCTATGACGAGGCAGTGAATTACTCTCGGGGCCACGTCCCGCAGAGGGCGGAGCGAACCCGCCTTCTCACCCCTTCGGCTTCCAGTTGTATTCGGCATTTAGGTCTTGACGATCTCGACCTTCACCGGCCCCGAACCGCGAGCCCGCAGTTTTAGTTGATGCTACTGAGCCGCATCATTCGCGCGACCCGATTCCTCCTCTTTACGCTGACCTCGATCCTCGTGCTCGCCCTCTGCCACGCGAGCCTCGCTTGGTCACAGGACACGACGGGGTTCCCCTGAACCTCGTGCGGGCTGCCTCGTGGTACCGCAGGGCCGCCGATGGCGGTGACGCCAAGGCGATGATCAACATGGTATTCCTGCATGAGAGTGGAAGCGGTGTCAGGCAGGACCTGAAGCCGGCCATGAAGGCGCCTGTGCCTATGATCCAATCGCCTGGAGAATGCGTGGCGACACGAACCGCCGATCCGGCGCAATCGTCTGCCGGTTCTTTACGGCTTCGGCATACTGACGGCGTGCCTCGGTCAGGGCTTTGGCATCTGCCGGCACGGCCCGCAGCGCCTGCGCCGCAATCCCGCAGGCACGATAGAAGTAGCCACGCGCGGACAAGGGTGAGCCGAGTCTCTGTTCGACCGCATTCAGCATCGACACGACCTGCTGGTAGTCTCCGCCATAGAAGGCGAGCATCGCGGCACGCTCGGCCGCCGACAGTTGAATGTCTCGATCGAGCGCGTTGACCCTCGCCGTATAGGTTGCGATGACCTTCTGATCCGAGATCACCTTCTGAGTTTCTGCCAGGGCGGTGCGCGCCCCGCCCACGTTGCGATTCTGCATCGCTTGCTCGAACTGCGCTTCGAGTCGTTTTCTTTCGGCTCCAGGATCGGGAATGGGTCCTGACGGCAAGCCGGGCGAGGGCACCGGGACGGGCGGCGCGTCCGTCGGGACGGGCTTCACCGGCATGGGCGGCAGCGCATTGGCCGCGAGCCTCTGCGCATCGCCCTGGGCCCGCGTTTCATAGTCGCCGATTGGTAGAAACTCGCGGTCCTGCACGTTGATCTTCTGGGACCGGGCCAGTTGAAACTGCTGGAGTGCCTCTTTGGGACGATTCGTGTTCAGGTAGACCACACCCAGATAGAAGTCGGGAAAATAGTCGTCACGCCACGCCGAATAACGCAAAACGAAACGGCCGGGGGCGGGACCTTCTTTTTGCGCCTGCTTCAGCTTGGCTTCGGCCTGCTCCCATTGACTCCGGCGGACATGTTGAATCGCTTCGTCGTAAAGCTCGAACCAGCGTTTTTGTTGAGCCAGCGTTGCGACCACAAGGAGCGCGAGCACCGGAATTGCAAGAACCAGGGGCTTGCGCATCACCGTTGATCTCCCAGCAGCGTTCCCACGACTTGGTCGGCGTTGAAGCCCGACATCGTCCTGGTCACGGTCAGAGGCCGCCCGGCTTCAACCTTGATCGGAAATACGGAGCGCGTCGAGACGCCGCCGTTCTCGCATTCGAGCCGGTAATCCCCAGGCGGGAGCTGGACCGTGAATGGGGTGATCAGCAGCTCGCCCGGAACGTTTACCCCGGCAACAACGGGGACGATCCGTACGCGCGCCCACGGGAGGATGTCGACACTCACCAATTGCGGGGCCGGGACTAAGACGTTATCCGGAGGCCCAGTGGGAGGAGGGGGTGGCACGGTCGTCGTTGCCGGAATGGTCGTCGTCACCGCGGCCGCGGTTTGATCGGTGCCTCCCGACGGCTGCGGAAGAGCCCCGGGGAGCAGGAGATAAATGGTCACGCCCGCGACCACCAGAGCCGCGGTGGCCAGTCCCACGTATCTCGGCAGGGGACTCTTCGGAAGAAGTCCCTGTACCGCCAGGCGCGCTTGTTTTTCGGCCTGCTTACGAGCCTTGGCTTCGGCAACTCGCCGGGCCTCCTGCTCGGCGGCCTCGCGCTGCTCGTCTTCCTCGACCTTTTGCAGGGCCTGAGCTTCCGCGACCCTCCGCGCTTCGTCGGCGGCGGCTTTTCGGGCGCTCTCCTCTGCCACACGGCGAGCTTTCTCATCGGCTTTGCGCTGTTGCTCAGCCTTGAGGGCCGCGTCAGCTTTCCGGGCTTCTTCAGCTTCGCGGGCTTCTTCAGCTATTCGCGCTTCTTCGGCCTTGCGAGCTTCTTCGACCCTTCGCGCTTCTTCCTCCGCCAAGCCGGCCGCAACCGCCGCGGCGCGGGTCTCATCCTCCGCGATGCGGGCCTGCTCCTCGGCCGCACGGCGCTCGCGTTCGGCCGCCTCCTTCAATTCCCTGCGCTGCAGCGCCTGAGCCCGCAGCGACGACGCCGCCGCGTGTGTAGTCTTGAGCAGGAACACCTGGTCGCACAACTCGACCACGGCATGGTCGTCTCCGCTATCGAACGCGCGTTCGGCCCGCCTGAGCAGGTCTAGCACCGGTGTTTCCTTCGACCGATCGACCATTACCGTGACATCGCGCTCGACGGTGAGCACGGTTCGCTCGTTCTGCTCCTCCAACAACTCGAGCCGGGCCCGTATCCGCTCGATCTGCCGCTTCATCAGTGCCAGGTCCGCGTAGCGCTGCTCGGGCTCCTTCGCCATCGCCCGGTCGATGATGCCGGCGATTTCGGGCTGGAGATCGCCGACCAGCTCTAACAACGGCTGGGCAGGCTTGGTTTGAATGTTGTGGACCAGCTCGATCGCGCTACCGCCGGGCGGGAATGCCTTTCGCCCGGACAGCAGTTCATAGAACACCGCACCAACCGCAAAAATGTCGCTGCGGTGATCCAGCGCCGCACTCCCCCGAGTTTGCTCGGGCGACATATAGCAGAACGTGCCGACCGCGATTCCAACCGTGCTCTCGCCCGATTGTTCGAGACGCCGCACCACCCCGAAGTCCAGGACCTTCAACCGTCCCGTGCTTGCATCGACGATCAGGTTGGCGGGCTTGATGTCTCGATGGACGAGGTTATTTCGATGCGCATACCCGAGCCCGTCGCACAGATCTTCCATCAGCCGCAATTGCCGCGTGCGTGGCATCCGCTCACCGCGCTGGATGATCCGCAGCAGCGTCTGGCCCTCGATGTAATCCATCGCCAGGTAGGGCACGCCGGCGTGATCGCCGTAATCGGAAATGCTGACGATGTTCTCGTGGCGGAGGTTGGCGACCGAGTTGGCTTCGTCGCGAAAGAGCTTGCGGAGCTTGGCCCGCATCCGGGCGTTCTCGTTGAAGGTCGGGTCGTCGGCCAGCGCGTCGAACAGCTTCGCCGCGGCCGCGCGTTCAATCGGTGCGTCGCCGAGCGCGGCCGCGATGCGATCGCGCAGCGTGTCGCGAGCGCGGCCGCTGATCAGCAGATCGTCGAGGCTGTTGACGATGAAGGTGAGGGTGAGGTCGCCTGCCCGTGCGCCCGCGTCAACCGCGCGCAGAAAACGCTGCTTGTTGCGCGCGTCCTCGAGCAGGGTTTCGTCGTCGCGAAGAATCTTGACCGCGACGACCCGGCTTTCGAAACGGGTGTCCTGGGCCTTCCACACCTCTCCCATGCCGCCAACACCGAGCTGCTCGAGCAGCCGATAGCGGCCCGCAACCAGGTCATCTCGGGTGGGCTTAGCCACTGCGTCTCTTAAACAGCGGGGGTGAAGGAGCCGCGGCGACGGCAGTATCCTTCTTCGCTGACCGTTTGCCGCTCTTGACTGAACCGCGGCTCGAAGATTGTTTCCGCGCCGGACCGGGGTGCGGAGGCTGAATGAGCTTTGCGATCAGGCCGGTCCAGCCGGTCTGGTGCTGGGCGCCGGCACCGCGGCCGTTGTCCCCATCGAAGTACTCGTAAAACCACACGTAGTCCCGGAAGTGCGGATCGTGCTGGATCTTGGGGTGGCTGCCCTGAGACGGGCGAACACCCATCTCGTCGCGGAGAAACAGCCGCTGCAGACGGCGGGAGATCTCGTTCGCCGCCTCCAGAATGGTGACGAGGTGGCCCGAGCCCGTCGGACACTCGATCTTGAAATCGTCGCCGTAATAATGATGGAAGCGCTCCATCGATTCGATCAGCAGATAGTTGACCGGCATCCAGATCGGCCCGCGCCAATTGGAGTTGCCGCCGAATAGATTCGTGTTCGATGCGCCCGCGGTGTACTGAACGACGAAGTCCTGACCGTTGTGCTCGAAGCGGAACGGATGCTCGAGGTGGACGCGCGACATGGCGCGCACGCCGTACGGCGACAGGAATTCGGTTTCGTCGAGCAAACGGCGAAACAATGCCTTCATGCGGCTGCCGCGCAGCAGCGACAGCAGGCGGCGATGGCCGACGCCGCTGTCGCTCTCCCAGTGCGAGACGAGAGCGTGCAGATCGGGGCGCTGCTTTAGAAACCATTCGAGGCGCCTGCGGAATCCCGGCAGACGCTCGAGCAGCTCGGGCTCGAGGACCTCGACCGCGAACAGCGGGATCAGCCCCACCATGCTGCGCACGCGCAGCGGCACACGCTGATCGTCCGGCATGTGCAGGCAGTCGTAATAGAACCGGTCGTCGTCGTCCCACAACCCGCCGTCGCCGACTTTCGTGATGGCGTCAGCGATGTGAAGAAAGTGCTCGAAGAACTTCGAGGCGATGTCCTCGTAGGTCTTGTTGTGCAGCGCCAGCTCCAGCGCGATGCGCATCATGTCGAGGCTGTACATCGCCATCCAGGCGGTGCCATCCGCCTGATCGATGTATCCGCCGGTCGGCAGCGGCTGGCTCCGATCGAACACGCCGATATTGTCGAGCCCGAGGAAGCCGCCCTGAAATACGTTGTTGCCTTTCGCATCCTTGCGGTTCACCCACCACGTGAAGTTGAGCAGCAGCTTGTGGAACACGCGCTCGAGAAACGCGATATCGCCCTTGCCGCCGCGCTGCTTCCGGTCGATCTGGAACACCCGCCACGTCGCCCAGGCGTGCACCGGCGGATTGACGTCAGACAACGCCCACTCGTAGGCGGGTAGCTGCCCGTTCGGATGCATGTACCACTCGCGCGTCATCAGGATGAGCTGCCGCTTCGCGAACTCGCAGTCGATGAGCGTGATGGGCAGACAATGAAAGGCCAGATCCCACGCTGCATACCACGGGTATTCCCACTTGTCCGGCATCGAGAGTACATCCTCGTTGAACAAGTGGGTCCACTCGTGATTGCGACCGTGCAACCGCTCGATCGGAGGCGGCGGCTGGCGCGGATCGCCCGCCATCCAGCGCCACACGTCGTAATGGAAAAACTGTTTGGTCCAGACCATGCCGGCGAGCGCCTGGCGCTGGATGCTGCGCGCCTCCGGATCGCTCACGTCGCGCTGCAGGACGGCGTAGAACTGATCGGCCTCGCTGCGGCGGCGCGAGAACATCGCCTCGAAGTCCTCGAACGGCCCCGGGCGCGCCGGGTGCCGCCGCAGCCTCGCACGAACCGTCGCGCTGCCGCCGCCGCGCACGGTGAACCGGAAATGCGCCGCCGCCTTGGTGCCGGCCTGCGCCGGGTTGACCGCATCCACGCGGCCCTCGACGACGCGCGCATGAACGGCGTCCTTCGGATAAGGGGTGGCATTGTCCACGCCCCACAGGCGCTCGGCGTTGCTCTCGTTCTCGCAGAAGTAGATGTCCTGCGCGCCGTCGAAATCCATGCGCCACTCACCGAGCTGCGGATGGTGTAGCCGCACGCCGCTCCCACCGTCGAGCGAGAGCGCGGGCCGCAGGCCGCTGTCCGACCAGGACCAGGTGTTGCGAAACCAGATGTGCGGCAATACGTGGATCTCCGCGTCATCCGGTCCACGGTTGTGGGCGGTGATCCGTAGCAGGATATCTTCGGGATCTGCCTTGGCGTATTCGATCTCGACATCAAAGTAGCGGTCGTCGTCGAACAGCCCGGTATCGATGACATCGAACTCCGGCTGCTTCGTCGACCGGCACCCGTTCTCCTCGACCAGCCACCGATACGGGAATTCCGCCTGCGGATACTTGTAGAGCATGCGCAGGTACGACTGCGTGGGCGTGCCGTCGAGGTAATAGTAGATCTCCTTGACCGCCTCACCGTGATTGCCCTGGGCGTTGGTGAGCCCGAACATCCGCTCCTTGAGAATGGGATCCTTGCCATTCCACAACGCCACACTCAGGCAGATGCGCGCCTTGTAGTCCGAGAAGCCGCCGATCCCGTCCTCACCCCAGCGGTAGGCGCGGCTGCGCGCGTGGTCGTGCGGCAAATCGTCCCACGCGGTACCGTGCGGGCTGTAGTCCTCGCGCACGGTCCCCCACTGCCGCTCGCTTAAATAAGGGCCCCAGATCTGCCAGACACGGCCTTCCTTCTGTCGTTGCCGCTCCGGATCGAGCTTCTTTTTTTTCACGAGGACACTCCAACGAGGCAGCGGATGCGTAGTAGCTCCGCCAGCGACCACGCCTGAAACGGCGCGCCGCGCGGGGTGTGCGGCGCATCCCCGTCGGCGATCTCGAACAGGTGGCCGAGTCCGGCGGTATTGAGCTGTAGGCACAGCGGCGCCACGAAGCGGCGCCACGCCTCGGCGCGGGCCGCGTCGCTGCCGCCGCGCACACGCAGCCACGCGTCGACGAACGGCCCGGCCAGCCACGGCCACACCGTCCCCTGGTGATAAGCGCTGTCGCGCTCGGACACGCTGCCGTCGCAGCGTGCGCGGTACGCAGGGTCGTCGGGCGCAAGCGTACGCAGCCCGGCCGGCGTCCACAGCCGCGCCTCGACTGCATCCACCAGCGCGCGTGCCTCGGCCCCATCGATCAGCGCGATCGGCAGCCCGCCGGCGGCGAAAATCTGGTTGGGGCGGAACGACGCATCGTCCTTGCCGCGCACATGATCGGTGTCGACCACGTCGTACAGGCTGCCGTCGCCGCACGGGAACCGCGCGCGGAAGCTGGCGAGCGCCCGCTCGCGCTGCCGCGCGAACGCCGGGTCCAGCCGCTCGGCAACGGCGAGCGCGTTGATCCAGAGCGCCTGAATCTCGACCGGCTTGCCGATCCGCGGCGTGACGACCCAATCGCCGATCTTGGCGTCCATCCACGTCAGCTGCATCCCCGGCACACCCGCGGCGAGCAACCCGTCCTCGTCGCAGCGGATCCCGTAGCGGGTGCCGCGCGTGTAGCCGCGCGCGATCTCGCCGACCGCATCGAGCAGCCGGCGCTGATCGGCGGGCGGAACAGTGCCGGTGTTCAGCAACTCGCCGACCACGACCGCGAACCAGAGCGAGGCATCGACGGAGTTGTACTCGGGCGCTTCGCCGGCGTCGGTGAACCGGTTCGGCAGCATACCGTCCGAGACGGTATCCGCCCACGCGAGCAGCACACGGCGCGCGTCATCGACCCGCCCGGACGCGAGACACATTCCGCGCACTGAAATGAACGTGTCGCGCCCCCAGTCGGTGAACCACGGATAGCCGGCAATGACGGTGAGGCCGTCGCCGCGCCGTACCAGGTAGGCATCGGCCGCGCGCTGTAGCGGCCCGGCGAACCGGGCGCGGCGGACGCGCTCGGACGCGCGCACGTTGTCGGCAATGCCCCGGGCGTCGCCGTACGGCGCGCATCCTGCCCGGAGTACCATCGCCGCCGCCGCCCCGCCGCCGAGTGCGAACCGGAAAACGCCGGGTGAGGCCAGGTCCTCGACGTGGTCGAGCCCGCGCCGCCGTTCCTGCTCGTACGAGAACTGCCGGTACCAGGCCGGGTCGTGCCGATACGCCCCGTTGGTGAGCGCAGTGACTGCGGTGCGCGCGTCATACGGCTGCCAGGCGATGTTGCCGGCGCCGGCCGCACTCGCGTCGAAGCAGAACTCGCCGTTCTCGCGCTGAAGCGAATGGTAGTCGCGCGCCGCGAGAAGGAGTCGCACGCAGAGCGCCACGCTCGTGCCGCCGCCCTCGAGTCGCCACGCCAGCACCACATCTCCGGACGCCGGTTCACACACGATCTCGTGCACGATCGTTCGCCGCTCGTCGATCGCATAGGTCCACGTCGGCCACGGCTGGTGCGTGAATTCAACCAGCCTCTGATGGCCATCGGGGTGCACGACATCCGTCGCGTAGCGGTGGCTCGAAAGGAATACCGGATGGCTCTCCCCCTCCTCCACCCACACTTCTGCCCCGCTGACGAGCACGACGCGTCCCGCGGGCGGACGGGTCGCGGCGGTGAGGAGCGCGTGATAGCGCCGCGCGCGTATCCCCGACGCCGCCCCCATCGCAAACCCTCCCGACCGATCCGCTTCGAGCCATTCGCGCGCGTCGGTGAGCGGCGCGATCATCGGATCCTCACCGCTGACGTCTCGTGCCAGAGCCGGATGCCGCCGGTCAGCCCTTCGACGTTGTCGAAGATCCTGACACGCGGCGGCAGCGGTGCGCCGAGCCGCGCGGCGTTGCCTCCCCCGATGTGGAGCATCTCGTAATTGAAGATCGGTTCGAGCTGATCGATGATGTCGAGCACACGCTTGAGCCACTGTTCCTTACCAGCTTTTTTGAGCGCCTTGTCCGACACCATCTGCTCGTAGGTCTTGCCCCTGCGGAACGGGTGATGCGCGAGCTCGAGGTTGGGCACCAGCCGGCCGTTGACATAGAGCCCGGAGCCCAGCCCCGTGCCGAGCGTCAGCACGAGCTCGACGCCGACACCTCGAATGACCCCATACCCCTGCAGGTCGGCGTCGTTGACGACGCGCGTCGGCTTGCCGGCCGCCTGCTGGATGGCGCCCTGCAGATCGAATCCGCGCCAGGTGCCGGTGCCGAGATTCGGTGCAGTTTGCACTACGCCGCGCACGACACCGGGGAAGCCCACCGACACCCGATCGAATTTCCCTTGCGCGGCGAGCATCTTGCGGATGACGGCCAGCACCGCGTCCGGGGGCGAAGGCCTGGGCGTGAGTGAGCGCGAGCGCGCGCCGAGCGCGCGCGCCTGTCCGTCGATCAGCAGCATCTTGATGCCGGTGCCGCCAATGTCGATGGTCAGCGTGCGCAGCTTGTCGCGTGCGGGCGGTGCCGCGCCTTCGCCGACAGCACCACCGCGCCCGGCCGTTGCGGGTTCTCGGGAAGCGGAAATCACGCCAGCCATTCAGTATGGACCAACGGGCCGTCCGCGTCGTCCTTGCGCTGGTAGGTGTGTGCGCCGAACGCGTCGCGCTGCGCCTGCGTCAGGTTCTGCGGCAGCTCGGCTGACCGGTAGCTGTCATAGTAGGCGAGGCTGGACGCCATCCCCACGACCGGGATACCGTTTTGCTGCGCCAGGCCAACAACCTCGCGCCACGCCGCCTGTCGGGTCTCCACCACGGTCTTGAACTCGTCGTCGAGCAGCAGGTTCGGCAGATCGCGCCGCCGCTCGTACGCCTTCATTATCGAATCGAGGAAGCGCGCACGGATGATGCAGCCGCCTTTCCAGATGCGCGCGATCTCGCGCAGGTCCATGTTCCAGTGGTACTCGCGCGAGCCCGCGTCGAGCAGGTGCATGCCCTGCGCGTAGGCGCAGATTTTGGCCGCATACAACGCGTCGTGCACCTTCTTGACGAGCTCGTCGCGGCCGCCGCCGTACGAGCGCGGTTGCGGGCCGGACAAGATCTTGCTCGCGGCCACGCGCTCCTTCTTCATGCTCGACAGCACGCGTGCGTCAACCGCCGCCGCGATGCTCGGCACCGGCACGCCGAGCTCGAGCGCGATCATCACCGTCCACTTGCCCGTCCCCTTCTGACCCGCCTTGTCGAGGGCGCACGACATGAAAGTGACGCCGAAGTAGCCCCCGGCCGTCCTCGCGCTTCGCGCTGCGGGCGGCCGGGGGCTGATGAAAGGAAGTGGTAGCGGAGTCCGGGGTCATGCCGCGACTCGTGCCTGTGCTCGGCGCTCCCAGAAGTCTTCAAAGCGACCACTGAGCTTGGCGCAGCGCAGGGCGATGATCGCGTCGGCGCCCGCGACGGTCCAGTGCATCCCGGCACGCTTGCACCGCGTTCCGATCGCCACCTTGCAGCCGGCTTCGACGACGCCAGTCGAGGTGCACAGGCCCTGGGCGCGGAACTCCGGGTAGCGCATGCGATGGCGATTGCGCGTGACGTAGTCCAGGCACTTGCGGGCCTCCTCGTTAGCCTCGCCGTGAATCCGCAGCGCCGCCAGGATCGCGTCGATCTTGCCCTCGTCCAGTTCGTCACGCCGCTGCTTGGCCCACTGCTCGCACAGGTCGCTACCCGCGCCGTAGATGTCCTTGGCCACGTCCCATAGGTGGCCCTTGGCGTGGAAGAGGTCGATGATCTGGACAGCGCCGGGGAAATGCTCGTCGGCGATGTTCCAAATCCAGGGCGCGCCGTCGCCGAGCACGACGCGGCGTTCGGCGCGGTCGAAACCACGCCGCGTGGCCTCGCGCACGGCGCGCGACGCAAACTCGCTCGGCGCCGCGTCGGTGTCCTTCTGCGCCGCGCTTTCGATAGCCGCCGAGTAGGTCACCGAGCCCTTGTCGCGCACGGGGATGCCCTCCTTGTCCCGCCGCTCGGCACTCCAGACCGTGCATAGCTTGACCTCGCGGGTCTTGGAAGAGCCGTCGGACTGCTTGCCGGTCCGCCCCACCAACTCCGAGGCGCGCATCGGGATCCCGGTTCCGTCCATGCCCAGATATAGCGTTGGAGCGATCGGCTCCGACATCGCGGGCGGTTCGACAACGCGACGCTCGTCCTGGGCGATCTCGCGTCCCAAGTCCTCGGCGGCGCGCTCGACGTGCTTGGTTTCCACCGCTACACCAGCCAGTTCGTCCAACAGTTGGCGGCGCTCCTCGAAGCTGACCATCGAGGCTGCCAAGCCCACCATCCGCAGAACCGCCGGCGAGAGCGACTGGTCCACCAGCCCCAGGGCGCGGTCCCGCGGGCAGAAACCGCCCTTGCAGGGGGCACAGTGGTAGTAGGCCCGCCGTAGGATCAGCGGCCCCAGCACGCTCTCGAAGGTCTTGGAACGTCGGCCTGCGTAGCGAGCGGGCATTCCGCACGCACACGGCAACGCGGGGCCGACGTGGTCGGACTTGTCAGCGTTGATCCTCTGCTCCACGGCGCGCGCGGCCACGTGCAATGCCTGGCGCCGCGCCGCGGTCTCGATGGCCTCGAAGTCGATCCGATCGACCGCGCCGGGACCGATCAGCGCTTCGATTTCGGCGATGACCTCCGCTTCGAAAGCCGTTTTGAGCCCCCTTTTTTGGCGGCCTCTTTCGAGGTCGCCTTGGGCTCGTCGATCTCGACATCCGCCCATTGCTCGCAGGCCTGCCAGTAGGCTTCGACCTGCTTGCGAAACTGCTGGCCGGCTTCGATCTGGGCATGCACGACTTTCGCCTGCGCGGCGGGGACCAAGCGCGATTGGGTGCGACCTCCGATAACGCGCGTAAGACTGAAGTAGGGACCGTGGCGGGCGCCGGGCTGCGCCGCACAAGCGCATCCTGGCTTGTTGCACTTCATGTAGCGCTCCGAGAGCGAACCTCGCCGCATGGGACGCGCTTGCGAGAGCACCGTGAGTTGCTCACGGACAGGGGCAGGGACGTCAGGTGTGCTGGGCATCGAGGCCCTCCTTTCGGTTACTATAGCCGAAAGACAAACAAACCCTAAAAAACCCCGAAGCTCAATTGCCATAAGCCCTAGCCGCCCGCAGCGAAGCGAGGACGG
>JBCKZH010000102.1:0-12585 GCA_038919385.1 Vicinamibacterales bacterium | reverse complement strand
CTCCTGCCATATCGCCCGTCCTGAGCCACCTCACGTTACTGACGTGCGCCCGCCTCATGGGCATAGGTTGCGTTACGCTGAGAGCGCGGTAAAATCGAACATCATGCGGGTCACCCTCGATTTGCCCGACGACATCTCCGCTGCTCTCGAAGGGCGGTGGTCGGACGTCTCACGCCAGGCGCTCGAGGCGCTAGCCGTCGAAGGTTACCGAACGGGCGCGTTGATGGAGAACCAGGTGCGACGCCTGCTCGACTTTGAGTCGAGGTTCCAGGTGCATGCGCTTCTCAAGGAGCACCGTGTTCCCCTGAGGTATACAGAGGCAGACATCGAAAACGATCTGGCCGTACATCTCGAACTGGGTATCATTCGCGAACGATGATCGTCGTCGCGGACAGCAGCCCACTCCAGTACCTGATTCTCCTCGAACAGACCGCGCTTCTTCACCGCTTCTATGGCGAGGTGCTGGTTCCTGAAGCTGTCGCCATCGAGTTGAGCGCGGCGAGAGTGCCTCAGCCCGTGCGAGAGTGGATGTCACGGCCACCTGCGTGGATCGACGTCGTTGAGGTGACCGCCAACGAGGTGGCGTCGGTCGTCGAAGGGTTGGACGCCGGCGAACGCGCCGCGATCGCGCTCGCCGAAAGAGTCCACGCCGATCTCATTCTGATTGATGAAACCGAAGGTAGAGCCGAAGCGGTGCGACGGAGCTTTCGAGTCACAGGAACGCTCGGCGTCTTGCGCGCCGCGGCAGTGGAAGGGCTCATCGATGTCCGTGACGTCGTGAATCGGCTCGGCGCCACGACTTTCTACGCCGACGAACGACTACTCGACAGCGTCTTCGGCAAGTGGCTGAAGAAGTGACTTGGCCGAACGTCCCTACGGGGAGCAGTCTGCGAGCAGATCAGGGCAGCCCGAGCTCCCGCCCGATGATGCTCGCGACGAAACCACCGCGGGCGCCCGCGCTGTCGATGAGCGCGAGGACAACGCCGCGTGGCTTATCCGGGTACTTCTTCGTCACGGCCCGGAACCACCCGAGATAGGTGCTCGCCCGGTTCGCCGTGAGGCCATAGCGCGCATAGGCCTCATCGGTCTGGCCACCATTGACACCAGGATCTGCTCACACAGCCCGTCGATGTCCCGATCGCTTGCCCACGGGCCACGGCAACTCTCCGCGTAGCTGAGAGCCTCCGCGTTGTCGACATTCTCCAAAGCGGGCGAGATCCGTTCCAACAACGCGACCGCACCCTCGGCCCCGAGAATCGGATCGATGCGCGCGACCAGCTTGATCTCGGACACGGCTTCCTGCAGCCGGGCGATCGCCGGTTGCGACCTCCACCCAAACGCGTGCCGCCGGAACCGCGCCTTGAAGCGCCAGGAGTGCTTGCTGGCCTTCGGCATGCGTTGCGCTGCTACCCTCGGCCGCGCCACTTGACACCGCTTCTCGTACTGCGACCGCTCCCGGACGGGCAGGAATCATCACGGGCCATCCGGAGATTCTAGAGGAGATCAGGAGGGCCGAGGTACATTTGGCGTGTGCAATCAACGGCCAAGGAGACAACAAAGTGAAGGGGCGACGGCGTGTCCACACACGCGGCGACGTAAGAGGAAATCTGGACGTTGACGGTGCCCTGGAGGCCATGACTGCACCGGAGTTGCGTTCGTTCCTGCGCGGCGTCTTGGATGGGCTCCACGCCGCCGCGCGGGCTGAGATTGTCGACTCGTTGATGGCCCGTGCGGCGAAGGCTCGCTCCGGCTTGGTTGCGCTGACCCCGACGACGTGAGTGAACACCTGCGCCTGGGCACCAAAGCCTTTCTCGCCGGAGACCATGCGAGCGCCCGGGCCGTGTTCGAGGCACTCCTCCTTCCGATCGCAAACGTGGACATCGATCTTGGCCAGCACGAGCTGGTTGAAGATGTCCTGGCTGTCGACGCCCACGCGTGTGTCGCCCAGTACGTCACGAGCGTGTACACGACCACGCTCATCGGCGACCGTGCCGACGCAGTCTACGACGCGATCGAGCAGGCCAAAGGCGTCAGCTCTCTCTTGAATCCTCTTGAAGAAATGGAAGGCGTGTCGGCCGGGGCGTTGCCGGAGCTCGGGGCATTCTTGCCAATGTGGGTGAAGCGTCTTGGACGTCATCGTCCATCGAAGGAGGAGTGGGACAGCGACCAAGAACGCTGGCTCCGCGAGGCCGTCTTTCGGTTGGTGGGCTGAGGCCTTTCGGGCCTACAACACCTCGGCGGGGCTGGTGGGCAAGTCGCATTGGCGCGGCAAACTGCTCGATGGCGCGGCGCTGGCCGCCCAACAGCTCGGGCGGCCGGATGTGTCCAAGCGTCTGGAAGCCGCGTGGCGCGCTGCTCCGACGCCGCCGCGGCTGCTGCGCTGGCTTGTCGCGGACGGTAACACCCCACCGATATGGCGAGCGAAGGCGAAGAAGGCTCTGGCTCGCTGTCCAAAGACTGCGGGACGGCAGCTCGGGCTCGCTCGTGTGCTGGTGGGCGACCTGTGCGGCGCCGCCGACTTACTGGCGAAGGCCCCAGGTTTCCTTGTTTGCCATCCTGTTGGCAAAAGGAATACCGACGAAGGTGAGCGACACACTCCTTGCGGACTTCGAATCGACGTGCCGTGACCCGCTGGAGGCGTTCTCCGCCGCCGCCGTCGAGCGCAGACCCAAGCTGGCGACGCCGTCGATCGTCGCGCTGATACAAGAGGCTGCTTCGCGTCTCAGATTGGAGGAGGGGGATCGTGATGCGATGCTCGCCGCCTCTTGTCTCGCTCTCGCACCGACGGACCGACTGGAGGATGTCTCCGCCTGGATGGCGGGCCTGCGACAGACGTACAGACGGCGTCATGCGTTCAGAGAGGAACTGACGCGCGCCACGGCGAGCCTCGAAGTGTCCCCGGTCGCGTGAGCTTGGTGCGGGCCTCCGCGCGGAATGGCTCCCGAATGATGGTCCTTGGACCTCGTGTGGGCACACTGGTGGGCACACTGGAGCCGATGCCAACGTGTGCCTACTGGGCACACGTTGTGCTACGCTGATGGTCGTGAAGTACTTCGACTGGGACGACGCGAAGAACGCGAAGCTCAGGGCGGAGCGCGGCATCGGGTTCGAGGACATCGTCTTCCACATCGAGCGTGGTGACGCTCTCGACATCCTGGAGCACCCGAACCCCGAGCGGTATGCCGGCCAGCGCATCTTCGTCGTCCGACGCGAAGACTATGTGTACCTTGTGCCGTTCGTCGAGGACGAGCACACCGTCTTCCTGAAGACGATCATCCCGAGTCGGAAGGCCACGAAGCAGTACCTCGGTGAGGAGGCCGATGACCATGAAAATTGACGCCGACGAGAAGGAGCTGCTCGAGTCCGTCGAGCGTGGCGAGTGGCAGTCCGCCAAGGGCGGTAAGCGTGAGCGAACTCGCTACGCTCGCTCTGCCAAGGCCACGTTCCGCAAGGATCGACGGCTGAACATCCGGCTGTCGAGCAAGGACCTGGAGGCGATTCAGAAGCGAGCGCTTGCAGAGGGCTTGCCTTATCAGACGTTGATCGCGAGCCTGCTGCACAAGTACGCGGCAGGGCGGCTCAAAGAGGTGTAAATGCGACCCCAGCCTGACCTGCCTGGCGTTTTTCGGACCAGCTGAAGCCTGAGAGAATGGCGCCATTGAGCGGACACAAGACACGCAGCGTCTTCGACCGCTATAATGTCGTGAGCGACGGAGACCTGCGGGAGGCTTCGGAACGGCTTGGGCACAGTTTTGGGCACAGTTCACCGGTAGCCGCTGCTCACGCGAAACGAAATCCGCAGAATTCCTAGCAGTTTCACATACGGTGAGGTGGCCGAGAGGCTTAAGGCGGCGGTTTGCTAAACCGTTGTAGGGATTTAAACCCCTACCCAGGGTTCGAATCCCTGCCTCACCGCCATCATTCGGCCTTCGGCCTCCCTCGGCTCGTGGCACGCTCCCTCAAGCCCCAAGCCCCAAGCCGCAAGCCCCCGTGGAAAGCTTGCGCCCGTGGCACTCACCCGTTAGGCTTCACTGCACGTGCCCGAGAGATCCGCCCAAGTCACAATTCGCGCCTGGTTTGCCGGCCAAGGGTGGGCACGGGACGTCGCACTGAACCTGGGTGTCGCCGTCCTCGCCTGGGGACTGGCGGAGCTGGTGCTTCTGCCGGTGGCCGGCGGCCGCAGCGTCACCCCGCTCTGGCCGCCGGTCGGTCTCGCCGTCGCCATCACCTATCTCGGCGGCTTTCGCCTGCTGCCGGGTATCGTCCTCGGATCGTTCGCCGTCAACTATCCCCGCTACGCGATCCCCTGGGCGACCTTCGTCGCCCTGGCGCAGGTGGTCCAGCCGCTCGTCGTCGTTCGAATTCTCCGCGCGCTGAAGTTCGACCAGCGCCTCGAGCGCGTGCGCGATCCCGTCATCCTCACCGCGGTCGCGGGTCCGGCCGGCGCGCTGGCGGCCGCCGCCATCATCGTCGGCGGGAGCTTCGTTGCCGGCGGTCTGGCGGCCGGCGAGCTCCTCTACGAGATCACGCTCTGGTGGTTGCGCGACTGGCTCGGCACCGTGGTCACGGCCACCTTGATCTTCTCGTGGGTCAGTGGTCGAGCGATCACGTGGACCTGGCCGCGCATTGCCGAGGCCATCGCCCTGATGCTGGCGCTGCTGCTCGGCTCGCAGTTGATGTTCGGCCTGTGGGGCATCTTCGCGACGCGCGACGCGCCGATCGCCTTCATCTTCTTTCCCCTGGTGATGTGGGCGGGCTTGCGGTTCGGCCCGAAGGGTGCGGCCAGCATCGTGGCGGTGATTGCCATCTTCGCCATGGGGATTGCGGCGTTGCGCGTCGGGCCGTTCGCCGCGTTCCCGGTGGAGTTCACCCAGTTCCTGTTGTTCGTGTTCTTGGCCCTCGGCTCGATCACGGGCCTGCTGCTGGCCGCCATCATGGCGGAGCGCGACGATGCGATGGCGCGGCGGCTGGTGCTCGAAGAGCAGCTGCGTCACTCGCAGAAGATGGCAGCGGTCGGCCGCCTCGCCGGCGGCATCGCCCACGACTTCAACAACCTGCTCACCGCGATCATTGGCTACAGCGAGATCGTGTTGACATCGCTCGATCCCAAGGACGAACGGCGCGCCGACGCGGAAGAGATCGGCCGCGCCGCCATGCGCGCCGCCGACCTCACGCGGCAGATGCTCGCGTTCAGCCGCCGCCAGGTACTGCAGCCGCGGATCATCGACCTCAACACCGCGCTGAGAAGGGTGGAGCCGATGCTGCGCCGCGTGATTGGCGAAGACATCGTGATGACGGTCACCGGCAAGGCCGGCTCGCCGCATGTGCGCGTCGATCCCGGCCAGGTCGAGCAGGTGGTGATGAACCTCGTGGTGAACGCGCGCGACGCCATGCCGCAGGGCGGCCGCCTCACCGTGGAAACCTCCGACGCCGTGCTCGACGAAGCCGCGGTCGCGGATCAACCGGATGTCAAGCCGGGGCACTACGTGATGTTGTCGGTGACCGACTCCGGCGTCGGCATGCCGCCGGAAGTGCGCGCCCGCATCTTCGAGCCGTACTTCACCACCAAGGACGTCGGCAAGGGCACCGGCCTCGGTCTCTCCACGGCCTACGACATCGTCCGGCAGAGCGACGGCCACATTGCCGTGTCGAGCGAGCTCGGTCTCGGCACCACCTTTCGCATCTACTTGCCGCGCTGCGATGCGCCGCCGCGGGTGGCAGTCGATCCGACCGTGGAGAAGATGCCCGACGGCACCGAGCACATCCTGCTCGTGGAAGACGATCCCTCGGTGCGCCGGTTGTCGAAGGAACTGCTGGAGCGGCTGGGCTATTCCGTGACGTTGGCCGCATCCGGCAGGGCCGGACTGGCGCTGGGCAGTGACGACACGCGGCACTTCGACCTGGCGCTGTGCGACGTCATCCTGGGCGACATGAGCGGCCCGGCGGTGGCCGAAGCACTGCGCGCGCTGCGCCCGTCGATTCGCGTGCTGTATATGTCCGGGTACACGGACGAGGCGATCGTGAAGACCGGCGTGCTCGATGACGGCCAGTCCTTCCTCCAGAAGCCGTTCACACCCATGCAGCTCGCGAAGAAGATTCGCGAAGTACTCGACGAGCCAGACACAGGAAACCTGTAGTCAGCGAATCGTCTTCGGCGCCTTCTGCCCCTCGGGAATCAGCGTCGTATATTTCTGACTGGCCATTGTCTTCTTGAGATCTTCACGCGCCCGCTGGATCAGCTCGGGTGAGCGATAGAGATCGATCGCCGATCCGGCGATGGTCTTGGCCGCCACCAGCATGCCTTTCTCGCCAATGCTCATGCCGGTGCAGGCGACGATCTGCCAACTGTGCCCTGGCGCACCGTACGCATAGGTTGCGACGGTGAACTGTCCAACCGGAAAGAACCAGGTCAGGTCGCCAACGTCGGTCGAGTGCACGCCTTGTGTCGGGGCGCCGCTCGACAGCGGCTCGACCCGATCGGCCAGGGCCTGCGTCGGCGCCGGCTTGAGATCCTTCTGCGTTGCGCGCGCGAAGGCCTTCTCGCGCTCGTCGAACACCGGCGGTCCCACCAGCTCCAGGTTCTTCTGGATCACTTCCACCAACGTCCGGTTGGGCAGCACCTCGTGGAGGTCGGCGTCGACGCGCGTTTCGATCAGCCTGGTCCGGCTCATGGCCGCCGCGGCACGGGCAATTTCGGTGAGCCAGACGAAGTACTCTTCGACGTCCTTGAACACCCCTTCGCGCAGCATGTAGGTCTTGCCGAGGCCAGTCTCTTCGGCGGGTGTGCCGAACAGTTTGACCGTGCCCTTGATGGCACCGGAGGCGAGCGCCTGCTTGATGGCGATGGCGCCACCGCTGCTGGCCGTGCCGAACACGCTATGCCCACAGCCGTGGCCGGCTGTGGCGCCGGCGCGGTTGCTGCGTTCGGGCGACGAGTCCTGCGACAATCCGGGCAACGCGGCGAACTCGGCGAGAATGCCAATCACTGGCTTGCCGGTCCCGTAGGTGGCGACGAAGGCGGTGGGCATGCCGGCGACATTCGCTTCCACCGTGAAGCCGTTCGCGCGCAGCAACGATTGCAGCTCCTCCGACGACTTGGTCTCTTCGAGCCCGGTTTCAGCCCACGTCCAGATGTTGCGGTTGACGCGGTTCAACGTCGGTGCGTTGGCGTCCACCCAACCGAACGCGGCGGTCTTGGGATCGGACTGAGCTGCCGGTTGGATACCAATCAAGACCAACGCGAATGCGGCGAAGAGCTTCTTCATGGCAGAGATTCTAGTCCACGCAGCGTTCGTGGCATGCTTAGCGGAATGGCGAACCGGTTTCTCGCAGTCGTTTTCATCTTCCTGGTCAGCTCGTCGGCGTGGGCGCAGGCGCCGGTCGAATACAGGCTCTCGTTTCCGTCGCCCGAGCATCGGTGGATGCAGGTGGAGGCGAAGTTCGCCGCCGTGCCCGCCGGTGTGCTGCAGGTGCGAATGGCGCGGACGTCGCCGGGTCGTTACGCACTCCATGAGTTCGCCAAGAACGTGTTCGACGTCACAGTCGTGACCGGCAAGGGCCAGCCGCTTACGCCGACGCGTCCGGATCCCCACCAATGGGACATCGCCGGTCACGACGGCACGGTCGTGGTCACCTACAAGGTCTTCGGCGATCGCACTGACGGCACTTACCTCGGCATCGACTCGATGCACGCCCACATCAACATCCCCGCCGCGCTGATGTTCGCGCGTGGATGGTTCGAGCGTCCCGCTCGCGTGTCCTTCGTGCAACCGCCCGGCAAGACCTGGAAGGTGGCGACGCAGTTATTTCCCACATCCGATCCGTTGGTCTTCACTGCGCCCAACCTCCACTACCTGATGGATAGCCCCACCGACTTCAGCGCGTTCACGTTGCGCGAGTTCACGGTCGATGACGGCCAGAAGCGGACCGGGCCGCCGCCCACCTTCCGCATTGCCCTCACCCACGACGGCACCGAGGCCGACGCCGATGCCTTCGCCAAAGACGTCGAGCGCATCGTCCGCGAATCGATCCCGGTGTTTGGTGAGCTGCCTCGGTTCGAGACCAACACCTACACCTTCCTGAGTGTCTACCTGCCGTGGGCGAGCGGCGACGGCATGGAACATCGCAACAGCACGTCGCTGACGAGTTCCGGTGCGCTGAGGAATCCCCAACAGCGCCAGGGCATTCTCGGCACCGTGTCGCACGAGTTCTTTCATGCCTGGAACATGGAGCGGCTGCGATCGAAGGGCATCGAGCCGTTCGATTTCGAGGAAGCGGACATGAGTGATGACTTGTGGCTCGGTGAGGGCTTCACTAACTACTTCGACGGCCTCATCCTCGAACGGACGGGGCTGTTGACGATGGATGCGTTCATGGGGGATCTGGCGGGCATCATCAACGCCGTGACCTTGAGCCCGGGGCGCCAGTTCCGGAGCGCGATCGACATGAGCCGCCTGGCACCGTTCGTGGATGCCGCCGTGTCGATCGATCGCACGGCTTGGCCCAACTTGTTCATTTCGTACTACACCTACGGTTCTGCGATTGGCCTGGGCCTGGACCTCTCGTTACGCGACCGCTCCAATGGCAAGACCACCGCCGACGACTTCATGAAGGCGCTGTGGGCGCAGTTCGGACGTCCCGGTCAGAAGGAACCGGGCAAGGTCTCGACCGCCTATACGATCGATGGACTGAAAGAGACGCTCGCGAAAGTCTCTGGCGACCGCGGGTTTGCCAACAACTTCTTCAACAAGTTCGTCGAAGGCCGCGAGCTGGTGGATTACTCGCGCCTGCTCGGCCGCGCCGGCATGGTGCTGCGCAAGCGCGCCGCCGGCAAGGCGTTTGTCGGTCAGGTGCAACTGCAAGCGGGCGGCAGTGCGCTTCGGGTCAGCGGCCTCGTGCCATGGGACTCACCGCTCTACAAGGCTGGCGTCGCGCAGGATGATCAGATCGTGAATCTGGGCGGCGTCGATCTCGCGTCGATGGCGAACTTCGACGAGGCGCTGGCGAAGCAGAAGCCCGGCGCGGCAGTTCCGATCCGCTTCGTGCGCCGAAGCGGAGAAGTGGTGAACGGCACGATCACGCTCGAAGAGGATCCGCGCGTGGAGGTCGTGGCGGTCGAGAAGACCGGCGGCACACTCACCGACGACCAGCGGAGGTTCAGGGAGTCATGGCTCAACTCGCAGCAAAAACATTAGCGTTCGCATTCATCGCGGGCGTCGCACTGTCCTTGCCCTCAACAGCCTTGGCGGAGGAGCGGGCACAGGCCATTCGCGCCGTGCCGCGGATCTCGATCGACGAGCTCAAGGTGCTGATGGAGCAGAAGTCGGTCGTGGTGCTTGATGTCCGCGAGCCGGGGTCGTTCGCGAAGGGACGCATTCCGGGCGCGATCAACATCGACTACACGCGGATTCTCGCGACGGCGGGCCAGTTCGCCGGCGAGAAGCGGACCATCGTCGCCTACTGCGCGTGCGCGAACGAGATGACCGCGGCGCGCGCGGCCGTGGACCTGGCCGCGAAGGGCATCCCTGGCGCGAAGGCGCTCAAGGGCGGCTGGGACGAGTGGGTCAGCCGCGGCGAGA
The DNA here is from genome assembly GCA_038919385.1 of Vicinamibacterales bacterium. Taxonomy (GTDB): domain Bacteria; phylum Acidobacteriota; class Vicinamibacteria; order Vicinamibacterales; family UBA2999; genus 12-FULL-67-14b. The sequence continues at coordinate 3,007 of JBCKZH010000102.1, read as the reverse complement.
AGATCGAGCGCTGATCGGCCACGCGGCGATCGCGAGGCGCCGGCGTGTCGTCATCGTGTCAATCGCTCCTGCTCGTCTTTCATCCAGGCAATCCAACCATCTGCCGTGACCACGTGGTACTCCCCGCGCATGCGGTAGTGGCCCAGCCCGCAGAGTTGCGAGCAGGCGATCTCCCAATCGCCGGTCATGGTCGGCGTGAACCACGTTCTCGTCGTCATGCCGGGCACGGCGTCCTGCTTCACGCGCATCTCGTTCAGCGTGAAGCTGTGGACGACATCGCGGCTGGCTAGTTGGACAACCACGGTGCGATTCACGGGCAGCGTGAGGATGTTCAGCAACCCAATGTCGTCGGTGGCCGCCGCGTCGTCGCGGTCGATGCCGACGGGGTTGGCTGCGCTGATCAGCGTGTTGTCGGTGCGGCCGAACACGCCGTCTGGGCCTGGGTAGTGGATGTTCCAGACGAACTGCTCGCCGGTGACGCGGACCTCGAGCGGTGTCGCGTTGGCGGGCGGTGGCGCAACGCGAGCGGACCACGCCGGCAGCGCCAGGGTCGTGAGGATCAGCACATCGCCCGCGATCACGCCGCCGATGGCGAGGGCTGGCCATAACGTGCGAGCGCCAGTCTGCCGGGGCTCGGGGTTGGCGCCCTGGCGGAACTTGATCAGGATGACGATCAACAACGCCAGCCACCCGGCGAAGATCAGCAGTAGGTGCCAGTGGATGCCGAGCAGGACCGCATCCAGCGTGGACCCGTGCGCGGATGCGGCGGTGGGCAGCCAGCGATCGATCACGCGCGTCTCTCCAACTTCCACAAACGCCACGCGAATCTCGCTATTGCCATCACCACGATCGCCGTGACGAAGATCAGTGTGCCGACGCCGGCGCGCACGCCGGCGGCAATCGCGGCGCTCTCCGACGGTCCGCAGATCGGGCAACTCATGATGGGCTACACCACATGAAAACCGCCCACGAGGAGCAGCCACAGCAGAGCCATGAAGATCCAGTAGCGATGCATGGCTTCGATGCGCGCGCGCCACCGGTCGCGGTCGTCCGCTTTCATGCCGAACGCGGGTCCGGCCAGCCATCCACTGAAGATCGCGCCGGCAAACACATAGGCCGCGTGAACGGCGCCGAGCGTAAACCAGCATGCCAGTTGCACACTGGCGGAGGGCAGCAGACCCTTGCGGATCATCACCATGTCGTTCAGCAGCTTCACGGCGACGAACGCGAGTCCCAGCACGTGCGCGCCGATCAGCCGGATGCGCGCCCCACCGAACGCGACGGCGGCGCCGAGCAGCAAGGCAGTTTCAAGCCAGGGGACGAGCGAGAACGGTTCCGGCCATTCCAGCGACCCGGCGCGGAGCATGACGTAGGCCGAAAACAGCGACCCGAAGAACATCGTGGACGAGGCGAGGAACAGCCACATCCCCAACCTCCCCACCGTCGTCCCGGTGTCCGTCCGCGGGATGATTGGGATGACTGGGGACACCTCTCCGACCCATTCCAAGGTTCTGGCGCCCCAGGGGTTGTAACGGAGACCTGACCCCAACCATCCCTTCAGCAGGTTCCAGACGAAGGGGAGCTGGAACAGGCCTAGCAGGATGGCGGCATACGTCATGTACGCCTGCCATATCAGCGTCGGCTGGGCGAGCGCGTAGCTGGCGCCGGCGTCGTACATCCGGCGGTTCACGCCCATCAGGCCGACCACGAACATCGGCATGAAGATCAGGTTCATGCACAGCAGTGATCCCCAAAAATGAATCTTGCCGAGCGTCTCGTCGAGCATGCGGCCGGTGATGCGCGGCCACCAGTGGTAGATGCCGGCGAACAGCGCGAACACGGTGCCCGGCGCCACCAGGTAATGGAAGTGCGCGACCACGTAGTAGGTGTCGTGCAGCGTGACGTCACTGGCGGCCAGCCCCAGCGGCAGGCCGGTGAGCCCGCCGATGCCGAACATCGGCAGGAACGCGAGCGCGAACAGCATGGGCGTGGTGAAGCGAATGGATCCGCCCCATAGCGACATCACCAGCGACGAGATCAGGATCACCGACGGGATCGAGATGATCATCGTCGTGACCTGGAAAAACATGCTGAGCGACGTGCCCATGCCGCTGAGGAACATGTGATGCGCCCACACCACCATCGACATGCCGCCCATGAACAACACGGCGCCCACCATCAACCCGTAGCCCCACAGCGGCCGCCGCGCGTTCACCGTGATCACCTCGGCGACGATGCCCATGGCAGGGAGGATAAGGACGTAGACCTCCGGGTGCGCGAGAAACCAGAACAGGTGCTGCCACAGCAGCGGATTGCCGCCGCCCGTCACGCCTTGCAGCGCCACGCCGCCGATCACCAGGCCGGTTGGCATAAAGAAACTGGTGCCGGCCACACGATCCATTAATTGGAAGATGGCGGCGGCTTGCAGCGCGGGGAACGCCAACAGCAACAGCAGCGCCGTCACCAACTGCGACCAGACAAAGAACGGCAGCTTCATCCACGTCATGCCGGGCGCGCGCCCTTGCACGATCGTCACGAGCATGTTGATGGCGCCGAGCGTGGATGACAGCCCGATCAGGAAGATACCGACCAGCCAGAAGTTCTGCCCGGCGCTGGCGATCACGGCGAGCGGCACGTACGACGTCCAACCGGAATTGGGCGCGCCGCCCTCGACGAAGAAGCTCGCGACCATCACCAGGCCGCCGGCGAGATAGAGCCAATAGCTGAGCGCGCTTAACCGCGGGAACGCCATCGCGTTGGCGCCAATCTGCAGCGGTACGATGTAGATGCCGAACGCCGACGCGGCCAGCGGCACCACGGCAAGGAACACCATCACCGAGCCGTGCATGGCCACGAGCTGGTTGTAGAACTCGGGCAGCATGATGCCGCCGGGCGCATTGGCCTCGCCCAGCATCGGCACCAGCCACGCCGGCAGCGGCTGGCCCGGCCAGGCCAGTTGCCACCGCATCAGGATCATCAGGAGGAACCCGACCAGCAGGAAGAAAAG
>JBCKZH010000101.1:0-12643 GCA_038919385.1 Vicinamibacterales bacterium | reverse complement strand
GCTACGCAGGCTACTAATCGTTGAACGGATGATCCGACGGGATAGAATTCACACACCGTGGCGAAGTCGAAGGTCTACCTCGAAACCACCATCGTGAGCTACCTGGTGGCGGCGCCCAGCGCCGATCTAATCCAGGCGGCGCACCAGCAGGCGACTCGGAACTGGTGGGCTGGCCGAAATCGATTCGAACTCTTTATCTCGCGTGCCGTGGTCACCGAGGCGGGGCGCGGGAACCCGGAAGCAGCCGCTCGTCGGCTCGAGGCGCTGCAAGGGATTCCGAACCTCGAATTCGGTCGGGCCGTCGCGGCACTGGCGAAGCGGCTGATGCAGAGCGGCACGCTGCCTCCGAAAGCGCGGCTGGACGCCGCACACGTGGCCGTTGCGGCCGTCAACGGAATGGACTATCTCTTGACATGGAACCTTCGCCACCTCGCGAATGCCGCGCTCCGTGGCAAGATCGAAGGTGTCTGTCGGGATGCCGGAACTGTCCCGCCGATTATTTGCACGCCGGAGGAACTCATGGAGCCGAAGTCATGACACGCAGGGATCCGATTGTTGAAGAGGTTCGGAAGCACCGCGAGGCCATCGCCCGCGAACATGGGAACGATCTCGACGCGATCATTGCTGCGTTCCAGCGCCAAGACGCGAGCGATGATCGGGCCACCGTTTCATTTCCACCAAAGCGACTCGTGGATCCACGGACGCGGTCGAAGCCCAGCAAATCGAAGCGGCCCAACACGCGGCTGCACCGGACGGCCGCGCGTCAAGTGCGGTGAGCGGCCGCCGGTGAGCCGCAGACGTTAGGCGCACCAGCGTGACAGCTGACATCACCGCTGCGGCCGGTGCCGAGGGCAAGAACCCCTCGTCCGTCGACCCAACAATGAATAGGATCTCTTAGTGGCTCTCTCGCTTAACAAACCCAAGCTCGACAACCTCGCCGGCGACCTCTGGAAATCTGCCGAGCGGTTGCGCGGCAAGTTCAAGGCTTACGAATATCAGGGCGTCATCCTGCCCGCCATCGTGATTCGGCGGCTGGAGTGCGTGCTGCTGGCATGGCGGGAAGCGAAACGCGCCGAGGTAAGCGCGAAACGGCCCAAGCTAACCGAGAAGGAACTTGTCAAGCTGGTCAAGGAACTCGAACTCAATCCCAAGCAGTCCCCGTTCTCCAACAAGACCGACTGGACGCTCCGCAAGGTCTATGAGGAAGACCACGCGCTGCTGGAGGAAAACTTCCGCGCCTACATCAACGGCTTCTCCAAGAATGTTGACGACATCATCGAGCACTTCAATTACCGCGCCACCATCGGCGTGATGGTAAAGAACAACCGGCTCGCCCCGATCCTGAATCAATACAAGGAACTCGCGCTTGGCCCGGACCAGCTCTCCGGGCTGGAGATGGGTTATATCTACGAGGAATTGCTGCGGCGCTTCTCGGAACAAAGTGGCGAGGAGGCGGGAGATCACTTCACCCCGCGCGAAGTCATCCGCCTCATGGTCGAGTTGCTGGAAATCCCGATCCCCGACCGACACTTTTCCATCTACGACCCCGCCGGCGGCACGGGCGGTATGTTGTCGGTGGCCAAGGAACATTTGCTTGACCGCGCCACCACCCCGGCGGAGCGCGAGCGCGTCGAAAAATTCCTCACCGTCCACGGCCAAGAGCTTTCACCCACGAACTACGCGGTGTGCCAGGCCGACCTCCTCATCAAGAACGACCAGCAGGTCAAGGTCACGCTCGGCAACTCGCTCATCCCGCACGATCCCCACAGCCGCGACCCGGGCGACCAGTGGCCCGAACCCAAACATCACTTCAACCGCATGTTGAGCAATCCGCCCTTCGGCGTGACCTGGGGCGGCAAGGACGGCTACGAAACCGAGGCGCGCAAGCTGGAGACGACCCGCTATCAGGCCGGGATGCCGCGCGTGAACGACGGCGCGCTCCTGTTCCTGCAAACCATGCTGGCCAAGATGATTCCGCCCGACGGCGGCGGCAGCCGCATCGCCATCATCTTCAACGGCTCGCCGCTCTCCAATGGCGACTGCGGATCGGGTGAAAGCGAAATCCGCCGCTGGATTCTGGAGAACGACTGGCTCGATGCCATCGTCATGCTGCCCGACCAGCTTTTCTACAACACCGGCATCTTCACCTACATCTGGCTGCTGCGAAACGACAAGCCGCCCAGCCATCGCGGGCGGGTGATGCTCATTGACGCCCGCCAGCAATTCGAGAAAGAGCCCAAGGCTTTTGCCAGCAAACGCAACCGCATGACGGATGCCCACCGCCAATGGATCGAAACCCGCTACCGCGACGGCTGGGCCAAGCACTTCGCCGATGAGCAGGTGAAGACTTTCCGGCGTGAAGACTTCGCCTACCACAAAGTCAGCGTCGTATTCTGGCAGACGGACGAGCACGACAAGCCCGCCATCCTCACCGAGCCTTACGAGAAGGCGTTCACCGCTGCCAACGTCGTCAAGGAACTGGAGTTCCACGCCAGCGAACTCACCTTCCGCGTGCGCGTGAAGGTGGACGGCAAGGAAAAGACCGTTGAACTCCTCTTGAAACCAAAGGATAGCGCCGCCAAGACATTCAAAGCGGCCTTGGACGGTCGCCCGGAAATCCTCTCCGTCGAATGGACGCACCGGCACTACGTGCAGGACGACGAATACATCCCGCACGGCGAGGACATCGCGGCGTTCCTGAAACGGGAAATCGCCAAGCCGATCATCCGCTGGCAGGACAGCCCGCAACTCGGCTACGAAATCCTGCCCAACAAATACTTCTACCGCTACCAGACGCCCACACCCGCCAAAGACTTGTTGGCCGAGTTCTGGAAGCTGGAGAAGGAAGCGGAGAAGATGTTGGAGGGATTGGCGCAATGAAAAACGCAATCGAACCCACCGTGATGATCTCGCCGGAATACCGGCGGTTTATCGAAGATTTGAAAGCGCGAGTGATCTCCGCCCGCATCTCCGCGGCGCGAGCCGTGAACTGCGACGCCATCTTGCTTTATTGGGACATTGGGCGCGGGATCGTTGAGAAGCAGCGAGTGTTGGGCTGGGGAGATTCGGTTGTCGAAATGGTCGCGGCGGATTTGAGAAGAGCGTTCCCCGAAATGCGGGGCTTTTCACCGCGCAATCTCCGCAGTGCGAAGCAGTTCTACCTCGCTTATGCTGATCCCGCAATTTGGCTACAACCTGTAGCCAAATTGACCGAGGTGACCGTCACCGAATTTCTGCAACAGCTTGTCGCAGAAATTCCCTGGGGGCAAAATCTGCTCATTCTGAACAAACTCACCGACCCCGCGGCCCGCCTCTGGTATCTCCAGGCCACGGCCCGCTTCGGCTGGACGCGCAATGTCCTCCTTAACCAGATCAAGGCTGGCGCGTATGAACGGGCGGTGACGGAGAAGAAAACCCACAACTTCCCGCTCGCCCTGCCGGAGCATCTGGCCGAACAAGCGGACGAGATGCTCAAAAGTTCCTACAACCTCGAATTCCTCGGCATCCGCCGCGCGGTCAAGGAACGCGAACTCGAAGACCGCCTCATCGAACGCCTGCGCGATTTCATCCTCGAACTCGGTTACGGCTTTTGCTTCGTCGGACGGCAGCACCGGCTCACGCTCGGAAAGAAGGAGTATTTCATTGACCTGCTTTTTTACCACCGCTTCCTCCGGGCGCTGGTCGCGTTCGATCTCAAAGTCGGCCCGTTCGAGCCGGAATACGCCGGCAAGATGGATTTCTATTTGAATCTGCTCAACGACAAGGAACGCGCCCCCGGTGACCAGCCGTCCATCGGCATCATCCTCTGCGCGGAAAAGGACGACGTGGAGGTGGAATACGCCCTGCGCGCAAAGCGCAATCCCATCGGCGTGGCGGTGTATGAATTGCAATCCAAACTGCCGGCGAACCTGAAAGGGAAACTGCCGACTGCCAAACAACTCTCTGACGTCGTGCGCTCCGTCCTGCCGGAAAGGAGCGGCCCGTGATGAAACACTTCTACCGCTACCAGTCGCCCACGCCCGCCAAAGAGTTGCTGGCCGAGTTCTGGCAACTGGAGAAGGAAGCGGAGAAGATGTTGGAGGGACTGGCGAGTAAATGAATACCGCCGAAGAAACCAACGCGCTTGCTCCGTGGACGAACACCGTGCCGACCGGTTGGCGCGTCACTCGTCTTGATGCGGCTGCAGATGTCATGTTCAGCAACGTGGACAAACACACGATTGACGGCGAAGCGCCCGTCCGGCTCTGCAACTACGTGGACGTTTACAAGAATGACCGCATCACGAGTGCGATTGATTTCATGCAAGCCTCGGCGGAGGAGCGCGAAATCAAAAAGTTCCAGATTCGGTGCGGGGATGTTCTCGCGACGAAAGATTCGGAAGAACCAGACGACATCGCAATTCCCTCGCTCGTCGCAGAGGATTTGCCGGGAGTTCTGTGCGGATACCATCTGGCGATGATTCGCCCACGGCTTGCATCGGTCAGCGGTTCTTTTCTGGCTTGGCTTCACGCTTCAAAATCTTTTCGTGCTCAATACGAAGCCAAGGCCGTTGGCGTGACCCGTTTCGGGCTTTCTCAATACGCGTTTCGAGCGGCGCGCATCCCGCTCCCACCGCTGGCGGAGCAACAGCGCATCGCGGCGTATCTGGATGCGAGTTGCGCGGCGATTGACGCGGCGGTGACCGCCAAGCGCCGCCAACTCGAAACCCTCGACGCACTTCGCAAGTCGATCATCCAACGTGCGGTGACACGCGGCATTTCAGACCGCGCCGTTTTGGAATCAACAGGCAATGTGTGGCTTGATCAAGTTCCACGCGGTTGGAAGCTCGTTTGCTTGAAACGGATCGCAGAACTTCAAGGCGGACTAACCCTCGGCAAACAATACGAAGGCCCACTCATCGAACGCCCGTATTTGCGCGTTGGAAATGTTCAGGACGGGCATCTCGATCTAGAGGACGTGTCAGTTATAGAGCTTCCGGCAAGCGTTGCAGAAGGAGTCGAACTCCGCGTTGACGACGTGCTGATGACCGAGGGCGGCGACCTTGATAAGCTCGGACGCGGCTACCTGTGGAACGGTGAGATTCAAGGATGTCTTCACCAGAACCACATCTTTGCCGTGCGCTGCTTCCGTCACAAATTGAAACCCATGTTCCTCGCCTATGTGACAGCCGCCAAATATGGGCGCGACTACTTCGAGGCTACTGGAAAAAAGACCACGAACCTCGCCTGCACAAATGCCACGAAGGTGGGCGAGTTTCCCATTCCGTTGCCAGTGTTGCCCGAACAAGAAGCCATCTGCTCCTACCTGGACGAAAAGCTCGCCGACGTGAAACGCATCGTCAGCGGCATCGAAACCCAAATCGCCACCCTGACCGCCTACCGCAAATCGCTGATTCACGAATGCGTCACCGGCCAGCGGCGGATCACGGAGGCCCGATTATGAATAAACCCGATGGCAATCACGAAACCCACGCCGCGCTGTTTCAGAGGCGCCAGATTCGCCGCATGATTCACGACGACGAATGGTGGTTTGCCATTGCGGATGTGGTCGCCGTCCTGACGGATGCTGCGGATCCCTCCGATTACCTGAAGAAGATGCGCAAGCGGGATCCTGATTTATCGGAGCTTTTCAAAGGGGGGGGGTCAATTTGTCCCCCCCCCTTGCCCTGGAGTTCGCCACGGCCGGCGGCCCGCAGAAAATCCAGTGCTGGAATATCGAAGGTCTCTTTCGCCTGATCCAGTCCATCCCCAGCCCCAAGGCCGAGCCGTTCAAGCGCTGGCTCGCGCGGGTCGGCAAGGAACGCCTTGACGAGATCGAAAATCCCGAGCTGGCCATGACCCGGATGCAGGAACTCTACGAAAAAAAGGACTATCCCAAGGAGTGGATTGACAAGCGGCTGCGCGGCATCGCTGTCCGGGAGGACTTGACTGACGAATGGAAGAACCGCGGCGCCCGGGCCACCGTGGAATATGCCATCCTGACCAACGAGATCATGCAGGGGGCATTTGACCTGAAGGTGGAAGAATTATTCGCAAGGCCTGACGCCGCTGAAGAAAGATGCCCGGGACGGCGGTGCGGTGGCCGGCAGGACGCGGAAGGACATTGAAGCACAGAGCGGCAAGCCGGTCATCTCCACCGGGAACTTCAAACAACTTGCTGCCAGGAAACCGAAGAAACTGAAGGCCGCCGAAGATTGAGCATGGCTAAAAAGAAGAAAGCTCCGGAGCTGACGTTTCAGCAGCACATCGCGGACTACCTCGTCCGCGAGCACGGCTATGGCGTGCTGGAGCAGTCCGACATCACGGACACCGAGCATTTCATCGCCGAAGGCAACCTCTGGTCCTTCCTCACAGCCACCCAGGCCGACACGCTCAAGAAGTTGAAAGACGATTACGGCACGGACGCGCGGGACGAAGTGTTCAAGGCGCTCCGCAAGGAACTGGAGCACACGCCGCTGTGGATGCTGCTGCGCCAAGGTCTGAAAGTGCGCGGGCTGGAGTTCCGGCTGTTCTATCCCAAGCCACGCTCCGCCGCCAGCGCCGCCGCCGAGAAGCACGCCCAGAACCGCATCACTTTCCGCCCGCACTTCTATTTCGGGGAAACGAATCAGGAGATTGATTTCGTCATCTATCTGAACGGCCTGCCCATCGTAGCCCTGGAGTTGAAGCACGAGGCCAACCAAAACGTGCATGACGCCGTAGCGCAATTCGCCAAGCGCGACCACGCGCGCAAGATTTTCCAGCACCCGTTCCTTTACCTCGCCGCCGATACCTGCGACGTGATGGCCGCCACCGACTCGCGCCGGGAGGAGAATTTCCGCTGGCACAACACCGGCCTGACCAACACGCCGCAAACCAACCCGGACGAATATCCGGTCGAGTTCCTTTACCGCGAAGTTCTCTGCAAAGAACAGTTATTGGAGGCGCTCTCGTTCTTCCTCGTCCGTGTGCCCCTGCGCGAGGAGGAGGCGGACAAGACCGAGCGCCCGGCATTCACCTTGTTCCCGCGCTACCACCAAAGCCGCCTGGTGCGGCGGGTTGCCGAGGACATCACGGCCCACTTCGCCACTGCGGGCGACATCGGGAAGAAGTATCTGGCCGACCACTCCGCCGGCAGCGGCAAGACCCTCTCCATTTGCTGGCTCGCCGACCGTCTCCACAGCCTGTTCAAGCCCGGCACGAATGAAAAACTGATGGACATCACGTTCATCCTCACCGACCGCAAATCGCTCGACACGAACATCCGGGAGGACATCGCGAACTTCACGCACCTGAGAGACGTGGTAGGCATCGCCAGGAAGGCCGACGACCTGCCGCGCTTCTTGAAAGAGCGCAAGTCGATCATCGTCACCACGCAGCAAAAGTTCGCCTGGGTGCTCGATGAACTCCAAAACAACCCGGAGTTGAAGAACCTGCGCGTCGCGTTCCTGATTGATGAGGCCCACCGCTCGCAGGAAGGCCAGATGGGCGCGGCCATCCGCCTGCCGTTCCGTAAAGCGGACGAACCGGACGCCGACGCGCCGGAGCAAGACCCGGAGGAACTGCTCGCCAAAGTCATCCGCGAGCACGATGCCAACCAGTTATTCGTCGCCTTCACCGCCACGCCCGCACCCGCCACGGTCAGCCTGTTCGGCGCGCCGTTCGACAGCTACACCGAGGCCGAAGCCATCGCCGAGGGTTACATCGTGGACGTGGCGGCCAGCATCATCTCCTACAAGACGCTCTACAACCTGCACTGCCATTTCGTGCCCACGCCGGGCGAGGAGGAAAAGGTCTATCCCAAAGGCGTCGTGGCCAAGGCGCTGATGAACGTGGCATTCGCGGACGACGGCCTGATTCAATACAAGTCCGAAGTGATGCTGCGCATCTTCGAGGAGAAGGTGATGCCGCTCGTCGAAGGCCGCGCCAAGGCGATGATCGTCACCAGCTCCCGCGTCGCTGGCTTGCGCTATTTCAACATCATCAAGGAAAAGCTCAAGGAGCGCGGCGCGAAATGCAAAGTTCTCTACGCCTTCTCGGATTTCACCCATCCCGAAACCAACGCCGAAATCCATGAGCACGCCGTCAACGAATTGAAAGACGGCGAGCTGATCGAAGAACGCTTCGAGGGCGAGGACTATCGGCTGATGGTGGTGGCCAACAAATTCCAGACCGGCTTCGACCAACCCTTGCTCGCCGGCATGTTCCTCGACAAGCCGGTCGTGGACCGTAACGCCGTGCAAACACTGTCGCGCCTGAACCGCTGCCACGAAGGCAAGAAAGACGTGGTGGTCGTGGATTTCACCAACAACGCGGCGGCCATCCTCAAGGCTTTTCAGAAATACCGAAAAGGCACGCCGTTCGCGCCGGAAGAACCGGACAAAGACCTTTGCCCCAAGCTCTACGCCGACATCCTGGCAGCGGGCGTGTTCGCACAGAAGGACGCGGCCGATTTCGCGAAGCTGGTCGCCACAGGGACGGACGCGCAGCTGCAGTTCTTCATCAACGCGCTGCGGACGCGATTTCAAGCGAGGATCGCCGACACCGAGGAACGCAAGTCGTTCGTCTATTTGCTCGCTCGCTACGTGAAGGCGTTCCACTTCCTGACCTGCTTCTTCACCTACGCGCCGGAGTTGAAGGACTTCGCCACGTTTGCTGAATACGTCGGCCCGCAACTCATCAAGCAAGGCAGCGTGTCGGACTTGATGAAGCAGATTCGCCAAACGGAAGTCATCAAAGCGGCGGTCGAGTATCAGGGCGTCACGACCAGCGCCGGGCCGGTGAAGCTGCAGCCCGGCAAAGGCAAGACAGGCACTGGCCCACCGCCTCAAAAGGTTTCCGTGCAGGACATGATCGCCGCGATCCGCGCCAAGTTCGACATCACCGACGAGGAAGCGCTCTACATCAAACAGGTCACGGAGGAGAAGTCCGCCGACCCAGCCATCCGCACGACCGTCAACGAGCATCGCGAAGACCGTGTCTTCCTCGAAAGCGCCTATCGTGGCCAGGTCAATGGAGAGATTCAGACCGCCTACGGCGGGCGTGGTCGTTACGAGGAATTGGCCGATCCCAAATACACAGACACCGGCGGCATCTTCGATATCATGGCCGTGACGGTAATCCAGACCCACCTGTCACTCGCCGCGTAAAGCCATGAGCAAGCCGATTGATCAGATCCCCGAAGCCGACCGGCCGCGAGAGAAGCTGCTCCGGAAAGGCGCGCCAGCGTTGAGCGATCAGGAATTATTGGCGATTCTACTGGGGAAAGGGACAGCGGCGATCGACGTGATGACCCTCGCTGCAAAACTCGCCAAGGTCGTGGACAAAAAAGGCCTGAACCTGCGGGCAGAAGACCTCAAGCAATTCGGTGCGGTCGGGGACGCCAAAGCTACACTGATACTCGCGGCAATCGAGTTCGCCCGCCGCCGCATCAAGCCCGAGGGGGCGAAGATTGTAACCCCGGCTGACCTATTGCCGCATGTTCGCCACTACGCCGACCGGAAGCAGGAACATTTTCTGTGCGCCACCATCAACGGGGCGAACGAGATACTGAACATCCGCGTCGTTTCGATTGGTTTGATTGACCGCAGCCCGGTTCATCCGCGCGAAGTCTTCTCGGATGCACTGTCCGACCGGGCTTCGGCCGTCATTGTCGCCCACAATCACCCCAGCGGTGGTGTCGAACCGTCGCAAAGCGACATCAACATCACCGCACAGCTCAAGGCGGCGGGTGAAATCGTAGGCATCGAACTGCTGGACCACATCATCTTCAACAGGACTGGATACTTCAGTTTCCTGGAAGCTGGAAGGCTGTAGAGAGAGATTGTGCCTTGCGCGGCTGAAGCTGGAACGTTGGGCGGACAAGCGGGTAACCGGGATGAGGTGGGGATGAAGCTTCCGAGAATCTCGAAGCGCATGACTCCGGCGTTCGGATTCTCCATCCTCACGCATGCTGTTCGAGAGGGCCTCTCGACGCGGCGTTTTGGAAAATCTGAAGTGGAGGCCGTCATCACGTTCTTCGGACCTCGTCCGCCTGAATGCGTCTTCTGTGGCTCCGCCGATATCCACAGATGGGACCACCTCATCCCCGTCGGACTCGGGGGCGACACGGTGCTGGGCAACATGGTGCTTGCGTGCAGTCGCTGCGACGACTCGAAGGGCAGGCGTCGGTTCGATGAGTGGATGCGGAGTGACGCTCCCTTCTCTCCTGCCAGCCGCGGCGTGCCCGATCTCGAGCGGCGTATCGCACGTCTGAACGCGTACATGGTTCACTTCGGATATTCTCCTCGCCAGCACCAAGAGCGGCTCACCCCAGACGAGTTGAGTCGCTTCGCAGTCATCCGGACGAAGCGTCGGGAGCTGCGGCGGGAGATCAACGAGCTGCTCCGACTGTACCAGGGGCGCTGCGCGGCCGACGCAGGCTCTCTTCGAGGTGGAAGGGTGCCGCCGATCGCCGAAGCCAAGGCTACAATTCCGTGAACTTGCGCATCGGCTACCCCACGATCGAGATCCGGACGCCACGAGAGGTGTTGTCAGATGAGTAATACAGAAAAGAAGTTCGACGCAGTCGCAATGATGCGGTCGGCCCGTGACAAGATCTCGGCAGAAATCGAAGGTATGACATTGGAGGAGGAACTGGAGTGGCTCGCCTCGCGCGAGATTGATGATCCGTTCTTGAAGCACCTCCGAGATCGTGCTGCCCAGCAAGCGTTGGGCTGACCCGCCGTTTCTGCCGCCCTTTGAGTATTTCAAACGGCTCATCGAAGAAGAACTCCAGCACCAGGCGAAGGAGGCGGTGAAGGCACCCCGGTGATCGGCCGCGCGGACGCGAGGATGCTATCCTGCCCGGCATGCGCCGCCAGCCGGAGTCACCTCGCGCCCGCCTCGTCGCCGTCGTCATCAGCGGCTTGCTCGGAGCGGCGCTGCTCGCCCACCAGGACCGGCCCCCTGCCAACGCCACCGTGGGAAGCCGCGTCATGGCCGAGCGCCTCGCCGCCATTGCCGACGCAGCCGATGCCGTCAGCATCACGCAGGCGGGCACGATGGTGTTCGGGACCAACCAGCCACACCTGATCCCGGTGCTCCGAACGACGATCGCGGACACGCAGGATCCGCTGGCGCGGTTCTCGCTGCGGACCCGGCTCGCGCACCAGCTCCTGCAGGCCGGCGCGAGTCAGGAAGCGCTGATGGAATTCGAGGCCCTGCAGGCCACGCTCGCGGCGCGGCCTGACTCGGCCGTGTCCGCGGTTCAGCGAGCGCAGGAGGCGGCCAGGTTGCACGGCGCCATCGGCGTCGCCGCGCTTCGTCTGGGTGAGCAGCAGAACTGTGTGCTCAACCATCGTGCTGCGTCGTGTCTCTTTCCCATCGACGGTGCCGGCGTGCACACGTTGCAGAGCGGTTCGAGGCGGGCCATCGAGGCCTTCACGAGGCGGCTTACGCTCGAACCCAGACACCTGGACAGCGTGTGGCTCTTGAACCTCGCGTACATGACGGTGGGAGAATACCCGCAGCGGGTGCCGCCCCAGTGGCGCATTTCCCCCGACGTGTTCCGGTCGGAGTACGACATCGGCCGGTTTCCGGATCTGGCGATGGCCACGGGCCTCGACGAGGTGGGCCTTGCGGGCGGCAGCATCATGGAAGACTTCGACGGCGACGGCTTCAAGGACATCGTGGCCTCGTCGTGGGGACTGCGAGACCAGCTTCGCTTCTTCCGGAGCGACGGACGGGGCCGCTTCGAGGACCGCACGCAGGCCGCCGGACTCCTGGGCGAGCTTGGCGGCATCAACCTGACTCATGCCGACTACAACAACGACGGCTTCCCGGACGTGTATGTGATGCGCGGCGGCTGGCTGCGTGAGGCCGGACGGCATCCCAACTCGCTGCTTCGCAACAACGGGGATGGCACGTTCCGCGACGTGACGGAGGAGGCGGGACTGCTCAGCTTCCATCCCACACATACGGCGGCGTGGGGCGATGTCAACAACGACGGCCATCTCGATCTCTTTGTGGGCAACGAGGACTGGGGGGCGGGCACTCCGCATCCCGTAGAGATGTTCGTGAACAATGGCGACGGCACCTTTACCGACCGCGCCGCCGCGTGGCGGCTCGGCGTCCTCGGCGTGGTCAAAGGCGTGGCCTTCGGCGACTACAACAACGACGGGCGGATCGATCTGTACGTGTCCCGCTTCGGGCAGGCCAACCTGCTGTTGCGCAACGACGGGGCACGGTTCACTGACGTGACCGTGGCGGCGGGCGTGGGACTGCCGATCAAGAGCTTCCCCACCTGGTTCTTCGACTACGACAACGACGGGTGGCTCGACCTCTTCGTTGGCGGGTTCGACGAGGCGTCTCCGGGCGCGGTCGCGGCCCTCTACCTTGGCGTCCCGCGTCCGGGCGGGACGCCGCGCCTGTACCGAAACAAGCGGGACGGCACGTTTCAGGATGTGACGGTCGCGGCGAAGCTCGATCGCGTGCTCCTGGCGATGGGGGCCAACTTCGGCGATCTCGACAACGACGGGTTTCTGGACATCTACATCGGCACCGGCGCTCCCGACCTTGACACGCTGCTGCCCAACCGCATGTTTCGCAACGCCGGCGGGCGGTTCTTCCAGGACGTCACGACGTCGGGAGGCTTTGGCCACTTGCAGAAGGGTCACGGTATCTCG
>JBCKZH010000100.1:0-12786 GCA_038919385.1 Vicinamibacterales bacterium | reverse complement strand
CCAGATACACGCACGCCAGGCGGTTCTGCAGGGCCACTTCCTGCGCTCGCAGGTGCTTCTTTACCGTGAGGGGGTAATAGGTGCCGCCTTTCACGGTCGCGTCGTTCGCCACGATCATGACGTCGCGGCCGGAGACGCGGCCGATACCGGTGATCACGCCGGCGGCAGGCGCGTCGTTGTCATACAAGCCCCAAGCGGCGAGCGGCGACAGTTCGAGAAATGCCGACCCGGGATCGATCAGCGCCTCAATGCGTTCGCGAACCGGCAGCTTGCCCTGCTCGCGATGGCGGGCGAGGTATTTGGGGCCGCCGCCGAGCCTGGCCTGGGCCACGCGATCGCGGTGTTCCTGGACCAGTGCCAGCATCCGCTCGCGGTTGGCGCGGAAGTCGGCCGAGGCCGTGTCGATGTGGGAGGTGAGGGGATCCATTACGTCCGTGCGGTCACCATCCGCAGCAGTCGGTCTTGAATCGGCAGGCCGGGCAGCGCCAGACGGCATGCATCCGGTACATCTCCGCCCCGCACCGTTCGCAGTTCATGGCGTCTTCGGATGACGCGAGGGGCGTGGACCTGAGGGCAGACACGACCGGCGTCACCACCAACTTAAGTGAGGGCTTGTCCACCCGGCCATTATACGGCCCACGTGCGCTTAGACACCGCACGGGGCCGGTCGTGAAGCGCCTTACTTTTTCGTATGAATGACGGCCTTAACGGTAGCTGGAGATTACGCAGAGATCAACTTACTGATAACCCCCTGGGATTCGGAGTAGGGGCTCGGGCGCCGTAGGGGCCGAGGACCGGGGTCGTAGAAGAAACCACTGGACACAGAGACGCGCGACGTGTAGCGTGGCTGCGTGGGTCGAGAGGCGACGAGCAAGGAGGGGCTTCGGACACGGCTGGCGGAGCTGTCGAGTTGGCAGACGGCGACGCGTGACGACGCCGAGGTGGCGAAGACGCTGCATGGCACGCGGACGATGGACCAGGTCTACCCGCTCAACGAGGCGGCGTTCTTCGACGAGTTGTTCCACTTCGCTCGAGCGATCGGCGCATGGGAGCTGCTCGAGGGGCTGGACCCCGGCACGCGCGAAGGGGCGCTGTATCCGTTCATCCGCTTCGTCCTGGTCACGATCATGCGCTGCGTGGGCGGTGTCTCGAGCATGCTGGCCACGCGCGACGTGCTGCTGACGGACGAGGCGTTGATGGGGGTGATCGGGTTCAACGCAGCACAGGTCCGGGACGGGAGCAACGAGCGCGGATCGAGTCGGCGAACCAGGCCCGTCGAGATCCGGGGGCCGTTCTCGTACGAGACCGTGGCGGACAACATCGTCGGCGTGCCGAAGGAGAATCTCGTCGCGCTGCTCAACGGCGTGATTCGATGCCTCGCGAAGCAGGGCATGTTCCCCACGCGCATGCGTACGCGGTGGTGGAGCAGGCGCGCACGAACGTCGAGGGATACGCGACCCTCCGTTCGCTGGCCCTGGACCGCGGCTTCCTGGACGGCAAGTTGCTCTCGAAGCTCGATGGCGACGGTATCGTCATCGACATCCCCGCCAAGTCCAACATGACGATCACCACGGACGCGCGGGAGATGGCCCGCCGTGCAGAGAGACTCGCCGCGCAGGGTCGCGACCTGGAGGGCTGCACGTACACGGAGCGGATCGAGCAGGTCAGACGCGGCTCGGGGAAGAACGCGACGGTGGAAGAGCGCAAGACCGTCGTGGTGGGCATCCGGGAACTGCCGTGCGACTGGTGGAGGGACGGTGGCTCCTCGTCGGCGCACAACGCGAAGAGCTTTCAGCCGAAACGGCTCAATGCCACCGTGGTGCTGCGCTGGGACGGCACTCAGAAGGACGCGGAGAAGGAGGTGGTGCTTCTGACCACCGATCCCGCGGCCGACCCCTTCGTCGCGTTCGACGCCTACGACGACCGCAGCCTGATCGAGAACGCGTGCAACCGCGAAGCGAAGGAGCGCTGGTTTCTGGAGCACCATCCCAAGCGCAGCGAGGCCGGCGTGCGCGTCCACGCGTACGTCGTCTTCACGTGCATGGCGCTGGTCACGGCCTTTCGCCTGCACCAGGCGCACGCCGAGGAGGCGGAACGCAGAGGCGAGGACACCGGCATCGGCCGCTTTCGCCGGCAGTTGGAGATGAAGAATCGCGACCAGGTGGTCGTCTTCTGCGGCGAGCACTTCGGGGTCTTCCGGAACTTCGAATTCGCCTTGCTCCTCGGCGCGACCGTGCGCGACCGCGCGCTGATGGGAGAGACGGTCAGGACCGTGCTCGATCGTTGCGGTCGCCCGAAGGCCGATACCTCATGACCTGCTTCGACGCGGGTCGGTGATGAGGTACTGCGGCCGGGAGTTCCTCGACGCCGAGCTCGCCGAGATTCGTCGGCTCATCGCGGAGGATCCGAACCGGACCCGATGGGCGATCTCGCAACGAGTCTGCGAAACGCTCGGGTGGCGGAAACCCGACGGCGGGCTGAAGGAGATGAGCTGCCGCGTCGCGCTCCTTCGCATGCAGGAGGACGGGCTCGTGCGCCTGCCGCCGCCACGTCGCAACAACGGCAACGGCACGCGCAGCCTGCGTCGCACGCTGGAAGCCGAGCCGCAGCAGCCGTTCTTCACGCCCGCCAGCGAGCTGCGGGACCTGCGGCTCCAGCTGGTCGAGAGCACGTGCGACTCACGGCTCTGGAACGAGTACGTCGACCGCGACCACTACCTCGGCTACACGCCCCTGCCCGGCGCACAGCTGCGCGACGTCGCCCGCGTCGACGATCGCGTCCTCGCGCTCCTCGGCTTCGGCGCCGCCGCATGGAAAACCGCGCCGCGCGACGCCTTCATCGGCTGAACACCTCTCCAGCGCGAGCAGCGCCTGCACCTCGTCGTGAACAACGCCCGCTTTCTCATCCTGCCCTGGGTCACCTCGCAGCATCTCGCCTCCAAGCGGCTCGGCCTCGCCGCGCGACGGCTACCGCCCCGTCCTCCTCGAAACCTTCGTCGAGAAGGCGCGCTTCTCGGGCACCTGCTACCGGGCCGCCAACTGGCTCTACCTCGGCGACACCCAGGGCCGTGGCAAGCTCGACCGCCACCGGCTCCACGCACTCCCTCTCAAGAGCGTCTGGGCCTTCCCCCTCACCCCACGCTTCCGCCGGCTCCTGACCGAGTAGCGGGAACTCATCCCGCTCGGCTACCACCGCCAGACCCGCGCTCCCCTACTCCGAATCCCAGGCACACGGGGACCTCTTGACAGGGAGGTCGACATCGCCGTGGGCGGGAGCGGCGTTTGCCGGTGATGCGGGTGTGCGTCGGGCGATCGAGGGCGCCCGCGATCTGGCTGGGGCACGCTGGGCGACGTGCGAAAGGGCGCTCGGCGCCGTTGTTTCTGGGGCGGGCATCAAGCCTCCACAAACTGTCGGAGACCTGCGACGGTTTGTCGATCTATTGGCCGAAATCCAGAAGCTGTTGTCACAGTGCCGGGAGGATATCTTCGCGCGCCCCCTTGACGAGTTGGTGATGACGCTGAGACCAGCTCGCGGGGTCGTCAGCCGGTTGTGGGCGGCGATGTTCAGCCCGAACTTCCGTCGTGCAGTCAAGGACCTCCGCGGGCTGTGCCCCGCGGGCCGGATTCCACCAGCTCGTGCCCTCGCGCTCGCGGAGTCCGCAAAGACGCAGCTCGATGACTGGTGGGTGGTGACATCCGCTCAGGTCCGTCCAAAGTGGTCGGCCGATTATGAGGCGTTGGTCACAGCCTGGTCAGGCGTCGCGGCTGATCTGAACGAGCTCGTCGGTGCGTTTCCTTTGCGGCGCTTCGAAGACCTGCAGTTCAGTGCACTCGGAAAGTGGCTGCAGGATCTGGCCGCCGACGCTGCGACGCCGTCGCAGTTGCTGCGGTTGCAAGGGATCGAGCGGAGTCTTGCCGACCTCGGGCTAGCGCCGGTCTTTGCAGACATCCGCCTGCGAACACCTGCGGCCGAGTCGTGGCCGGACCTGCTGCGATACGCATGGCTGGCATCGTCAATTGAAGAAATATTGAGCGAGGTTGTCCGAGAGCTGGGTTTCTTTCGCCGAGGATCGCGGATCGTGGAGGCGGTGAGGGCCGCCATTGAATCTGTGGGGGAAAATGCGCGGCCACGATAGGGCGATGACCACGGGGCGAACGAGCAACGTGTTGACACCAGACGCGAGGCCCTTCTACTATTGAGTTGCACTTCCTCCCCGTCGGACTTGCCGTAAGGCCCCGGCGGGGTTATTCTCAAGCATCCAAATGGCGGTTGAACCTGCGGTCAAGCGAGCCGTCGCGTTCGTGGATGGGCAGAATCTGTTCTTCGCCGCCAAGGACGCATTCGGCTACAGCTATCCCAACTACGATTTTCCGGCGCTGGCCAAGTTGGTCTGCGAGGCCAAGCAGTGGGTTCTGGCCGAAACCCGTTTCTACACTGGCATTCCTGCCCAATCGGATGATCCACACTGGAGCCACTTCTGGGCTGGGAAGCTGCTGCAATTCAGCCGTCAGGGCGTTCGCGTGTTCAGTCGCCCGTTGCGATACCGGAACAAGACCGTCACAGCCCCGTAACCGGGCAACGGTTTCGTCCAAAGACGCTGGCGCATCGCCGCGCCAAACGCGCTTCGCGTTCAGGATCACGGAGGGGCACTTGCCCCGGTAGCGGGCGGACGCCCGCTGAACGGCACCGCGGCGTGGGCGCGGCGGGGTTCGGCACCACCTTCCACCGTCTTGTTCGCCACATCCACGGTGATGGCGGCCGCGTAGCCGTAACGCACCTCGCCTTTACGACCAATCCGCTGGAAGCGGTGACCGCGGTCGATCAGGTTGTTCAACAGGCCGCGCGGGAAGCGATCTTCAATCTCGATCCGGGCGGCATTCTCGAGCGGATCCGCCGGGTCGCGGCCCGGCAGGAAGCGCGGCGCCTCGATGGCCGCCTGCGCGCCGAGCTTGCCATCGATCACGCCAGTGATGATGTTGTAGACCGACACAGGTATCCAGGCATTGCCGGCGCAGCCCACCGCCAGGCGCGGCACTTCTTCGCCGTTGGCCTTCTGCTCGAACACCAGCGTCGGCACGCTGGCGGTGCTCGAGCGCATCAACGGGACGAGGCTGCCGTAGGCGCCCGCCGTCAGGCGATTCGATCGCAAGTGGTTGTTGTAGAGAAAGCCGAGGCCCTTCGACACGTAGAACGTGCCGCCCCAGGTGCTCAGCGTCTGCGTGACCGCGATCATGTTGCCTTCGGCATCGGCCACCGCAAACGACGTCGTCCCGGTGCTGATGCGCGGCGTCGGGGCCGTGGGCGTGGTCGGCGCCTCCTCTGGCGGCTGGCGCTCGTAGCGCGACGCCTTCTTCGCATCGATCTTCGCGAACAGCTTCTTGGCGTGCTCGGCGGTCAGATGTTCTTCGAACTCCACCGGCCAGCGTTCGGGATCGGCGACACGCCGCAGCGGATCGCGCACCTTCCACGACTCGACGAGGTAGTGGAGGTAGTCCGGGTCCGTGGACGCGCGCGCACCGGCCGCCGGGGTGTAGTTCTCGAGCACGTGCAGCGACTCGAACAACTGGATGCCCGTCGACACCGGCGGACCGACGGCATACAGCGTGTGACCGCGATAGCGGCCCATCACCGGCGTGCGTTCGATGGCGCGATACTGCGCCATGTCGGCGAAGGTCAGAATGCCGCCGTTCTCTTCCATGTCGGCGGCGATCTTCTTCGCGATCTCGCCACGATAGAACGCGTCGGCGCCGCCCTTCTGGATGGCCCGCAGGGTGTTCGCGTAATCCTTGTTGAAGAAGCGATCGCCCGGCTTCGGCACCTTGCCGCCGGGCAGGTAGATCTTCGCCGCCTCGGGCCACTTCTCGAGGAACCGGCGCCCTTCGGCGATGCTCGACGGCAGGCCTTCATCCAGGATGAAGCCCTCGTCCGCGAGCGCAATCGCCGGCGCCACCAGGTCTTCCCACCTCACCTTGCCGCTGCCGTAGGTGCGATAGGCGTAGTCGAGACCGGCGACGACACCCGGAATATTCGCGGCGGCGGGACCATCGGCGATGATGCGTCCGTCCCGCATGAGCGCCGGGTTGTCGGCGGTCGCACGCATCGGCGTCATGTCCTTGTATTCGATCACCGTCGGCTTCTTCATGCCCTTGAGGTAGAGCACCGCCGAGCCGTCACCGCCGACGCCCGACGCTTCGGGTTCAACCACACCGAGCGCGAACGACACGGCGATCATCGCGTCGACGACGTTGCCGCCCTTCTCGAACGCCAGCCGGCCCGCTTCAGACGCCAGCGGGTGTCCGGAGACAACGACAGCGCCATTGGCGGTGATGACGGGCTTGATCAGCGGCTGCGCCGCCACCATCTCGTCGATCACCGACTCGAGATCGGCTGCGTTCTTCGCGGCAGTCGCACGCGGACGGAACTCCGTCTTCAGGCTCGCCCACGTATCAGCCGCTGGCGGTGTGGAGTAGTAGAGCGCGCGCAGCGTATTCCACACGCGATCGAACATCGCCGTGAACGTGGTGGGCGACGGCGCGATCTCCGCAGTGACCAGACCACCCTCTTCGTGCACGGGCAGCGGCGCGGCCACGCGCCATAACTGGAACGCGGCATTGAGCGCGAACAGCGGCGGCGCCTCGACCTCATTGCGCAGTGGATTGCCGTTGTAGACCGGCTGCGGGTCCGGCAGCCCAGACACCAGCAGCGTCTTGCCATCGGGCGACCACGCAGGCGCGCCGCCCTTGCGCGATACCAGTTGCGGCTGCGCGGCTGGCTTCGGACGCGGCTGCAACTCTTCAGCGCCTTCAGGACGCGGCGGCTCCACGGTGGCGACCCACACCGAGCCAATGCCTTCGCGCACGGCGTAGAACGCGACGCGCACGTTATCTGGCGCCCACGACGGGTACGCTTCGTTGCCGCGCACGCGCGCGATGCGGGTCGATCGCAGTGGACGACCGTCGGTGCCGACGCTTGGCACGAATGCGGTCACCGGCTTGGCGGGACGCGACCCGAGCGGCGTGGGCTTGGCCACGGCTGGGGGCGGCACCGGCATCCACCACAGATCGAGATCGTCTTCGGAGTCGCGCTCCGAGATGAAGGCGACCTTCGATCCATCAGGCGAGACGCGCGGATAGGTTTCGCTGTCGGTGGTTTCCGTCAACGCCTGCGGTGCCTGCCAGGCATCCGAGCCTTGAACCGCGCGGACGACGAACAAGTCCCACTGCCGGCTGGGATCGGCGGCGCGTCCCGACGCGCGCGCGTCGCGATGGGCGAACACCAGCCGGCCATCGGCCGTCCACGACGGCCACCGTTCATCACCGGGGAGCGTCGTCACGGCCACGGGCGTAGCGGCCGCGACACCGTTCTTCAGAGAGACGACGAAGATGTCGAAGCCGTCGCCGCGATCGGCGGCGTAAGCGAGGCGATGGCCATCAGGTGCCCAAGCAGGTTCACGTTCAATCGCGCTGCCATCGCCGGTCGTGACCGCCTTCCCCTGCCGCCCCTCCGCCGTCATCGTCCAGATGCGATCGAGGTACGACACCGCGATGCGCTTACCGTCCGGCGCCCACGCGGGTTCCTGGACGCCCACGGGCGCCTGTGCGCCACCGGCCATTTGAAACGTGAGAAAAGCGGTGGCGAGCAGGAGCGTGGGTTTCATTTGTTCAATACGGCACTGACGATGTGACGAGCGGAAATTCCGAACTTGTCGATCAGTTCATCCGGTTTGCCGCTGCGCGGGATCTCCGGCACGGCCAGCCGCGTCACGGTCAGGCCGGCGGATGCCACGGCGCGAGCCACGGCATCGCCCAGGCCTCCGGAGATGTAGTGATCCTCGACGGTGATCAGGCGGCCGGTCTGCTTCCCGGCCTCGATCAGCGACGCCGCATCAATGGGCTGCACCGAGTAGAGGTCGATCACACGAATCGAGATGCCCTTCGCCTTCAGCTCGTCGTGGGCCTTGAGCGCCTCGAACAGCGTGACGCCGGCGCCAATCACTGTCGCCGTGTCCGTGTCGCTCTTGCGCACCACCTTGAGCCCGCCGATCGGGAACTCTTCGCTGTTGTCGTAGATCACGGGCGTCTTGGGACGCGAGGTGCGGATGTAGACGGGACCGTAGTGCGCGGCCGCCTCGCCAATCAGCTTCTCCATGCACACCGCATCGCTCGGGTAGAGGGCGACGAAGTTGGGCTGGGCCGTGGTCATGGCGAAATCTTCGAGCGCCATCTGCGACGGACCGTCTTCGCCGATCGACACGCCGGCATGGGATCCGGCGAGCTTGATGTTGTTGCCGCCGACCGCCGCCATGCGGATGAAGTCGGCCGCGCGCGTCAGGAACGCCGCAAACGTGGACGGAAACGGGATGGCGCCACGCGCCGCGAGGCCCATGGCCGCGCCGACCATCACCTGCTCGGCAATGAAGAACTGGTAGAAGCGGTCGGGATGCGCGGCTTCGAACTTGTCGCTGAACGTGGAGTTCTTGACGTCGGCGTCGAGCGCCACTACGCGCGGATCGACCGCGCCGAGTTTGGCGATGCCGGTGCCATAGGCCTCGCGCGTCGCCACCAGATCGCCGAGCTTGAACTGGGGCGGCGCCATTTTCACTGGCGCGACCTCCGGTCGCGCGGTGGGCGGCGCGGGGATGACGAGCGGCGCGCCGGTTTCGGGCACCAGCTGCGCCTCGAGCTCGGCAAACGCCTTCTGCATCTGCTCCTGGCTGAGCACCTTGCCGTGCCAGTTCGGCAGTCCTTCGGTGAACGTGACGCCCTTACCCTTCAGCGTGCGGGCGAGGATCATCGTGGGCTGGCCCTTGGTGGCGCGCGCTTCCTTGAGCGCCGCGAGCACCTGCGACAGGTCGTGGCCGTCGACGATAATCGCGTGCCAGCCAAACGCGGTCCAGCGGACGCGATAGGTCTCGAGGTCATGTCCGAGCTCGGTACCGCGGCTCTGGCCGAGCGCGTTGATGTCGATGATGCCGCACAGCGAATCGAGCTTGTGGAAATGTGCGGAGGCGGCGGCTTCCCACACGGCGCCCTCAGCGGTTTCGCCATCACCCATCAGCACGTAGGTGCGATAGGGCGAGCCGATGCGACGCGCGTTCAGCGCGCTGCCAATGCCAGCGCCCAGGCCCTGGCCAAGCGACCCGGTCGCCACGTCCACGAACGGCAGTCTGGGTGTGGGGTGGCCTTCGAGGTTCGAGGTGAACAACCGCAGGTCGGTCAGCCGCTCGCGGGGAATGAACCCGGCCTCGGCCCACATCGCATACAGCAGCGGCGCGGCGTGGCCCTTCGACACGATCAGGCGATCGGCCTCGGGGTGCTGGGGCTGCTTCGGGTCGAAGCGCATGTCGGCAAAAAACAACGCCGCCATCAGCTCCGCCGACGACATGCAGGTGGTGGGATGCCCGCTGGCCGAGGCCGTGGTCGCACGAATCGACTCGATGCGAAGACGGGTGGCGATGTTTTTCAGCGATGAGAGCAGCGACGCATCAACCTGCAACAGAAAACCTCCAGGGGGCTTGTCCCCCATAGCTTCAGCGATGGGGGGAAAAGTAAAAGGGAGACGAAAGTTTACCAGTAAAATGGGGAGATGATCTTCCTGCGCTACCTCTACATCCTGGCCCTGGTCTTGTGGCTGGGCGGAACGGTGGTGGCCGGGGGCGTGGTCGCCCCATCAATATTCGGTACGCTGGAAGCGTGGAATCCGGTGGCCGGCCGCGCGCTGGCCGGCCGGGTGTTCGGCGAGGTCCTGCAACGGCTGTACGTCCTGGGCTACGCGATGGCCGGCGTGATGTTCGTGTCGCTCACGCTGCACCGGTTGCTGGGGGCGCGGCCCATCAAATACGGCGTGCGGGCAACCATCATGGCGCTGATGCTCGCGCTCACGCTGCTGGCCGACTACCACGTCGGCCCACAGGTCGCCGCCATTCAGGCGCGGGTCGCGGGTCCGGTTTCGGCGCTAGCGGCGGACGATCCGACTCGCGTCGAGTTCAACCGCCTGCACGGACTCGCCAACATCCTCCTGAGCCTGACAGTTGCCGGAGGGCTTGCACTGCTGTTTTGGGAGGCCAGGGAGTAGGCGGCTTGCGGCTTGCGGCTTGCGGCTTGCGGCTTGCGGCAGGGTCGTGCCGTGCTCGGCAACGGCCTCCGCTCCATCCACAAGGCCAACATCATGAAGCTCAGCGACGGGCTCTTTCTCGACTGTGCCCGCCGGGTCGCCGCGCGTTATCCCGAGATCCAGTTCGACGACCTGATTGTTGACGCGGCGTGCATGCACCTGGTGATGCACCCCGAACGGCTCGACGTGTTGCTGCTCCCCAATCTGTACGGCGACATCGTGTCGGACCTCTGCGCCGGCCTGGTCGGCGGGCTGGGCGTGGTGCCGGCCGCCAACCTTGGACTTAACGGCGTCGGCGTGTTCGAAGCCGTTCATGGCAGCGCCCCAGACATTGCCGGCCAGGACATCGCCAACCCCACGGCCCTGCTGTTGTCGGCGGTGTTGATGTTGCAGCACCTGCAACTGGACGCCAAGGCTGACGCGGTCATGCACGCGTTGAAGAAAGTGCTCGCCAGCGGTCACGTCACGCCTGATTTGGGTGGGAAGGCGACCACGACGTCCTTTGCCGATGCAATCTGTCACGAGCTATCATCCAAGTAGCGAATACGTGGCCACTGACACCATCGTCCAAGCCGTTCTCGCCCGAGAGGACGTCGCGCGTTTCATGGCAGGCAGCCATCGCCTGACCAGCGAGGATGCGCGCACGCGGGTGATGGCGTATCTGGACGAGCTACAGACGACGCAGCGGTACGAGCTGTACCGGGCGCTCGAGTATCCGCTCTACCCCATCCTGCGCAAGATCGAGCGTGTCACCGAGCATCAGCACTACGCCGTCGACGCCGCCGCCCAGGGCCGCATCGCCTACGCCTCGAACCACCGGAGTCACCTCGACTATCTCGTCGAGCCACTCGCGCTGGAGAATGCGGGCATTCGGCCGCCGATTATTGCCGCCGGCATCAACCTGTTCGGCGGGCCGCTGGGATTGATCCACAAGCACGTCACCGGCGCGCTGCCGATCCGCCGCAACATGAAGGATCCGGCGTACCTGATCACGCTGAAGGCCTACGTCAGCGAGTTGCTGCACAAGCACGACCTGTTCTTCTATCCAGAGGGCGGCCGCAGTTACAGCGGCGAGCTCAAGACCATGAAGACGGGGTTGTTCAGCGCGTGCCTTGATGCCGGCGTGCCGGGCATGCAGCTGGTGCCGGTGGCGGTGTCGTACGACCTGGTGCTCGAGGACCATGTCATCGCCAAGCAGCGCGTGAAGGGGCGGCAGAAGGCGTTCAGTCGCGAGATCGCCGAGCTGGTCCGCTATGCCGTTGGCTATCGCAGCCGGGCGTTCGTCACCTTTGGCCGGCCGATTTCGCTCGACGGCCTCGACGGCGAGTCGCGCACGGTGGTGAGGGACCTGGCGCGCCACGTGCGCGGCGAGATCGCGTTGCTCTACAAGGTGCTGCCGACGGCGATCCTGGCGTCAGCGATGACGTCATCGGCATCGAAGTCGGACCTCGGCGATCGCATCTCGGCGATTCTCGACACCCTGCGCGCCGCCGGCGCTAACCTCAGCGTGCAATCGGCCGAGGAAGTATTGGCGTTCGCGTCCGAGCCGATGGTGACGCGCAACATCATCGTGATTGAACGCGGGCGCTACCGTGTCCGCGAGCGGAACGTCCTTCGCTACTACGCGCGTTCGATCGCGCACCTGCTGACGCCTCCCGGCGCCACTCATTAAGGCTTCGTCCAACTGATGCTCGACGTCACCTCGAAGGCGCTCTTCCACGGCCTCGCGCACATTCCCGCTTTGCAACGGCTCGCTTCCAGCTACGGCATGCGTCACGGCGGCTTTGCCCGCCGCTTCATTGCCGGAGAATCCGTCGAAGAGGCGGTGGCGGCGGTCGCCGATTTGCCCGGCAAGGGCCTGAAGCTCACACTCGACTACCTCGGCGAAAGCGCGGCCAGCGCCGACGCAGATCGGTCTCGACGTCGATCGCGCCACCGCGGTCGACAACATGCGCCGCATCCTTGAACCGGCGGATGCGAATGGTTTCTTCGTGCGCATCGACATGGAGCACTCGCCTTACACCGAGGCGACGCTGAGCATTCTGGAGACCCTGCGCCAGCAGGGGCACACCTCGATCGGCACCGTGATCCAGACCTGTCTGAAGCGATCGGAAGCGGACATCCGCCGGCTCAACGCCCTGGGCGTGCGCGTGCGGCTGGTGAAGGGCGCCTACAAAGAGCCGCGCACGGTCGCGTATCAGAAGAAGATCGAAGTCGACGCCGCCTTCATCGATCTGATGCGGCTGCTGATGGACGAAGGCACCTACCCCGCCATCGCCACGCACGACCCGATCATGATCGAGACAGCCAAGGCCTACGCGAAGAGCAAGGGTTACGCGAACGACCGGTTCGAGTTCCAGATGCTGTACGGCATCCGCCGCGACTTGCAGACGGCGCTGGTCGCGCAGGGCTATCGCGTGCGGGTGTACGTGCCGTTCGGCAAGCAGTGGTACCCGTATTTCATGCGGCGGCTGGGCGAGCGGCCGGCGAACGTGGCGTTTGTGCTGAAGGGGATCGTTGCCGATCGCGGCTGATCGGTCTTAGACCCGGCGCAGCACGACAACTCTGTTGGTATTGGTTCCTCTGGCGTTGTTCCTCACACCCCAACAATTCGCCGTCTTGGTGAATGCTTGCTGATTCACCATCACGAACAAGCGGTCGAACGGCAGCCCC
>JBCKZH010000099.1:0-12843 GCA_038919385.1 Vicinamibacterales bacterium | reverse complement strand
CATGCACGGCACACACGTGTGAGTTGAGCGGCGGCCCGACAGGGACGTCCGCTCGAACGAATGGTTAGGAGCCACGACAAAATAACTATGGCGAGTTAGTCCAGGAACATCGTATTCTTTGGGGGTGACGCTCGAGTCCGCGATTCGGCAGAAATACAAAGCGCTGGCGTCGCGGCTGGATGAACATACGCGACGGATTTGGGGCGCCACCGAAGCTCGCACGCTTGGATATGGCGGCATTTCGTTGGTGGCGCGCGCCACGAAGATTTCCCGGCGCGCCATTCTCGTGGGATTGCGTGAAATTCGGACCGGCAAGATTCTTCCGGAAGGACATGTCCGCAGACCCGGCGGTGGGCGCAAGTCGGCTGTCCACCATCAACCCGATCTGCCCACCAAGCTGGAACATCTTGTGGAGCCGTTGACGATCGGTGACCCGATGTCGCCGTTGCGCTGGACCTGCAAGAGTACGTACAGTCTTTCTCGTGAGCTGAAGCGTCTGGGGTATTCAGCCAGCAGCCGCTTGGTGGGCGCACTTCTTCGTGGGATGGGCTACAGTCTTCAAGGAAACTATAAGACCGTAGAAGGGAAACAGCATCCCGACCGGAATGCGCAGTTCGAACATATCAATGCCCGCGTGGCGGCGGAGATGCGCGCCGCCCAGCCGGTCATTTCCGTTGACACCAAGAAGAAGGAGCTCGTCGGCAATTATGTCAATCGAGGGAAACAGTGGCTTAAAAAAGGAGCCGCTAAAAAGGTCAATGGCCATGACTTTCCTGACGATGACGTCCCCCGCGCCTACCCGTACGGCGTTTACGATCCTATGCGCAACAGGGGCTTCGTCAACGTTGGGACCGATCACGACACCTCGGCCTTCGCCGTCGCTTCTATCCGGGCTTGGTGGCGGTCGCAAGGACGACGCGCCTATCCCAAAGCGAAAAGACTGCTGATCACGGCCGACGCCGGCGGAAGCAACGGATATCGATTGCGCTTATGGAAATGGGAACTCCAGCGTTTGGCCGACGAGATGCAAATGCCAATTTCGGTTTCTCATTTCCCGCCGGGCACCAGCAAGTGGAATAAGGTGGAACATCGGCTGTTCGCCTTTATCAGCTCGAACTGGCGCGGCGAACCGTTGGTGGATTATGAGACAGTGGTGAATCTCATCGCAAGAACGACGACAACCAAGGGTCTGAAAGTGTCCTGCCGACTGGATCGCCGCAGGTATCCGACCGGCCGTGAGGTTTCAAAGGAAGAGTGGGCGAAGATCAAGCTCGTTCGAGATGACTTTCACGGCGACTGGAACTATGTTCTACAGTCGCGACTCAATTCCTAACTTGCCATAGTTATTTTGTCGTGGCTCCTTATGCATGCCTAGCCGAACAAATCTGCTTGTCCAATAGAATTGACTGGCTGCTGCGATTGACTGCACACAATCGCTCCCACCACGCGATTCATATTTTCACGGTTGATGACCACTAATCCAACTTGCTCGCGAATTAGCTGTCTATTCAAATCATATTTTGGATTTCCGACATCTTTCTCAGAGTCATACATCACCGCTCGCGGGATGGAATAGTTCGTTGCATACTCCATTGCCAATCTAGACCCACTATCCATGCCCAAATCATTCTTTGCGTAACTCGCCGTAAGGATTACGCAATCACTGAACAATGCTTGTAGTCTGTCTCTCTCTTGGTATCGTCCGCTCAACTCCATTTTTGACTTCGACTTGTCGTAATATTCAGTAATCAGGAGTCCGTTCTTCTTGACAATTTCTTCCGCCAAGTCTCTGTTTGCGGATGGCAGAATCTCATTTAGTGGACTCGGCAGTATTGCAACCGTCTTTCCCTCAGAACGAAGCGCCTGCCTGTGCGCAACGGTATCGCAGCCCAAGGCCAAACCACTCACTATCGTGGCGCCATGGCTTACCAGTTTTGAAACCACTTCGCCTTCTACTACTTCCGTGTCTTTGTCAGGAGTCAGTAGCCCAATAACGGCAACATTTCTGCTAGGCTTGCTCAACAGGCCAAGATCGCCACGATAAAACAAAACAACAGGCTGGTCGCTATTCTTGACGTTACCTCGATACGACGGAAAATCCTTATCGCCTATCGCTACGACCCCATCTGAGAATGCAGCCAATTTGGCAATGGAGTCACTAATCTTGCTTCTGACAATATCAAAATCAACTTGAGTTATTGGTTTATCTTCCTTTGCGCTCTCATTCAAAAGAGCCACCAATCTCTCTGCCGATTCATTCCCTCTGAGGTTCCTTACAACCCATGCCCTGCCAATACCTCTATAGGTCTTTACCGCCAAGACATTCAGTGCGTTTTCTGTTAATTTCACAGTCATTCCCTATCTTACTCGTGAGTGCCGAGTTCTCGGCGCTGAAGTCTAACCCGTAAGGCGGAAACCCTCGTACCTGCCTGTGTCGATTCTTTCGACGATGAATTTCGCGAGGGTGGCGCTCGTTGCGCCAGCGATGAGAAAATGCGGGAGCGTGTTCGCGAGCGCAGCCGCGCATACCATCTCGGAAGGCGGGATACCGGGCCTGATCGTGCGGAGCCAGGATCCGAAGCAGTCCCACACCAGTGCGGGGCACGCGCAGGCGAGGTACTGCAAGGCTCCCTGGGCAACGATGCCCGCGTGCACGAAGCGGTGGTAGGCAGCGAGCTTTCCCTTGACGTCGTCGCGATACCGCTGTGACTCCATGTGGAGATATTGGTTCCCGTTTCCCCGTCGCAGTGGCTTCATGCTGCGCATCCAGAAGTGATAGGCGTAGGTGCCGAGCGTGTGGACAGCTTGCTTGAATGACAGCTCGATCCTGAAGCGCAAACCGTAGAGGCGAATGATCTCGAGCGGATCGAGGGACAGATCGGTCGACATCAAGATGCACCTGCCCCTGCTCGGGTGATCGACGATGACGAACCGTACCCGGATGCCGACGGGTCTCCACAACAGATCAAGACATCGATAGCGCAGCGTAACGTCGTGCTCGCCGTAGACAGGGCTCGGGGCCGATGGCATGGCCGCCGTGTCGGCGAACAGGGATCGCAGTGCCACTGTCTTGCCGTACTTTCTCGGGCGGCCCCGTGTTGGCACCGGCTCGGCCGATGCGACGTGGTAGGCAACGGCGTTGATCCTGGCGCGAGTCACCAGATGATTTCCCTGGCTGAGTAGCCCTCGGATGACCTTTCCGCTGGCATCGTAGGCGTCGGCGACCAAGTAGAAAGGTTGCTCGATACCGAGCGAATCGAGCAACAGCACCATCTTGTCGAGCAGGGTACGCTGGTCTCGATTGGACAGGACCACGCCCTCGTGGATCCGGCTGGCCAGCGGCACGGCGAACACGCTCTTGGCCGCCGAGACGAGCACGGCTACGGCCTGGAAGGAATGGCCCATGATGAACTCCGGCTTGGTGTTGGAGTCCGACTCCTGGTGAAGGAGCTTGACGGCGGGCATCTCGCGGCCGCGCTTGGCAATCTTGATGCCGTCGCCAACGAGGACAAGTCGCCCGTTCACGCGCAAGACAGCAGGGAAATGCCGCAGTACGACCTGCGCCCAAAGCCGGGTCATCCGATCGAGATTGATGGCCGAGCTGTGGAAGGACTCCAGAAGATTGTGGTAGCACTTCTGCTCGAGGCCGAGCGCCCGGATGGTACTGGTGACCCCGAGCCGATCGGTTCTCACGGTCATGCCCACGACGCAGGTGGCAAACCAGAAAAAGCTTCGCAGGCGCGAGCACGCCGGCCGCAGCTCCCAGAGAACAGACCACCAATGACTCCACAGTGGCATGTTGATCCTCCTGCCGCTTGCAGTATAGCATATACATGCTATACTGCAAGGCATGAACGCACAGCGACTCGCGAGAATCGAGAAAAAGATCGAGGTGGTGAAGGGTCGGATAGCCGAGATCGGCGTGGTCCGCCCGGGGTCACTGACGCGGCAGTACAAAGACCCCGACAACCGCAAGGGAGCGTACTACCAGGTCAGCTACACGCACCGCATGCGGAGCAAGACCGCGTATGTTCGATCCGATGCTGTCGCACAGGTGCGCCGGGAGATCCGCGACTACAAGAAGCTCAAGGGGCTCGTCGAACGGTGGGTGGTGCTGGGGATCGAGTACTCGGGGCGATCCATGAAGCGTGACTCGCGGTAAGAAGCGGGGCGGCTGGTGCGACGACGGGACCGACGTCGCCGACGTTGACTCGCCTCAGGAGGCCACCCTGTGGGAAATGAACCATACGACTTTCTCTTGAACATCTCCGAGGCAGAGCAGCTTCTCTTCGACGTTCTCCACGCGTTAGAGAACACGTCCGTCGATCCTCGCGAGCGAAGGATGGTCTGGCCGGACGGCGCCCGCCTCTGCATCGAGGATACCGCCCGTAGCATTCACGCCGAGTCCGGCGGACCCGTGGACAGGATCCAATCCCATGTCGTCAATTGGCTCGCGGCAGGCTACGTGCCGGAGGGTCTGGACGAACAGCAAATGGAGGAGTTCGAACAGTTGATCGAAGAGTGGATTGGTCCCTACGAGGATCTCAATTGAGCCCAGTCGTTAGGCCGAGAACTCGGCACTCTTGAGCTATCTTATCTAGACCTTTCCAACCGCATAGAAAGTCACAGTGCGCGCTCCAGCCCTGAGTAATGCATTGATCGCGTCCTCGTCTATGTTAACGCCTGGCGTATATATGTCATCGACGAGCAGAATGTTCTTCCCCCTAACACTCGGTGAAATTTCACAAGTTTCTTCCGTAATTCCCGGATAGGGCAACGGCCCATCATTGTTGTAATTGGGCACCGGGTTTCTTAGGTGAGTAGTTCTAGTGTTGGCATGCCGACGCATGTAGTTGGTTCCGTCTACAATGCCATTCACCTGCCTAATTGTCGCCTGCACAGTTGCCCTAAAAAGCTGCTGATTCGCATGGTAAGTGTCTTCGGCTTTTGCCCTAGGAACGACGCAAAGAGTCATCGCATCGAATTTTAACCTTCTGAAAATCTTCGGAAGATCGCTTTCCAGAACGCCCCGCAACTCTCGCACAGCAGATTGCAATTTATGTTCTGGGAAGTTGTTAAAGGTGTTTTTTAGGGCATTTAGAAAGTCTGGATTTCCTGGACTTCCCATTCTCGTGTAGGGAACGTTGTAGAAGGCGACTGTGTTTTTGGACAGATATTCGTTGGCGAGAATTTTGAATTCGTTCATAGCATCTACCGCTGTGAGCCGCAGTGAATCGCTCAGGTAGCGCGTTACGTTTTGCATGAGCCGCTCGCCCGCGCGTTTGCTTTTGACAAATATATTGCAATCATCAGCATAGCGGGCAAAGCGGTGACCTCGGCGCTCCAGCGCCCAGTCCAGTTCGTCCAGCACCACGTTGGCCAGCACCGGCGACAAGGGGCCGCCTTGCGGCACCCCTTCTGTTGTCGCCTGCTTTTGACCGATTGACCTGTACCCCGCCTTTGAGAAAGCGGCTGATGAGCTTGAGCACATCGGGTGCATCCACGTGCTGACGCACGCGAACCATCAGGCGGTCGTGGCGAGATTGTTGAGTTCGGGCGGTCGAAGAACGCCTCCAGATCAATGTCCACCACCCAGCCGTATCCTTGTCGGATCGTGGCTTGGGCATGACGCATCGCCTGATGGGCGTTGCGCCCCGGCCTAAAGCCGTAGCTGTTGGGGTGGAAGTGGGGCTCCCATTGGCGTTGGACTACCTGGGCCAGTGCTTGCTGGATAAAGCGGTCTATTACCGTCGGTATGCCAAGCAGGCGTTTTCTTCCGTCTGGCTTTGGGATTTCCACGCGCCTGACTGGCTGGGGACAGTAGCTGCCCGCCACCAGTTGCGCGCGGATGCTGGGCCAATGCGCTTTGAGGTGGGCACTGAGTTCATCAACGGTCA
The DNA here is from genome assembly GCA_038919385.1 of Vicinamibacterales bacterium. GTDB lineage: Bacteria > Acidobacteriota > Vicinamibacteria > Vicinamibacterales > UBA2999 > 12-FULL-67-14b. The sequence goes on along the minus strand of JBCKZH010000099.1, from coordinate 6,946 downwards.
TGCCGTCAATGCCCGGTGCGCCTTTGTTGCGCTTGACCCGCTCCAAGGCCCGTTTGAGGTTCTCTTTGTCCAGAACCTCTGTCATCAGGGTCGAGATTTTCGATGATGGGGTGTTCTGGGGTTCTCCAGCGATGGGTTCATCCACCGGTGTTGCCGTCTGGGGCAACGGTGGTGGCGCCGCAGGGTTAGCCGCGTTGCGCTTGTCAGATGCAGTCCCATCTCTCTTCACGCCCAGCTCCTCATCGTTCAAGGTTCGGGCCTTCGGTGCGGGCCGCACCTACTATGCCTTTTGCTGACTTCTGCCACGCGGTCAAAGCCGGTTTCCCGTCCTTCAGTCGTTGCCGCTTCCGCGTTAACGACACATGGCAGATCTCCCGTGGTAAGACACGAATCCTTCCTCGCATAGACGCCGGATTTACAACATGCATCCCATTTGCAGATGGAGGGCTTGGTGGTCACGTGCCCACTGGCCCCAGTTGCATCACGCCTCATATCCGGTTATTGTTCATCGTCCCGCGATTTCGCCTTGGGCTTGCCTACCGCACCCCGCCTCGTGGCGACGCACTTGCCCTTTGGCTAACCTTCGGCTCTGCGAATACCTGGTGTCAGGACTTTCACCCGACTGGATTCGTGCCATGCACGGCACACACGCTGAGTTAAGCGGCGTGTGGGCCGCCGATGATGTGACAGGAAAAACCTTGAAGCCGGCTGCGGCCCACACGTCCGCTTGAACGCCCAGTTAGGCCCGCAGCGTAGAACGGAGCCCGATGCCACGCAAGACCGCCAAAAACCCACCGAAGCCGAACGCCAACGCTGAGCGAAGCCGATTGCAACGCGGCCCCGCAAACGACACAAGCCAGCTACAAGGCGAACCGGACGGGACTGCGCTGGCGAGAAGCCACGACCAGATCGACAAGCCGCACGCCGAGAACGATCACGTTGACCAATTGCCCAAAGCGGCAGCGACGATGCACAGCCTGCGTGATGCCAAAAGCGCAGGCACCGCCAACGTGACCAAAGAACTCGCCGAAGCCAAACCGCCAACGCCGCAAGAAACCTCAACGAAGCCAACAAGAATGATTGAGGCCTAACGCTAAAGCTCAGCCGCCGGGCCGGCGAGAGTGACATTGAACCTCGGAAAGCCGTGATGCCGGACCGGTCGGCTGCAGCGTTTGGTTCGGCCCGGGACTCCCTCACTTGCGAGGCTGCCGGGTGATCTCAACCTTGCCGCCCTTGATCTTGATGACTGATGCCCAACCACCTGGATTCGTCGCCGCGGCGCCCGTCACTCGTCGTCCGGACCGTCGCCGCCCGGTTCGGTCGTCTTTTCGATGTCCGCGTTCTCCTCGTAGTCGGAGACGACAACTACCGTCTCTATCTCAGGTCGGATACCGTATAACCGCTCAAGGTCCCAGGTTGTAATCCACGACTTGATGTACTGGCGCATCGACTTCGTTTTTGTGATTTCACCGACCGCAACCTCGGTTGCATCCCAACCATAGGCATCGGAATAGTAGCGACGTATCTTGTTGAGGCTGACTTGCAGCAGTTCGGCAGTTGGAGTCTGCAACAACACCGGCTTCTCCAGTGTGGTTATGCCGAGACGGGCGCGCTCGGCGGCTTTTCGCTCATTCTTGTCCGACAGAATCTTCGGCGCATGTTCGTCGTCGCGCCGATTGCGGATCACCTCGCTGGTGAAGTCCTCGGTGATGGCGGCCACCGTGACCACGCCGGGGGCTCTTTCGTCGGCATCGAGACCTAGCCAGCGCGCCAGTTCGGCATAGCTACGGCTGCGCTGCAGGAGGCTGTAGCGGCCTATCAGTTCGACCTCGTCGAGCAACAGTACCCAGCCGCTATAGCCCGCAGCTACAATCAGGCGCGGGACGAAACTCAGCCGCTGCAGGATCAGGTCTGGTTGCTTGATAGGCTTAAGTGGGAAGCGCTCCACCGCGCCCACCTCACGTAGCCATTGCTTAACGTCGGTAAGGCGGAGCTTGCCGCCGGCGAAAAACCGAGCGATCTGCTGTGCCCGCTCCGGGTACGTGTTTGGATGTGGAAATAGATACAGCAACCCAGCGAACAGCGGTGAGAGTCCTGACTCTACACTTTCGGCCCAATGGAGCAGTTCGTCATAGGCATCATCGCCTTTGCTCCCAAATTTCGAGAGCACAGCCGTCATGGCATCGTCGTTGTGGTTCGGCACGGTGGCATTTCGAATCGCGGAAACATAGAGCTTGCCGAGATCGAACAGCTGGGTCTCCTTGCTGATGACAACCCAGCTCACAATGAAATTTTCCTTGAGTGCCAGGTCCTGGAGGCAGCCGAGCAGGTGTGACTTGCCGGTGCCGAACCCGCCGGCGATCACTTGACCCGTCGCTTGCCCGCCATCTTGGAGTCGCTTCTTGCAGCTCTGAAGATTCTCCACGAAACGTTCATAGATTTTAGCCTCAGCCGTTCCAAGCAGTCGAATTGCCACGCGATTAGGCACGCCAGCTCGCAATGCCTCGATAGCCCTACGTTCGTCGCTCATCGGGAAATTCCTTCTCTTCGGTTTCAGACTGCTTCGTTTTCGATGACAACCATCGGTGCCAGAGGATTACTCTTCGTTTGGGCGCGCACGTCGTCCCAAATGCGCATTTTCAGCGCGGTATAAGCGCTGACGCTACGCTTGCGGTCGTCGCCAATGAACGCGTGATTGGCAAATACCGCGACGAAAAACCGGTCGAACATATCTGCGTCGTCGACCAACTGGCGCAACACTTCGTAAGCGTCCATCACCGCGCCCGATGTGTAGCGCAGCATGCCTCCCACTGCCGGTGCAGTGAGTGTCAGCTGGCGGATATCGACAACAAGGAACAGACCGTTGTGGCCGGCGAGAATGAGCCAACGGCACAGCGACCGCAACATCGCGCGGGCATTGTGCCTGGTGATCTTCGCGTAGATGTTCGCGTTCTTGAGCGGGCCGAGGAGCCTCAGCTCGCCGCGCAACCATTGGAGGATTGGCGCAACGGTCCCCCCGTCATGGTCCGCCGGGGCCAAGCGGTTGAGGCACAGTTGCGTAACAGCAAGTCGGAAATCTTGCGCCATGCTGGTATCCTTCATCAATTCGCGAGTCAGCCACTTCTTGAAATCGCGGTGCAGAATGGTAGCGTCCGTCTGGTTGGCTTCGGCGATATCCTTCAGTACGACCGGCTCGCCTGGATTGGGCCATTGGTATCCCTGCCGCTGGAATAGTCCTTCGACGAAACGCTGCGCATCCGCCTCCCAGTTGATCTGGCGAGATACCGCGAAAAACACGTCCTGCATCATGTGCAGCTTCACGTCTGCGCTGCTGACACGAGCAAAGACAAGGCCGTGTTCGGCGGCCTGGCCGACGAGAGCCGTATCCAGTGCGGCGATACCAGCATCGTCGACAACCACGAACTTAACCGCCGCCCCGCCCTTAACGATGAAGTCGCGGAGATATTCCTTGTCGATCAGTTCGAGCCATTCCTTCAGTATCACTGCCATGTTTCAGTCCTTGTCAAACCGGATGCTAACGTAAGTCTTCTCGCGACCCTGCTGGTCAACGACCGTCAGGCGCTGACCGATGTTTTTGGTGCCGGTGGCTGCCGGCAAGGCAAACCCCCGCCCATCCTTCGTACGGAGTTCGGGCTTCCGGTCGAGCAAGTGGATGTCGCGTGCGAATTCCTCCTTAGGATATTCCCGCTCGGAGTCGGGCAAGAGCGTCAGTAATTCGTAGATCGCGATGAATGGCACCACGGGGCCGTTGCCGAGCGTCTTTGGCGTCCAATCACGCAGAAGTTGCCTGTCGAGCCGACAGTATGCATCAAACAGCGTTTCCAGCAGCTTCTGCTCGTTAAATCGCTGTGGCCTCTTTTGCCGAGCCAGCAGCACCCTGACCAGTTCTCGCGGCCGTAAGCGGCGCTCCGGCTTGCGATCGACCATCACGGCCGCGTCCTTGCCCGAAAGCGTCAGCAGCATCGGGAAGCAGTAGACGCGGCCATCCCGCTCAAACAATTTCAGGTCGGCGTGCTTCGCCTCCTGCAACAGTTCATTGAGGTAGCCTCCGTCAGAAAAATACGGCTCAATCTCGAACTTCCACGACGAGTCTGCGCTTGCCATTGCTTCCGCGAAACGCTTGGCGGCATTACGCCCCTCGGCAAGGGCTTTGGTCAAATCGCGAAGTTGACCGACCTTTGCGCTGCTCTGCACCTTTTTCAGCGCGGCCAATGCAGATTTTGCGTCCTTGGACGCCACCGCGAGTTGACTCTCAAGAGCACTCAGTGCCTGTTCTAGAAACATTACTTTTCCAATCAGAGCCTCTTGCGAAATCCTACGCGTAGTCGGATTTTCGCCACCCCTGGGGTGACCGGCATTTACGCCGACCCGAGTTGACGAAGCAGGCGGTCGGTCATCCGCAGGGACAGCTTCTCCATTTCAGTAACGATCTTGTCGAGCTGACGTCCGTTCTGGATCCACTCCCGGATACGTTGGGCTTCTTGCTCCGTGAGGCGAACCGTGACGGTCTTGCCGCGAAGCTTGCGGGTCCACTGATAGTATGTCGCCGACCATGAAGAAACGTAGAAATCTGGACGGGTGGTCGACGTCGGCCGGCCGCGCGGCTCACGCGGATCCCCGCCGCTTCTTCTGGGTCAGTTCGGCCTCCCGCTTGCGGTAGCTCTCCCCCTCAATGCAGGGCTCCTGACCTACGCATGATCATTCCTGCGACACCGGGGCCTCGAAGTGGAGCCGGAGGTTCGTGCCAGGGTAGTCCGGCGCGTCCTCGTTGACGAAGGCGCAGAGCTCGCCAAGAGCGCGGGTGGCCCGGGGACTGGCGAGGCCGTGGAAGCGGACGGTGAGTCGGCGGTTGCGGTGGTCAGGGACGATGTCGGCGGTGGCCTTGAAGATCGACTTCAGGAACTTGCGCGCTTCGTCCTCGTGCCTCGCGAAGAAGGGTTCGACGAGGCGAGCGAGCGAGCTCTCCGCCCGGTAGGCCGTGAGCTTGAGGGCATCGACCAGCACCTTCCGCTCGCGCTCGAGCTGGACGATCTGGCCCGGCTCCAGCACGTCCTCGATGGGCACGTGCTTGGGCAGAGCCTCGAGGCGCGCAGCGAGCTTCTCGGCCTCGGCTTCGCGTTGCTGGATGATCTGGTCGAGTTCCTCCGCACCGACTCGGTTCTTGCCGACCCGGACCGTCTTGCCGGGGCCCAGGTCCAAGCGGCGCTCGACGAGCTTCGTCCTGGCGGCGCGCGCCGCCCGCAGCTTCTTCTCGAGGCGGCGCCGCTCAGGGGACGTCACGAGCCGCTTCGGATCGGCGGGCTCGACCTCGTGCGTGCAGAGGTGGTCGAGCGCGAACTCGTGCCGCATGTAGCGGAAGAAGTTCTCCTGCCGCCACCGCGAGAACATGCGGTGCGCGACCGCCAGCAGGGGCAGCGTCTCGTGCGTCGTGATGACCGCGGTCTGATGGCCGTCGTCCGTCAGGCGGCGGATCTCGCGCACGCGCAGGCCGTTGGAGAGCTTCACCGTTCGCTCGGCCAGGCAGTACTCGACCTGCTCGCCGCCGACCGTCCCCTTGACCGTGGAGAAGAACCGCTCCTGCCAGCGAGACTGCTCGCCCTTGCGGTAGGTGAGCACGTCGAACCGCTCCTGCTTCCACTTGACGAACAGCTTGGGGCTCCAGCCCTCGCGGTCGAAGGCGATCGTCACGCGCCGCCGAGGTCCGACCTGGCGCCGCACCTCAGGCAGCAGGGTCGAGTCGAGCGTGGCCAGCAGGCCCTCGTTGGCCTCTGCGGTCACGAAGAAGAGCGGGTCGGCGCGACGGTCGTTGACGTGGAAGTCCTTGGTGCCGGGCATGGGCCGGCCGCGCTGCTGGACGTACTGCTTGGGCAGGACGTGCGTGCGCCCGTGGTACGGACGGACGTGGCCGTCGACGTAGAGAAGCGCCAGCTCGCGCGGCTCGGCCTTGGCCCAGCGCTCGGTGAGCCGCTGCGTGAACGTCCGCGCGAGTTGACGCTCGCCCATCTCGCGCAGCTTGCGGCGCAGCGTCTTGACCTCGGGCGCGCGGTCGAGACCGAGCAGGAGTCCCAACTCACCCGGTGCGTGCTCGGTGAGCTGCTCCGGCGTCTTGATGCGCAGCAGCGCCATGAACGCGAAGGTGAGCAGCACCGAGCGCAGGCCGAAGAAGCCGTTGCTCAGGCGGCCGTAGACGCGGCGGCCCACGTCGACCAGTCCCTGCTCGAGCAAGGCCGGCAGCGCGAGCAGCACACCCGCGCCTGGCACGGCCTCTGCCGGCTCGAAGGAGGGCGCCGCCTCGGGAAGCTGCCCCAGTCGCGCGAGCACGCGATCGTCGCGGCGCTTGACTGCAACGCCGGCCTTGCAGGCCTGGTCCTGCTCGGCACGCTCCGCCGGACGAGACAACTCCTCGACGGGCGACGGTGCCGGATCGGGAACGGCGTCGGCCCGTGGACGAAGCCTGCCGCGCTTCAGGGCATGGCGCAGCGTCCCCTCGGCCAGTCCCACCTCTTCCGCAGCCCGCCGGATCGACCAGCCCTGATCCAGCCGACGTTGAGCGCGAGCGCAACCCTTGTCGAGCAGCTTGCTGGGCCCCTTGGGTCCGCGCTTGCGAACCTGCAGGGCCTCGACTCCGCCCTCCAGGAACAGTTGCCGATAGTGGAAGACGGTCGCGGGATGCATCTTGAGGGCACGCGCCAACGCCGTCGGCTTGACCAAGCCGAGCTGCGTGAACATCGCCGCCGCCAGGCGCAACCCCTCCTGGTCGTCACGGTCACAGGTGTAAATGGTCCCCGACGCGTTGAAGACGGCGAGATGGTCATCGTCGAGGAGCACGGCGAGGTCCGGGCTGACGACTCGCGCGTCGGGCGGAAGCAGCGGCAGGCGAGCAGCAAGCATCGCCGTAATTATTACGCACTGCCACTCGCGAAGT
>JBCKZH010000098.1:0-12894 GCA_038919385.1 Vicinamibacterales bacterium | reverse complement strand
CGGAGTCCGCCTCTTGCAGACCTCCCCTGTCACACTCGTGGCTATACGCTGCAGCGTGACCACGGCACGCGAGGCCGTCGCCCAGAAGAAGCGGCCAGCGTCGGAACCCGGCGTCAAGAGGGATCTGTGTTCGGTCGAGATGCGATCGCGTTGGTGGTGAGCACGATGGCAAAAATTGCTACGGCTGGTGCCAGCGTCCACGGAAATCTAGCCACTGCGTTGTAGTTTCCTGCTTCGGCAAGCATGGTGCCCCAACTGGCCACGGGATCGGGAAACCCCAAACCGACAAATGACAGCGTGGCTTCCGCAAGAATGAACCCCGGCAACAGCAACGTGGCCTGGACCACGAGGTGTCCCGCGCACGCGGGAATCAGGTGATGAACGAGAATTCGTCCGGGGCCGGCGCCCAGGGACCGCGCGGCCTGCACGTACTCGCGGTCGCGTTCGGCCGCGACGATGGCGCGTACGCCCTTGGCGACGAACGGCCACCCCACGGCGACAAAAATCAAGGCGACCAGCAGGAAGACTGTTGAACTGGGCAGCACGAGCGGTAGCACCGATCGCAGCACCAGCACCACATAGATCACCGGCAGGATCAACACGAAATCGGCCACCCGCATGATCGCATCGTCAACCCAGCCGCCGCGCAGGCCGGCCCAGGCGCCGGCGAAGGCACCGATCAGCACGGCGCCCAGCGTGGCGACCAGCGCCAGGCCCACCGAGGTGCGCGCGCCGTAGAGCAGGCGCGACAGCACGTCGCGGCCGAAGGTGTCGGCGCCGAGCAGGAACACCGGCCGATCCCCGGCACCGCCAAACCAGGGAAGAGGAATAGTGCGCGTCTGGTCGGCGTCGAAGCGCTGCTCGAGGCGGTCGGCGAGCACGATGGGATGTACCACCGGCGTGAAACCCTGGAGGTGCGGCCGCATCGGCGGCGCGTGCAAATAGTCGCGGAACCCCAGTCCCGCGTCATAGGGCGCGAGCAGCGGAGCGGCCAGCGACAACGCCGTGAGTGCCAATACGAACAGGGCGGCGCGGCGGGTCACTGTGTCTCCTGTGAACGCACCCGGGGATCGGCGATCGCCAGCAGCATGTCGGCCAGCCAGGTGCCAGCCGCGAGGAAGAAGGCGCCACTGGCGGCGCAGCCGGCAACCAGATACAGGTCACGGGCCTTGAGGGCGTCGTACATCAGCCGTCCGAGGCCGGGCCACGACGTCACCACCTCGACGATGAACGAGCCGCTGAACAGGCTGCCGATCATCACGCCGTAGAGTCCGAGCACGGACCGCAGCGACACCGGCCAGGCATGCCGGGTCACGGCCTGGGCGTAGCTCACGCCCCTGGCGAGACTCGCCGCGACGAAGGGTTCGCGCATGGCCTTTTCGATCGCCTGGGATTGCAGGCGCTCGAGGGTGGCCGCGAGCGGAATGGCGAGCGCCAGCACGGGAATGGGCACATGGGTCGCGAGGTCCGCGAGCCACTGCGCCCAGGACCGATCGATGCCAGCCGCCGAGGTCATGCCGCCCACCGGCAACCAGCCGGTGCGCGCGGCGAGAAAGACGAGACCGAGCGAGCCGATCAGAGGCGGCACTGACAGCGCGACGATCGATAGCACGCGAACGACGGCGCGACCGGCACCGCGTGAACGGCTGCCGGAGTAGACGCCGAGCGGCACGCCGATGACGGTGGCCAGCACGAGCGCCGCGACAGCGAGGACCGCGGTGTTGAGCGCACGCTCGCCGATCAGCGTACTGACAGGCCGCGCGTACAGCAGGGAGCGGCCGAAGTCGAGGCGGACGATACCGCCGAGCCATTCGAGGTATTGAACGGCGAGGGGGCGATCCAAGCCGAGGTCGGCGCGCATGCGCGCGAGCGCGGCTGGACCGAGCGTAAGGGCCTGATCCGAGGTGATGTCGCCCGGCGCCAGCCATGTCAGCAGCAGCGACGCCGACGAGACGACCAGGACGAGGAGCAGGGCGAAGCCGAGACGCCTCAGGAGGTAGCGTCCCATGCGGTGCTACCGCGCGCCCTGCCCCGTGGATCCCGTTGACCGCACGGTGATCGTGTCGGCCGCCCACAGTAACTGCGGCCGCAGGATGGTCGGCGACATCGAGCCGACCCGCGCGCTGACACCCATGTACATCCGCGGCGCGACGAAGTAGATCGCGGGCAGGTTCTCGGCAAAGATGGCCTGCACGCGATCGAAGTCCAGCTTGCGTTGCGCCTGGTCGGTGCTCGACATGATCTGCTGCATCAGATCGTCGATCTGTTTTTCCCACTCGGTCGCCGGCGAGGCCTGGCCGATGTTCCAGATATGGGCCGAGCCCGAGCTGAGCCAGAAGTCGGGCGACATCGCCGGATCGAGGTTGCTCGACGAGAAGAAGAAGAAGATCGACTCGAAGTCGCCCTTGAGCATGCGCTCCACCAGCGCGCCCTGCTCGAGCGCGACCACGTCCACGGCAATGCCAAGCGGACGCAGGTCTTCACGCAGCACGGCGGCGGAACGCTCGAGCGACGAGTTGCCGCGGTAAGTCAGGACGGTGAAGCGTGCCTCGGTGCCCTTCTCGTCTTCGAGCCATTGATCCGCGTCGCGGTTGGCGAGACCCAGGCCCGCCAGCAGCTGCCTGGCCTTGTCGAGCGAAAAGCCATAGCGCGGCACGTTGGGCGAAAACCACTTCTGGTTGCCGGGAGTGACGGGCCCCCAAATCGGCACGCCGGCGCCGAGGAAGACGGTGTTGGCGAAGGCTTCGCGGTCAACGGCGTGGGAGATCGCCTGGCGAAATTCCTTGCGACCGATCCAGGTGCCGCGCGGATCCTTCGCCCAGTGCCGCGGCCGCAGGTTGAAGAAGAACAGGTCCGGGTCCGTGCCAACGCCCAGCTCGAGCAACTGCAGCTTGCCCCGATCGACCAGCGGGCGCAGTGTGGCGATGTCTTCGGGCCGCACCTGCTGCTGCAGCATGTCGATCTGGCCGGCCTGCAACCGCACCAGCTCCGCATTCTGATCCGGCACCACCTCGAGGACCACCTGGTCGAGGTTCGGCAAGGTCGCGCCGGACGGATCCTTCTTCCAATAGCGCGGGTTGCGGTCGAAAATCAGCCGCTGCCCCGGCTCGTAGCGCGAGAGCACGAACGGCCCGAGCGACGCCAGCTCGGTCACCGGCGTGGCCACGCCCCAGGCCTGCGCAAACGTGCCGGCGGCGAGCGCGGCCGCGAGCTTGTGCTTGGGGGCAATGGTCAGGTTGTCGAGGAGGGCAATGCCAGGACCGAAGGCCCCGGGGTAACCAATCACCACCGTGCGGGCATCGGCCGCCGTGACCGTGAGTGGCTGCCCCTTGACCTGCAGCGAGCTGGCCAGGATGCTGTTGACCTTGGGATCGTAGATGGCCGCAAAGGTAAAGACGACGTCGGCCGACGTGAACGGCGTGCCGTCGGACCAGGAGGCCTGCCTCAGCGTCAGCGTGAAGGTCTGGTTGTCGGCCGACGCGGTCCATGATTCGGCCAGCGCCGGTTCAATCTCCTGGGTGGAGCGATTGATACGAATCAGCTTGCTCTGCGTGAGCTGTGAGATCAGCTCAGTGGGGAAGTTGCGATCGACCCACCGGTTGAAGGAGCGCGGCTCGCTGCGCAGCGACGAGGTCAGCACGCCGCCGCGCGTACTGACGTCGGCGAAGACAATTTCCGTGCCTTGGTCGGTGCCCGTCTGCTGGCTCGACCACCATCGCCAGCCCATGAAGGCGATCGAGCCCAACAGCAGAACGCTCAGCAATGCCCGCGGTTGTCGGTTCACTTCTTGTCCAGTAGGCCAATAACTTGGCCGGTTTCTCATGTGCACGGAAATCGAATTTCGTTCGATTTGCGTGCAATCTCGGTGGTCGGCTGTGCCGGCCACCCCGGCCGGGGCAACGCCTTGGCCGTCACTCCGGGCGCGCCACGCGGCGCGATCGAACGCATCGTAGAACACCAAACCCTGCCGATGCAATCACTTAGAGGAATACCCCCCGCGGTCGCGTGCAAGTGGCATCGCCCGTGCTGTTACCCCTGGCGGGGGAGCACTGCAATGAACGTTCAACCGCTGACATACAGCGAACCGGAATTTCAGCCGCGGGTCGGTCGCAGCGTGAGCATCGAGCAAGCCGTTCAGTTGCTGGCCGTCTCCCGCCGAACCGTCTACTACCGCATTCGGGATGGCCGGCTCCGCACCATTCGCACGCTGGGCGGATCCCAGCGGGTGTTGATGGACTCGGTCGAAGAAATGCGTGGGTCGCATTAGTTCGCTATTCGCTATTCACCCTTTTGCACTTAACCGTTCGGTCCACACCCTGGAGTCCCTGATGGAGAACCTGCAGTTGAATGACCGGAAGCGCGACCGCGGATCCCGGCTGACCTGGCTAGGCTCCACCGCATTGCTGACCGCCGTGTTCCTGCTTGTGTGTGCCACGTCGGCCCTCGCGGGCCGACCGCGCGCGCGGCTGTCATCCGATATCGTGGCGCACCTCAACTCGAACTCGTCGGCCGCAATCGAGATCATCGTCTCGGGCTCGCAGGAGCTTATCGCCCGGCTGGTCAAGCGCCACGACGGCCTGGTGGTGAAGAAGGTGCTGACCTCCGGCGCGGTGCTGACGGCATCGAAGCATGCGATTGGTACACTATCGGAAGACCACGAGGTCGAGAAGTTGTCCGGCAATCCGGTCGTGCACTCGCACACCTGGGTCACGGCCGCCACCATTGGCGCCGACGCCGCATGGGCCGGAGCCATTGCCACGCTCGGCGCGGTCGATGGCCGCGGCATCGGCGTGGCGATCATCGACAGCGGTATTGCGGACCACCCTGCTCTGGGGGACCGGGTCGTGGCGAGTGTGGACTTTACCGATCGACGGGGAAGCAGCAGGGATCAATACGGTCACGGCACCCACATCGCCGGTATCGTCTCCGCGCGGTCGTTCCGGAACACGGCGGAGGGGGCGGAGAGCGGCATCGCGCCGGCGGCGCACCTCATCAACCTGAAGGTGCTGGGGGCGGACGGCAGAGGTCGGGCCAGCGACGTGATCGAGGCCATCGACTGGGCGATCAAGTATCGCCAGTCGTTCGGCATTCGCGTGCTGAACCTCTCGCTCGGCGCGGCGCCGACGCAAAGCTACAAGGACGACCCGCTGTGCCTGGCGGTGGAGCGCGCCGTCAAGGCGGGCCTGGTGGTGGTGGCGTCGGCCGGCAACTACGGCACCAACGACCAGAACCAGCAGATTTTCGGCAGCATCACGTCACCCGGCATTTCGCCCTACGCCATCACGGTGGGGGCCATCCGCACGCACGGGACGGTCGATAAGTCCGACGACGAGATCGCGCCGTGGAGTTCGAAGGGCCCGACGCTGGTCGATCGCATTGTGAAGCCCGATCTGGTGGCGCCTGGTTCGAAGATTGTGTCGACGGCGGCGGTGGGCGCGACGCTGATGACCCAGTTCCCGGAGCGCCTGATCGACGGCCCCGGGTCGCGCGACTACTTCACGATGAGCGGCACCAGTATGTCGGCGGCGGTGGTGTCCGGCGCGGTGGCGTTGCTGCTGGATGGCCGCGGCGACCTGACGCCGTTGCAAGTGAAGTTGGCGCTGCAGGCAAGCGCTGACTTCATGCCGGAGGCTGGGTTGCTGGCAAGCGGGGCGGGGAGCCTGGATCTGAAGGGGCTTGACGAAATCTACAACCTCGCTCCAACACTCAGCGGCGCGTCGACCGGATTCTCCCTCGGTGTGCCAACCGCCAACGGTGCAACGTCACAAGTGATTGTGTGGGGCAATGTAATCGTCTGGGGCAACGTCATTGTATGGGGAGATGTAATCGTCTGGGGAAACGCAGCGCAGGCGAGCGACGTGATTGTGTGGGGCAACTCATTCGACGACGTGATTGTGTGGGGTAACACCACAACCGCGCAGGATGTGATCGTCTGGGGCAACGCTGTGAGCGCTGAAGATGTGATCGTCTGGGGCAATTCCAACAACGACGTAATCGTGTGGGGCAATTCCATCGACGAGGTCATCGTCTGGGGAAACGTCATCGTATGGGGCGACTAGTTGGCACTCCGACAACTCTTCACGAAATTTCGCGGTTCTTCGAAGGAGAAGACATGGCTAAGCTGATTATCTGGGGCGAATAGTTCGGACGCGGTTATCCTGACTGTTCACTGGTATGCCGCAGCAGTTCGGAGCACTCTCTAGTCAATGCCGGGCGTATGTTCTCGGCGTGTCCGCGGTCGGTCTGTTGATCGCCGCGCACTCACTGGGCCACCTGCTGATCCAGCAGGTGGATGCCCAGTGGCTCATCCTCGCCGCGCTGACGCTTCTAACTGGAACTTTCACCGTCAGGATCCCAGGGGTTCCTGCACGGCTATCGGTTTCTGACACGTTCGTTTTCGCCTCTGTGCTGCTGTTCGGACCAGCAGCCGGAACGGTCACTGCGTTGTTAGACGCACTGATCATTTCTCTGCGATTGGGCCATCACGCCCGCGAGCCTTTCAGGGTCATCTTCAATGTGTCAGCCGTGGCGCTGGCCACGAGGACAGCAGGCGAGGTTTTCTTTGCGACTGCCCAGATAGCTCCGTATTCAGTCGAGCATACGCCCCTTGCCCAGATTCTCTTTCCGTTGTTCCTCTTTACACTCACCTATTTCTTACTGAATAGCTGGCTTGTCACCTTCGCCCTGGCTTTGGAAGACGAGAAGGCGCCATTCCCACTGTGGCGCGACAATTTTCTATGGCTCTCGGTGAACTACTTCGGCGGCGGCTCCGTCGCCGGACTTCTCGTCACCTACTCCAGAGAAATCGACTTCACGACGCTTGGGATAATCGTTCCGCTTCTCTTGATTTCATATCTCACGTTCAAGACTTCGCTCGGCCGCATTGAGGACGCGAACCTCCATTTGACACACGTCAACAAGATGTACCTGTCAACCATCGAAACATTGGCGATGGCCATTGATGCGAAAGACCAGATCACGCACGGCCACATCCGACGGGTCCAACGGTACGCAGTGGGATTGGCAAAGACCGTGGGGGTTAAGGACGACCTACAGATCAGAGCGATCGAGGCAGCCGCGCTGCTGCACGACATGGGGAAACTCGCAATACCTGAGTACATTTTGAACAAGCCGGGTCGGCTGACATCGAATGAGTTCGACGTCATGAAGCAACACGCCAATATCGGCGCCGATATTTTGTCCTCCATTGAATTTCCCTATCCTGTGGTGCCGATTGTTCGTCATCATCACGAGAGTTGGGACGGCACCGGGTATCCGGCCGGCCTGAAGGGCGTCGCGATCCCATTCGGCCGCTGTCAATGACATTGAGACACCGAGGTCGGGTTAATTAAAGGAGCGCCGCCGTCGATCAGCAGGGTGGTCGATCGGCGTGTGGCCTCGAGAATCCGGCCATGCTGTGGGTCGTCTGGGATGCCGATCGTCGTTCCTGGGGCATCCTGAGCCGTCGGTTTTTTGACAGGCGGGTTGATCCACACGGCGGTCGGCAGATCGGCCGGTCGCGGCGGTCCGTTGACGAAGCGTTCGGGGTGCGCCGCGTACGCGGCGGTCAGCACCACTTCACGATGCGCGCGCACTGCGGCGGCCTGGCCGAAGTGGACGACCGCCGGCGTCAGGAACCCGAGCCCGCTGTGATGATGCTCGTGGTTGTACCAGGGAAAGAACGATTGGCCGAACGCCCGGCTGTCTTCGATCGATCCGAAGCGTTCTGGAAACAGCGGACAATATTTGAGCGTCCGGAACTGGGCTTCGGAAAACGGATTGTCGTTGGAGACGTGCGGTCGGCTGTGTGTTTTCGTGACACCGAGATCGGCCAATAGCAAGGCGACCGGCTTGCTCCGCATCGGGCCGCCCCGGTCCGCGTGGATGGTGAGTTGCCCCGGCTGAATGTCGTGCTTGGTGCAGGTCTCGGCGATCAACCGTTCAGCGAGCGCGGCGCTCTCGCGCGGCGCGAGCATCCACCCGACGACGTAGCGACTGAAGATGTCGAGGATCACGTAGAGATAGAAATAGGTCCACTTGGTCGGGCCGAGCAGCTTGGTGATATCCCAGCTCCAGACTTCGTTGGGCCGCGTGGCCAGCAGCTCGGGGGCGGCGTAATGGGGGCGCCGCACCTGGTCGCGCCGTTCCTTGATTTCCTGGGCGGTGTCGAGCACGCGATACATCGTGCGGGGCGAGCACAGATAGGTGCCCTCGTCGAGGAGCGCCGCGTGCATCTGCGCGGGCGCCTGATCGATAAACCGCGTGTGCAACAGATCCAGGACCGCCTGCCGCTCGACGGGATCGAGGGCACGGGGGGAGGCCGGCCGGGGACGCCTGACCACCACCGGTCGACGTCCCCGGTACAGCGAGGCGCGCGGCACGCCCGACGCCCGACACGCCGCCGCGGTGCCGAGTGTCACCGCGGCCTCTTCAACAACGGTCATCAGTCGGCCTCGTCGCTCTCGAACGGTATCAGCGGGATCTGGAGCAAGCTCGAAAGTTTTTTTTGGAAATCGAGCAGCACGTGCGCCTTCGTCAGCTGCGTCGTGAGACGGCGATTTTCCTGCTCGAGTTTCTTCACCTGCGGATCGACGACCTCGGCCTTGCGGCCGCGTTTCTTCGGCGTCAACCCGCTGGCGCGCTGCTGGCGCCAGGTCACGACATGCGACGAGTAGAGCCCTTCCTTCCGGAGCAGCGCGCCGAACTCACCGTGGCGGGTACACGCATCGGCCTTGCGCAAGATCTCCAGCTTGTACGCCGTGGTGAAGCGACGGCGGGCGTGCCGGGCCGCCACCTCGGGGTCCGGCGGGACGGGCACAACGACGGGCTCGAGTGTGGAAGACCCTCCGCTCCGGGGCGCCTCGCTACGCTCGTCGCCCCTGCGCTCCGGGTCTTCCACACTCGGCTGCCTGGCCAACATCGCACGGATCTTAGTCATCAACGTCCTGACACCTCCCCGCCCTCAACACTAATTAACGGGGAGTAAAGTGTCTCAGCTATCTTGGCAGGGAGGGTTGGGTGCGCGGATTCTGTCAGTTGTCGATTGCTTTGACGCGCTCACTTCTGACCGGCCGTACCGACCGCGACTCTCCATCGAAGATGCGATCTCGATCTTGGTTCAGAGACGCGGGTCGATGTACGACCCGATGGTCGTCGACAAATTCATCGAGGCGCAACAACAGCTCTCTCGACAGGCGCAAGAACAGGACTCGGAGAAAGATGTCATCGCTTCGCTTGCAACCAAGCTCCGGGTAACACCAGAAGCAGCACCGCCAACGCTTACCGATGTTTCAGAGCGTCTGCCGGTGAAGGTTCTCACCCTCCTTCGCTCAATACACCCTTCGCCCGCTGGACTCTCAGTAGAGGACCTGGGCGTAGTTGTCTCGAGACAATTTCTTCGCCTTACCAACGCGAGTTCGATTGCACTCTTTGGTGTCAGCGAGAACGGACACTCGATTAGATGCCTGTTTGCCGACGGGCCGCTCGCGCAACTTGGAGGTGGGCCGGACATTCCGCTCGGTGAGCAGCTCTCAGGATGGGTGGCCGCTCACAGAACACCAATTTGGAATTCCGACGCTACCCTTGACCTTCCGACTGACATCGCCAGATCAGCCGGCGTAAGCCTTGGATCGAGTATTCCCCTCGTTGATGCGGATGTCCTCATCGGAGCGTTGACCTTCTATGCCCCTGCCGGCTCCGAGATCACCGTTGAGCAGCGCGTCCAAGTTTACGAACGTGCCGTCGGGGAGGTAGAGATACGCGAGGGTGCGGCGGTACTTGTCCGTTCGGTCGTGGTCGTAGTCGAGCCGGACGCTCTTTCCACTGAGCATGGAGGTCAAGAAACGACTGGCCTCGACTCCAAAGGCTTGGACTGGCTTTCGCGGGTCCACTGTCTCGGGCGTATCGACGCCGATGAGCCGAACGGTTCCAATCTGGTCGAGAACCACTGTGTCGCCGTCAACAACCCGTTGCACCAAATAGGACGTCGTCGGCTGCGCACGGACGGAGACCGTGAGCGAAATCGTGACAAGGCCGGCAATGGCCCAGCGCCGAGGAAAACGTGGCTTCATTCAACTACCCTTTCACCTTGCTGGCGGCTCACTGCACTACCACAACCCTAGGAGCGAGCGATCCGGCTGTCGCGTCAAATGATTGTAGACCGCTCTGGCGAAGAGCGGCCGTCTGTCGACAGCGCCGCGCGTGGCCTGGACCCGGACGTGGTGGCGCAGCTGTTCGGCAGGACAGCCGCGACACCGAATGGTGCGCGGCATGAAAGAACGCAACCTTAGACGTCGCCGACGACCGGTCCAGATTTCGACGTTTCTTCACGGTCGGCGACGCGCGACGACGGTCACCGTCAGCGGGCGCAGGTCGCGCCGCGCACACCGGATCGGATCGGTCGCCGGCGCCACGATCGGCACGTGACGATTCCTAGACCCCTTCGACGACGGGCCGCGACGCGGCGGCAGGCGGATGTGGCCGGCCCGTTCCAGTGTCAGCAGCCACGTGCGCGCCGCCATCTCTGTGGCCCGGCCCTGCGCATGGCGCCAGTCCCAGCGCCGGCAGAGTGCCTCGCTCAGGCAGGTCCGGCCCCACGCGGGTTGCTCGGCCAGCAGACTCCGGATCAGACCGAGATCCGCGCCGCTCACCTCGCGCCCTTGCCGAACCATGACGCCTGTCATGGTTCGCAGAGGACGGCAAACACCCCGGCCGAGTCCAGCGAAAAACTCTTCTGTTGGCCACACGCACAGGTCTCGGACACGCCCAGCCGTTCGGCGCGCGCCGTCAAGGCCAAGCCCAGGCCGCGTCGCAACCACGTGCTGCCGTGCGTCCGCACCCACCCGTACAGCAGGCGGTCTACCCCTGATAACGAAGAGGCCAGTGCGCGAACTTCCCGCCAGTACGCACTGCCTGCCACCCGCCGCACATCCGCCTTGCTCGACATCCGCGCCTCCCTGCCTGCCCGCATCAGGACACGCGGAGGATCGCTCACGCGGCGGCACCAGGGAAACATGGGAAGAGCGGACGCTTACATTGCCCATGCGAAACATTCGAGAGATCTTGCGGTTGAAATGGACGTTACGACGCAGTCACCGGGACACGGCCCGGAGTCTGGGGATCAGTGCGGGCGCGGTGGCCTCGGTGGTCACGCGGGCCAAGGCCACGGCGCTCACCTGGGAGACCGTCGTGGCGCTGAGCGACGACGCCTTGGAGCGGACGCTGTATGGCCCGACGCTGGCGCTGACGGTGGCGCGGCCGGAGCCCGATCGGGTGTGGATGCACACCGAGCTGCGGCGCCCGGGCGTGACGCTCGAGTTGCTGCATCTCGAGTACTTGGCGGTCCATCCGGACGGGTACCGCTACTCAGCGTTTTGCGGACACTACCGGCGGTGGCGCGCGCGCCAGCGAACCTCAATGCGCCAGGTGCATACGGCGGGCGAGAAGACCTTCGTCGACTATGCGGGCCAGCGGCCCGCGGTGGTGGATGCGGCGACCGGCGAGCTCGTGCCCGTGGAACTCTTCGTGGCGGTGCTCGGCGCCTCCAACTACACGTACGCCGACGCGACGGCCACCCAGCGCAGCGTCGACTTCATCCAGAGCCATACGCGGGCCGTGGAGTATTTCGGCGGCGTGTCCGCGGTGGTCGTGCCGGATCAACTCAAAAGCGGCGTCACCGCGGCGTGCCGGTATGAGCCGACGATCCAGCGGACCTATGAGGACTGGGCGCGGCACTACGGCACCGCCATCGTGCCGGCGCGCCCGGCCAAGCCCCGCGACAAAGCGAAAGTCGAGGTCGCGGTCCAGGTCGCGGAGCGCTGGATTCTGGCGCGGTTGCGGCACGAGACCTTCTTCACGCTCGTCGCGTTGAACGCGCGCATCGCGGAGCTGCTCACGGATCTCAACCTCCGCCCGATGAAAGGATACGGCGGGGCGACCCGCCGCGCGCTCTTCGAGCGGTTCGACCGGCAGGCGCTGCGGCCGCTCCCCCTCGACCGCTACGTCCACGCCGAATGGCGCCAGGCGCGCGTCAACATTAATTATCACGTCGACGTCGACCGGCACTATTACTCCGTGCCGCACACGCTGATCCAGACCGTCGTCGAGATCCGCCTGACCGCCACCACGGTCGACGTGCTGCAGCGCGGCGTCCGGGTGTGGCTCCACGTGCGCAGCTTCGTGCCCGGCCGCCACACCACGGTCCCGGACCACATGCCCAAGGCGCACCGCGCGCATGCGGAGTGGAGCCCCTCGCGCCTGATCCGGTGGGGCGCGACGATCGGCCGCCACACCGAAGCCCTCGTCACGACGATTCTCGAGAGCCGGCCCCATCCCGAGCAGGGCTATCGCTCCTGCCTCGGCCTCCTCCGCCCGGCGAAGCGGCACGGCCCCGAGCGGCTCGAGGCCGCGTGCGCCCGCGCCGCACGATGAATACTTGCGTGCCGGGCGCGCGGAAGCCGCCGCGCAGGTCCCGCGACGGCTCGAAGACGCCCGGCTGGCATTGATCCGCTTTGGTGGACATCTTCCGAAAGGTGGATACGATGTCCAGAATGAGATCAAGCAAAGCGGGACGACGAGCGCGACGACAGTTCACGGAGGAGTTTCGGACCGGTGCGGTGCGGCTGGTGTTGGACGAAGGGAAGACCGTCGGCGCGGTGGCCCGCGAGCTGGATCTGACCCCGTCCTCGTTGGCGACGTGGGTGAGCCAGGCGCGCGCCGATCGCAGCCAGGGCAAGACGGGGCTGACGACGGCAGAGCGGGAGGAGTTCGCCCGGCTCCGCAAAGAGCTGCGGATCGTCACGGAAGAGCGTGAAATCCTAAAAAAAGCGACGGCCTTCTTCGCGAAGCAGAGCCGATGAGGTTTGTCTTCATCGCCGCGAAGAAGGCCGAGCATCC
>JBCKZH010000097.1:0-13265 GCA_038919385.1 Vicinamibacterales bacterium | reverse complement strand
CGTGTTGGTCCGGTCGTGGAACTACCGGCAGCGCCGGCACGCCCGGGGCATCTGGTTCCGGCTGCGCCGCGTGTTAGCCGACGCCAGCGCGGCCTACGTCATCCCCTCCGACGAGGCCAGGAGGCTCATCGCCGAAGGGTATCGGGCCGAGCCGGTCGGCGCCGAAATCGAACCGCCCAAGCTGATCGTATTTGTGTCAGCCGAGCGCCTCGCGCGGATCGCGTCCGCCCGGCCCGTAT
Organism: Vicinamibacterales bacterium; assembly: GCA_038919385.1. Taxonomy (GTDB): domain Bacteria; phylum Acidobacteriota; class Vicinamibacteria; order Vicinamibacterales; family UBA2999; genus 12-FULL-67-14b. Next base: position 13,026 of record JBCKZH010000097.1, on the reverse strand, counting down.
CCGTACGGCTCGGTGGCGAGTGGCGATCGGCGAAATGCCTGGCATTGACGCCATTCGACACGACCGCGTCGTCCGCCGCGACCGCGGCGCTCGACGAGCCGCGACCTTGACCAAAAGTCGACACATTCTCGATCCATCGAAGACCGCGCAGCCGTGACTTTGGGACTCAGAGAGACCACCTGCCCGAGTGGTCGGCAGGTGGGCGTGATATGCCTGTCACGTGTCAAGGTATGCATGCTACACTCGGCCCGGGAGTAACCGTCATGCCCCGGCCAGCCACGCTCACCCGAAAGTCGTTTTTCATCGACACCGGCGCTTTGCGCCGCGCCAGACGGGTACTCCGCGTTCGGACCGACGCAGAAGCCGTCCGGGGGTCGCTCGAGCGCGTGACCGAGATGGACAGGTTCTGGCGATTCATGACGAAGAGTCGCCGCGCCCTCGCTCCCGGCAGCATCCAAGCGCCATAGCATGCGCTGGGCGATCATCGACACCAGCGTCTACATCGATCACTGGGAAGGCAGGCTCGATCGAGACCTGCTGCTTCCCGTGCGCAAGGCGTTTATCGTCCGCCAGTCGTCCGTGGTCCTGTCCGAGCTCCGTCGCGGCGCCCGGACAGCGGATGGACGGCGCCTGGTCGAGGCCTTATTCCGACTGGCGAAGATCCAGTGGGCGCCGACAACGGCCGACTGGTGGGAGGCGGGACGGCTCCTCCAGAAGATCGGCGACGCGCAAGATTGGGATCGTCACAAGCGGCAGGCGTTTCAGAACGACGCGCTGATCGCGCTCACGGCCCGCCGATACGGCGCCACGATTGTGACGGCCGATCGACACGACTTCGAGCTCCTTCGCGGCGAAGTGGAGATTTCGATCTTCGCGGTCCCCAGTTGAGGGGACGCTGTCGCTCCAGGAGTTCCCCGTGACACGATCCTGACACGCGCCACATCGTCGCGGGACACAGCAGCGCTATCCTTGCGTCACGCCATGCAGCTCCGCCACTGGCTTCGGCCGCCCCGGCAATTGCTGGTCGTCTTCCTGGCCGTCGCGCTGATGTCCGCCGGCGCCGTGGGATGGCTTGGCTGGCTGCTGCTGAAACAGGACGCGGCGCTCGATGTCCAGCGGCGGCAGGAGCGGCTCGATCAGGCGGCGGATCGCGCAGCCGCGGCGATGCAGCGGTCGATTGCGGACCTGCAAGCCCACGCGAATCCGCCGCTCGGTCCGAACGTGCGTTTCCCGCCGGGTGTGTCAGGGATTTCGATCCGGCCGGGCGGCGGCGTCACCGCGTGGCCGGAAGGTAGCCTCCTTTACTATCCGGTTTCTGGTGTCGCGCCGCTGGCGCCGTCACAGACGTTCGCTGACGGCGAACGGCTCGAATACTCCGGGAACGATCTCGCCGGGGCAGCGCGCGTGTATTCCAAATCCGCGGCGGCAGGAGACCCCGCTGTCCGCGCCGGAGCCCTTGCGCGCCTGGCGAGGGTTCGGCGGAAGCTCGGCGACGCGGACGCGGCGCTCCGCGCGTACGACCAGCTTGCGCAGATCGAGCACGCGGATGTGGAGGGCCTGCCGGCCGCGCTCGTGGCGCGCGCGGGCCGTGCCAGTGTCTTCGAGGAAACAAGCCGGCCTTCCGAACTTCGGCAGGAAGCCGACGCGCTTCAGCGCGATATCCGCCGAGGCCGCTGGCAGCTCGTCAAGGCCGAGTACGAGTTCTATTCCAGTCAGGCGAGCGCATGGCTGGACACGAAGCCCGCGGACGCCCTCGACGCCCTCGCTCGCGCGGACGCGGCAGGATGGCTGTGGCAGAATCGGGCGTCGCTCGATTCGATGCCGCGCCGCTCGATCGCGCTGCCCAGCGGTCCAGCCTTGGTGGTGTGGCAGTCGTTACCGGAACGCCTGTACGCTGTCGTGGCCGGGCCGACATACCTCGCCTCGCTCTGTTCGGAAGTCGTTCCCTCGGATCTCCGTTGCGCCCTCAGCGATTCGGAGGGCCGCACGTTGATCGGCGATCGTCCTCCCGCCCGGATGGTTGCGGTCCGAGCGGCGTCGGCCGCCGGGCTGCCGTGGACGCTGCACTTATTTGGACCCTCCGAGGCGGAGGGGATCGCGCCGTCTCCGCGCCGGCGGCTCCTGGTGCTGGTGTTCGCCGTTGTCGCGCTGGTGCTCGCCACCGGGTGGTACTTCATCCTGCGGGCGATGTCGCGCGAGCTGCGCGTGTCGCGCCTGCAATCGGATTTCGTCGCCGCCGTGTCGCACGAATTTCGCAGCCCGCTCACCTCCCTGTCGCACATCGCCGAAATGCTTGCGGGCGATCGCATCCGGTCCGTCGACGACCGCCGGAAATCGTACGACGTGCTGGTGCGCGACACCGACCGCCTGCGGCGGCTCGTCGAAGGGCTGCTCGACTTCGGCCGCTTTGAAGCCGGAGCCGCCGCGCTGCGGCTCGAGCCGCTCGACATCACCGATCTGGTACGCTCGACGGTCGCCGAATTCCAGGAACGGGTCGCGCCCGACGGCTACTCGATTGAGATGACCGACGATGGCAGCAGCGTCCACGCCTGCGCCGATCGCGAGGCGCTGTCACGTGCTTTGTGGAATCTGCTGGACAACGCGGTCAAGTACTCGCCGGACTGCCGCACCGTGTGGGTAGACATGACGCACGACGACGATCGCGTGTCCATCGTCATTCGCGATCGTGGCCTCGGCATCCCTGCCCATGAACAGCGCGAGATCTTCGACCGCTTTGTTCGAGGCGCCGACTCCAAGGCGCGGCGGATCCGGGGCACCGGCATCGGGCTGGCGATGGTCCGCGAGATCGTCCGGGCGCACGGCGGGGAGATTCAGGTCGCCAGCGAACCGGGTCGGGGGAGCCGCTTCACGATGGTGCTGCGCAGCGCAGGCGGGGTGGCATGAGCCGCATTCTGGTGGTCGAAGACGAGCCCGGAATTGCCTTCGCGCTCGATGCCGATCTGCGCAGCGAGGGCTACGCCGTCACGGTGGCGACGACGGGCGACGAGGCGCTGAAGATCGCGCGCGCCTCGGCGTTCGATCTCGTGCTGCTCGACGTGATGCTGCCGGGCAAGGACGGCTTCGAGGTCTGCCGCGAGCTGCGGCGAGGCGGCAACCGGACCCCGATCATCATGCTGACCGCGAAAGCGCAGGAGGCCGAGAAGGTGATGGGCCTCGAGCTCGGCGCTGACGACTACATCACGAAGCCGTTCAGCCCGCGGGAACTGCGCGCGCGCGTCAAAGCCGTTCTGCGCCGAACGTCCGACGAATCGCCCGAGGTATTCCGCTTCGGCGACACCGAAGTGAATTTTGCGCGATGCGAGGTTCGCCGCGGTGACAAGGTCATCGATCTGAGCGCGCTCGAATTCAAGCTGCTCACTACATTCATCCGCCGGCGAGGCCGGGTGCTGACCCGAGAGCAGTTGCTCGATGCGGCGTGGGGGCCCGGCGTCGCCCTCAACGATCGCGTCGTCGACAACCACATCGTCGGCCTGCGCCGGAAGCTGGAGCCCGATCCCACGCAGCCGCGATTCCTGCTGAACATCCGGGGCATGGGGTACCGATTCGATGCATGAACGATCAGAACTGGTGAGTCGCGGAGGGGTGCGTCGCGGCGCGTCACTGAGGAAATCGCCGGAATGCGCGATGCCGTTTCGCTCCGTAGCGGTACACGAGGAAGTGCGAGTCGAATGCAAAAGCCTCGTCCATCCCGAGCCGTTGCATCAGCGCGAACGTCGTGCAGTCGACGAAACTGAATGTCTGGTCAGGGATGGCGTGCCAGCAGCTCGTCGTGGCGATCGGCGATGTCGCTTCGGCCGCTCGACCCGAGCGCAATCATCCGCTCGAAGGTGGCCACGGTCACAGGCGTGTGCGCACGGTCGGACTCGAGGGACTCAGAGACCAGCCGCCGCATGAGCTCCGCGACCGAGACGCCCTCGCTCCGGGCTCGCGCCTTCAGCGCGCGCAACTGGTTCCGTTCCAAGGAGATAATCGTCCGCGTCAGCATGGCATCATGATATCGGCATCACGACATCGATTCAAGACATCCCGCGATCGCACATGACCCCGACAGGGACGATGCCAAAACAGTGCTTAAGCTTGACCGTCCGATGGACATAAATCGTGCACGCGCTCGGTAGTGTGTCGAAATCAGGAGGACAGCTCACATGAAGTTTCGATTCACACTTTCGATTCTGGCGCTCGTGGCGGTCGCCGTCACGTTTGTCGCCGCTCAGGGCGAGACGGCGCGGACGATGCTGGAGGCCGCCAGAAAAGCGGAGGTCGTCGACGGCGACATGAATGGCGCGATCAAGAGGTATCAGGCCATCGTCGCGCAGTACGCGAAGACCGATCGCGCGACAGCGGCCACGGCGCTCGTCCGCATGGCCGAGTGCTATCAAAAGCTTGGGGATGCCGAAGCACAAAAGATTTACCAGCAGATCCTGCGTGACTACGCGGACCAGGGCGAAGCAACGGCGCTCGCACGCGCGCGTCTAGGCAACGCAGGTGTCCCGGTGTCGGCAAGAGGCGATCGCCCTGCGTGGACGGGCCCGAAGGTTGACCCTTTCGGGCAAGTGTCAACCGATGGCCGGTACATCACGTACGTGGACTGGGGTGGTGACGGGAACTTGATGGTTCACGATCTGATCACGAATACCGATCGCGCGTTGACGAAGAAGCCGTCGATGCCGTTCGCGCAATTTGCCGGATTCTCCACGATCTCGAAAGACAGCAAGCAGGTCGCGTACGCGTGGTCGAACGAGAAGGGCCGCTACGACCTTCGAATCCTGCCGCTGCAAGGGACGGCCTTCGCGGAACCGCGGAAAGCATTCGACGGCAACGACGACATCAAATCCATCGCTCCAGCGGATTGGTCATCCGACGGCAAATGGATTGCGGTCAATCTGTTGCGGGCCGATGGAACAGGTCAGATCGGTCTTGTCGCCGTCGCGAATGGCGCCTTGCGCGTGTTGAAGTCGGTGGACTGGCGGGGCGCCGGCAAGATTGCGTTTTCGCCCGACGATCGTTACCTCGCCTACGACCTTGCGGTCGGGGACACCGATGCCGAACGGCGCGTCTACGTGATGGCCGCCGACGGGAGCAGCGAAACCACGCTGGTCGCGGACCACAGCAACAACGTTGTCATGGCGTGGGCTCCGGACGGACGTGACGTCCTGTTCGCGAGTGATCGCAGCGGTGAGACCGCTTTATGGAGACAGAGCGTCGTGAATGGGAGGGCGCAGGGGCGGCCGACGCTGTTGAAGCGTGACATCGGCTCGTCTTACTCGCTCGGGCTCACCGGGACGGGGACGATGTACGTGTACAAGTCGCCGAGCGCGAACTTCGTGCAGGTCGCTTCGCTCGATCTTGGCGCGGCGAAGATTCGCCCCATCGCGGTGAACACGTTTCAGCGGTTCGTCGGATCTGGCGGAACGCCGAGCTGGTCAAATGATGGCAAGTACCTCGTCTACAAATCCTGCGGCCCGGAGCCGAGAGCCGTTTGCGCGATCAACATCGCGTCGGTCGACAGCGGCGACGTTCGCCAGGGGTGGCCAAAGCTTTCATACCTCGGTGGTTTCCGCATGTCAGGTGACGGTCGCTCCTTTCTCGCGGTCGGCAGAGATGTGAAGGGACGGCCGGGGGCGTACCTCATCGATGCGCGGAGCTTCGAGATCTCGCCAATCGTCACGCCGCGACCTGGCGACCTCGAGCAGTGGTCGCCTGATGAAAAGATGATGTACTTCCGCACCGTCGAAACTCCCGGCCGCGCCCTTGTGGCGCGCGACCTCGCCACTGGCGCCGAACGCGAGCTGTTTCGCCAGCCTGACGTGAGAGCCGGGTCGATGAAGATATCGCCTGACGGTCGCTACATTGCATCCGTGAGCGGTTCCGTGAGCGGCGCGGCTCTCTACTTGATACCCACCGCAGGCGGAGCGCCCAAGGTGATGCTTCGCTTCAAGAGCGGCGAGTTCGATGGGTTTCGGGCTGAATGGACCGCAGACGGTCGGTCGCTGGTACTGCCGAAGCGGATCAACGACCCAGCCTTTGAACTGTGGCTTGTGCCGATGTTCGATGGCGGCGAGCCGCGCAAGCTCGACGCCGACACGTCTGGGTGGGTGCTGCCTGGCGGTGGTTTCGCGATCCATCCGAGCGGACGTCAAATCGCCTACGTCGGCATGGCGGGCAAAGAGGGCGCTGAAGTCTGGGCGCTCGAGAACTTCCTGCCGGCGGCGAGTGCCAGGAAGTAGTCCTCTGATGTGGAGCGGCGGTCGTTTCCGACGACCGCCGCCTCTGGCGGATATATCGGCCGACGCGCTGCGAAGCCCCTGTCGGTGACCATCGGTTCACGGCTCGAGCCGGTCCTGAACCCGCCCCTGACATTGCCAACGTCTTCCATGGTGGTCATAATGACCACATGAGACAAACGGCGCTCGTCGGCGCGAGAGAGCTGAAAACGCGGCTTGGTCGCTACCTGAACCGCGTGCGGCGGGGCGACACCATCATCGTCACCGACCGGAACGAGCCGGTGGCCGAGTTGCGCCCGATCGGCGACGCACGCGATCCCGCCACCGCCAGGCTGGCCAGACTGGCCGCGACCGGCGGGCTCACTCTGCCCGCCCGCAGCGGTCTGGTACGATTCGCGGCCGTGCCTCTCACGAGCGGCTCGGGTTCGGTGGCCATCGCCACCGATCGCGACGAGAGGGGCTGATGCTCTTCCTCGACGCCAGCGCGCTCGTGAAGCGGTACGTCCGCGAGCCGCACAGCGTCAGGGTCCGCCGGCTGATCGCCGCCGGACCGATTGCCGTCAGTCGTCTGTCCGAAGTTGAAGTGCCGTCCGCACTGGCGCGTCTCGTCCGGGAGGGCCGGCTGTCGGAACGAGGCCGGAAGCGAGCGCTCGCCGCCTTCGTCCTCGACTTCGAGTCCTGGCATGTCGTCGAACTGACGACGGCGGTCACCGCGCTGGCGCGCAGCCGGCTCGTACAGTACGACCTGCGTGCCGGCGATGCCATTCAGCTCGCGAGCGCGCTCTGGCTTCGTCAAGCGCTCGGTGAGGGGCTGTCTGGTGTGCTCGCCTTCGACACGCGGCTCGTCGCTGCCGCCGTCGCCGAGCGCCTCGTGCTCCCGGGCCGGCGATTCGATTCCCAGATTGACGGCGGCCGATGACGCCGCAGCGCGTGCCGGCGCGCTCGCGCGCCTGGCGAGGGTTCGGCGCGCATCTTTCCCGTTAACGCAAGCTTGACGAAATCATTACACATCTCCTCACGTACCCTGACACGAGAGCGGTAGAGTCATCGCGGAGTCAGACAATGGAAGTCCAGGTCGCGCCGTGAATCCTTTCGCGCCATCAAATCCTCGAGAAGCTCGGCGAAGGCGGCATGGGAGTCGTCTACAAGGCGCGCGACACGCGGCTGGACCGCGTGGTCGCCCTGAAGTTCCTCGGGCCGGGCCTGGTGGCGTCCGCTGAGGCTCACGATCGATCCATGAGTGAGGCACGCGCGATCGCCGCCCTCAACCATCCCAACATCGCGACCATTTACGAAATCGGTGAGAGCGCTGGCGCGCCCGTCCTGGTCCTCGAATACCTGCCAGGCGGGACGCTGCGCTCGCGCATCGATGCGCGCGTGTTGTCCTCAGGGGAGATTGTGGAGTACGGGCTTCAGAACGCCGACGGAAACCTTCGAGAGCCTTGTTGCCTGCGCCACTGCCAGGGAGCGTTCTCGGCGCTTTCAGACGATGCAGGACCTGATCGTCGCCCTTCGGCCCTTCGGCGGTGCTCAGGGCAGGCGGATCGAGAAGACGACGACGACCCCATGCGAAACGCCCACGATTCTGGTCATCGAAGACGACGACACCTTGCGCGGGGTTCTGGAGATGGGCCTGTCGAGCGAGGGCTACCGCGTCCTGACAGCGGGCAACGGGCGTGACGGGATCCGTCTTGCCGCGGAGGAAGCCCCCCATCTCGTGCTGCTCGACGTGACGTTGCCGGGCCTGAACGGCTTTGACGTGTGCCAGGAGTTGCGGCACAAAGGATTTAACACGCCGATCGTGATGGTGACCGGCAAGACCGACGAGGTCGAGATGCGTCGCGGTTGTTCACCGAAACGACACACACGCGCCACCCGCACACCACACGCCGCATGTAGACTTCGGCACAGCCATGTTCTCGACGGGTCACGCGCGCCCACCGGCGCAGCTTGTCGGCTTGATCGCCGGCATCACACTGGTTCCCCTGGTCACGTTGCTGTGGCTTGGATGGCGCCTGCTCGAACAGGACCGATTGCTCGAGCGGCAGCAGTCGCAGGACCGCGTCGAGCGCGCGGCCGATCTCGTCGTCGCAGCGCTCCAGCGCGCGATTACGGACTCCGAGCAGCGGCTCGCCGCGGGGGCCGACTCCTGGCCCGCTGGCGCCGTGGTCGTGACATTTCAGAACGATCGCGTGGACGTGGCGCCGCCCGGCAGGGTTCCCTATCTGCCCGTGGCACCGCCGCTCCGAGAGGCGCCCGCGTCGGCGTTCGTGGACGCGGAGGCTTTCGAATTCCGCGACCAGAATCACGCGGCCGCGATCGGTGTGCTGCAAAGGCTTTCCGCATCAACGGATCCTGCCATTCGCGCAGGGGCCGGCCTGCGTCTTGCGCGAAACCTCCAGCGCGTTGGCCGGAGCAACGACGCGCTTCGGACGTACGCCACGCTTGTCGACACCGATAGTGTTGGTGCTGGCGGCGTGCCCGTCGCCTTGGCCGCGCGATACGCCCAATGCAAGCTCCTCGACCAGCTAGGGCGCCCGGTTGATCTGAAGGCGCAGGCGCAACAACTCGCGGCGGATCTGCGGATCGGACGCTGGGCAGTGACCGGTCCGGTGCATTGGCTCTACGCGGCCGACGCGGCGCGATGGAGCGGCGTGGCAGTGACGGCCGGAGAGGGTCAGGATCTTGCCAAGGCCACCGCCGCTCTCTGGGAGCGCGCGACGTCGACGAGCGCCGCCGCGGTGTCGGCCGGCCGCGAAACACTGGAGGTCGAGGGGCAGACGTTTGCCGTACTCTGGCACGCTTCGAACGGCGTTCGTCGCGCGCTGGTCGCGACGCCGGCGTTCGTCAAGTCGCAATGGCTGGCCGCGGCAGCGCCGGTCGTCGAAGCGCAACGCGTCTCTCTGACGTTAGGCACCCGGGCCGCAGCTGGCGTGCCGAGCGCCTCACGCAGCACGGGCGACTCGACTTTGCCCTGGACGATCACCGTCACCAGCGTCAATCCTGGCGCCGAGAACAGCGCCTTCGCCACGCGACGCCGGCTGCTGATCGCCGGATTCCTGCTCCTGGTGTCGATGGCGCTGGTCGCGAGCTATCTGATCGTGCGGGCCGTCAGCCGCGAGCTCGCGGTCGCCCGGCTGCAATCGGACTTCGTTGCCGCCGTCTCGCACGAATTCCGGACGCCGCTGACGTCGCTCCGGCAGTTCACCGACATGCTCCGCGAGCATGCCGCGCTGGACGACGACCGCCGGCGTCTTGCCTACGACGCGCAGTCGTGCGCCACGGAGCGTCTCACGCGGCTGGTCGAGTCGCTGCTGGATTTTGGACGCATGGAGGCGGGCGCCCGTCGCTACACGCTCGAACGCGGCGATTGCACCGCGCTGGTGCAGCGCGTGGTCGAAGACTTTCGCAGTGAGGCACGCGCCGGCGGTTACGAGGTGGTCTTTCACGGCAACGGCGCCGCGGCGGTCGATGTCGACGCCGAGGCGCTGTCAAGAGCGGTGTGGAACCTCCTCGACAACGCGGTCAAGTATTCGCCGGATCAGCAGTCCGTCGAAGTTGGCCTGAGCCGTCAGAACGGGACGGTCCGCATCATGGTGCGCGATCGCGGGATGGGCATTCCGCTGCACGAACAGCGCGGCATCTTTGCCAAGTTCCAGCGCGGCGAGCAGGCGCGCACCCACGGCATCAAAGGCACCGGCATTGGACTGGCGATGGTGGATGAAATCGTACGAGCGCACGCCGGCCGGGTAGAGGTCGAGAGCGCTCCAGATCACGGCAGCACGTTCACGATCGTGCTGCCGGCGAAGGAGTAATCCGCATGGCACGCATTCTCGTGGTCGAGGACGAACCCGACATCGCGCTCGGCCTGCAGCTCGATCTTCGCGACGAAGGACACGATGTTGAAGTCGCCACCGATGGAGACCAGGGGGCGAAGCGCGCGAAGGAAGAGGGCTGGGACTTGATCCTGCTCGACGTCATGCTGCCCCACAAAGACGGCTTTGAGGTCTGTCGCGATCTGCGCCGCGCCAAGATCCGCACGCCGGTGTTGATGCTCACCGCCAGAACGCAGGAGGCGGAGAAGGTCATGGGCCTCGACATGGGCGGGGATGACTACGTCACCAAGCCGTTCAGCCCACGGGAGTTGCGCGCACGCGTGCGGGCGCTGTTGCGCAGGGCCACGCCGGACGCCGAGCCCGTTCAACGGGTCGGCGATTGCGAAGTCGATTTTCCGAGAGCGGAGCAGCGGCGGGGCGGGGTCAGAACCGACCTGACCGCGCTCGAGCTCAAGATGCTGCAGTTGTTCCTGCGCACGCCAGGCCGCGTGATCACGCGCACGCAGATTATCGACGAGGTGTGGGGGCGCGATGTGTTCGTGACAGACCGTGTGGTGGACACGCACATGGTCAAGCTGCGCCGCAAGATCGAGCCCGATCCATCGCATCCGCGCCACATCGTCAGCGTGAGGGGCATCGGCTACCGGTTCGAGCCATGAAGACGACACAGAAACGTGACCATCACGGCGACACCGCCTCACGCACGCCCGTTAGATTGCGCGTATGGAGGAAAGCGACATGCGAACATTAACAGCAGCCGTCGTCACCGTCGCCCTGCTGGCAACGAGCGCGATCGGACAGCAGCGGCGGCAACAGGACATCGATCTGCAGGCCGCGATTCGGACAGAGACGGTCGACGGCGATCTGAATGCGGCGATCAAGCAATACCGGGCGATTGTCGAACGTTACGCCCAGGACCGCCCAGTGGCCGCGCAGGCGCTCGTCCGCATGGCCGACAGCTACCGCAAGCTCGGCAATCCCGAGGCACGCACCATCTACGAGCACGTCGTGCGGGAGTTCGCCGACCAGAAAGATGCCGTGGCCGAGGCGCGTGCGAATGTTGGTGCGACCGCGACTCTCGCCAGACGCCGGCTTTGGAGCGGGTTGAACCTGATGTTCGTTAACGGGGCGGCATCGCCGGATGGACGCTTCATCACGGCTAACATAGATGGCGATCTCGGAGTGCGTGATGTGGTCACGGGAATCACACGGCAGGTGACAAATAGCCGGAAGGGCGACCAGGTGAAGAATCCGGCGTACGTGTCCTACTCGAGGATTTCGCCCGACGGAAAACGAATCGCGTTCGCCTGGAACCCAAGAGTGAGCGAACCCGAGCTTCGTATCATCGGTATCGATGGCTCAAAAGAAGAGACGATCTACCGAAATCCTGAAAGTGATTGGATCGGCGACGTGGATTGGGCTCTCGATGGAAGAGAGGTTCTGGCCAAGGTCCGTACTCGAAACAGTACGGGTCAGATTGCGTGGATTTCGGTGGGAGACAAGACGGCGCGGATATTGAAGACACTGCCTTGGACCTCGTTGGGAAGGATGGCGCTTTCGCCGGATAGCCGGCACATCGCTTACGACGCGGGTCCTGATGCCGGGTCCAAAAACCGGACCATCTTTGTCTTGGCGTCCGATGGGAGCAAGGAAACAGCGCTCACGGCTGGCTTGGGGGAAACGGTCGTCGGCTGGATGCCAGACGGAAAGGCTCTGTTGTTCGCGACAAATCGCAGGGGTTCGCGTGAGCTGTGGGCCATCCGCGTTGTGGACGGCAAACCGGCTGGAGCACCTGGCGTGATCCAGGAGGAGTGGGGCGGCACTTTTGAGCCACTTGGCATCACGAAGAACGGTTCGTTGTTCTACACGCAAATCGGCGTTGCGGGATTCGCGAATGTCTGGTCCGTCGATTGGAACACGGGATCCGTCTCGGCGATTAAGGATGTCAGCGACGGATTGATCCCAGATATGGGCGCCGCCTGGTCACCAGATGGACGAAATCTTGCTTTCATTGCACACCGCGGAAGCAACCTGTTGACGAATCGCTTCATTGCAATTCGCTCCATCGACACTGGTGAAGGCCGAGACCTCGTGCCTGGCGATCTCATCGCGACTAGCGTGAAATGGTTCCCTGACGGGAACTCTTTCCTAGTCAATCTGGTTTACACCGTCGACGCGAAAACTGGCAATGTCCGCAAGTTCCTAGACGCCTATCAGTCGGAGTGGATGCCGGATCGAAAATCTGTCATGTATGAAACGCGCGATCGGACGGGGCGGGCGAACGCCCGCCTTTTCATCCGCGAACTCGAATCAGGAACGGATCGCGAAGTGCCGGTCGTGGCGCAGACGGACGCTCGGCCCCTCTTCATCAATTTCGCATTGTCACCGGATGGCCAACACCTGGCATTCATCCCCGGCTATTCACCGCACATGATGACCGTGAGCGTCATGCCTCCGAACGGCGGGCCATCGCGACAATTGTTATCCGGCGATCGGCTATTGATCATAGGGTGGACTCCGGACTCGCGACGGATTGTCTACAGTAAAGGAGAAGTAGTTACAGGAGAAGAAGTATGGTCCGTTCCCCTCGAAGGCGGAGAACCCGTGCGGCTGCAGCTGCAGTTGAACGGTGACAGAACCAAAGGATTTTCCATTCATCCGGACGGCCGCCGGATCCTCTACACAGGAAGCAGGCAGGAGAGGGAAGTCTGGACACTGGAGAACCTCATACCGGTCGTCCAGAATGCCCTCCGCATTGCGAAGTGAGCGGACCCTGAGGAGAATCCGCTCAGGTTGGAAAAGATCGAGTTGGGGCGGCGGTTGTTCAACGACCGCCGCCTCTCGCACGATCGGTCGAATCGATCCCAGCTGGTCGCGTTTCTCCACGCGCTCTCGGGAGACATTCTCGAAGTCCGCCTCGTCAGACACGGTTGATCTCGACGTGA
>JBCKZH010000096.1:0-13389 GCA_038919385.1 Vicinamibacterales bacterium | reverse complement strand
CGACGCGGTGACGCTCAATCGTACCGACGTGCAGCTGGCCGTCCTGCAACGCGACTCGCAAAGCAATCGTGAGATTTACGGGAATCTCCTTCAGCGACTCAACGAGCTGGGTGTGAGCCAGGGCCAACGCACCAGCAATATTCGCGTGCTCGATCCGGCCCAGATTCCCGGCGCACCACTCAGTGATGGGATGCGACAAAGCGTTCGTTACGGCGTGTTGGCGGGCGTGGTGCTGGCGGTTGGTCTGGCGTTCTTACTCGATCAGCTCGACAACGCCGTCAAAATACCAGAGCAGATTATCGGCTTGGAGCTGCCATTTCTGGGCCTGTTGCCGTTACTCGAAGGGGAAGACGCCTTGGCCGCTCCGTTGCTCACCGAGCAGAAGTCGACCGCATTCAGCGAAGCCATTCGTGGCGTGCGGACCAACGTACGGCTCTCGATCGCGGCAGAAGGGATGCGCTCGCTGCTGGTGACCAGCGCCAACGCTGGTGAAGGCAAGACGACGGTGGCCAGTAGTCTGGCAACAGCCCTGGCATTGTCCGGCGAGCGCGTGATGTTGATCGATACCGACTTACGCCGCCCACGCCTGCATTCCTTGTTCTCCTGTCCTCAGGTCCCCGGTCTGACCAATCTGATGATTGGGGAAGCGAAGGCCGCGGATCTGGTACGTAAAACCCAGGTGCCAGACCTTCATCTGATGACTTCGGGAACCCTGCCGCCCAATCCTTCCGAGCTGCTCGACTCCAAGCGATTTCGCGAGTTCATGAAGCACTTGGCCAGGCACTACGATTGGGTGATCCTCGATGCTCCGCCGATCATGCCGGTCACTGACGCCATCGTGCTGTCAAACATCGTCACCGCCGTTCTGATCGTGGTGGCCGCCGAATCGACACCGCTGCCGCTACTGAGATCGGCTGTCGACGCACTTGATCGCACGACCGCCATCAAGATCGGCGCCGTGTTGAACAAAGCCAACCTGAGCGGACGCTCGTACTACTATTCCAATTACTATCGCACTGACTACAAGTCCTACCATGTGCAACGGTCAGTAGGCGCTTGAGTAAGTTCTGAACCACACTTCCACCATCGACTCTAGCCGAGGCACCCGGCGTCTTCTGGAAGGCGCCGGGCTGATCGATACCCCTGCGCCTGGCGGGGTCCCCATCGGCGTGCGTCGTCAAGAGACGACGTTTGCGACTGCGGTGCTGGTGCTCGATGGCTGCATTCTTACCGCCAGCCTCTTCCTGGCGTATGTCATCCGTGATCGATACCTCGGTTCCGGCGGGCTCAATCCAATATCGGAATATGTGTGGCTTTTGGCCCTGATGCTGCCGATTTGGCTGGTGCTCGCTCGGGCGAATGGCTTGACCCAGGTGAGCTCGTATCGGACACCGCAACGGATGCTCTTCCTCACCGTCAAGGTTCAGGCGCTCGGAGCTCTCGTGTTACTGAGCGCGCTCTATTTGTTACGTGCCGTCGAAGTCAGCCGCCTGCTGATGCAGACCTTCCTGGCCGTCAGCACAGGAGCGCTTGTGGTCGAACGACTGGCCATACGTTACGCCTTGCGGCGGCGCATCAAGACCGCGCAGATGAACGGCCAGAGAATGCTCGTCGTTGGCCCGAACGCGACCGCCGCACGCTTGTGCGAGCAGGTCCTGCATAGCCCGCATTGGGGCGCGCACATCATCGGCTTTATCGTGACCCCGGCGACTACGCAAACCGGGCTGGAATACTGTGGCGTCCCCATTTTGGGCGGACTCCAGGATGTCCCGCAACTCCTCGATTCGCAAGTGCTTGACGAAGTGGTAGTGGCGGACTCGAGACTGGACCCCGACGTGGTGCAAGCGTTGGTCGACCATTGTCTGACGCGTGGCATCACCTACAGCACGCTCGTTCGAATGCCATCGGCGGAGCGCGCCCGCCACTATGCGGAGTCGCTTGGCGGTGGCTTGTACTCGATGGCGCTCGAAAGTACGCCTCCCCACTCACTCCAAATGGCCGTGAAGCGGGCGATCGATCTCGCAGGGGCATTGCTGGGTCTGATTCTGTGTGGCGTCGCGTTCGTGCTGATCGCGCCGCTCGTCTGGATCAAGTCTCCCGGGCCGATCATCTTCAGCCAGACACGGGTTGGGCGAAACGGCCGGCATTTCACGCTCTACAAGTTCCGGACCATGCATGTCGCGGCCGATGAGCAGAAGCAGGACCTTCTCGCCCAAAACCAGATGGCGGGTCCGCTCTTCAAGATCCGTAACGATCCGCGGATTACCGGACTCGGCCGCTTCTTCAGAAAGATCTACCTCGACGAGCTGCCACAGTTCTGGAATGTGTTGAAAGGAGACATGAGCATGGTGGGCACCCGGCCGCCAACGCCTGACGAGGTCTCCCAGTACTCGCCCCGGCACCGGCGCCGGCTGAGTGTCCGTCCCGGTATTACCGGGCTCTGGCAGTGCGGCGGTAATGGACGGGTGTCGAATTTCGAAGACATCGTTCGTCTGGACTGCGACTATATCGACCGCTGGTCGATCTGGCTCGACGTGAAGATTCTGCTCCGCACGTGCTTCACCATCGTGAAGCTCGCAGGTCAGTGAATCCCGAAAAACCAGGACCGGGAACGGTGGTGCTGGCGCATCCCACAGGCAACACGTTTGTACGTGCGACAGCGCGGACACTCCACGCCTCAGGCTGGCTACGGGCGTTCTATACGACAGTGGCCGCGCCTGCGGCGCACAGCCTCAAATGGCTCCCGGCGGCGGCGCGGCGTCAGGTCCTGCGGCGGCAATTCAACGAAGTGCCCGCCTCGATGGTCAGGACGGTGCCTCGGCGAGAGATGGTTCGACTCGCGGCGGTAGCGCTGCAACAGCATTGGCTGACCCGGCCAGGGCGTTGGGCATCGGTCGACGCGGTTTACCGGGAGTTCGACCAGCACGTCGCCAGGGAAATTGAGCGTGATCCTCCGGCGGTGGTCTATGCCTATGAGGATGCCGGCGAAGCGACTTTTGCCGCCGCACGGAAAGTCGGCGCGCAGTGTGTCTACGAATTGCCGATTGCCTATTGGCAGACCACCCAGCGTCTCTTGCATGAAGAGGCGGCGCGCCTGCCCGAATGGCGTCGCACGCTCGGCGGCATCGATGACCCGGCAGAGAAGCTCGAACGCAAAGTCCGGGAGATTGAAGGCGCGGATGTCGTTGTTGTGCCCAGCCGGTTTGTCCTCGATTCCCTCCCCCCTCATATCCGCACCGGACGGCGCTGCGTTGTCGCACCGTTTGGATCGCCATTACCGGTAGACCCCTCGGCGCACCATTCACGGCCCGTGTCTTCGCGCCTTCGGGTGTTGTTCGCCGGGGCGATGTCGCAACGAAAGGGCCTTGCCGATCTGTTTGCGGCGATGCGCCTCCTCGGGCATTCGGACGTCGAGCTGGTCGTGATGGGGTCGCTGTATGCGCCGCTCTCGTTTTACCGGGATCAATACGCCGGCTTTGTCTACGAGCCGCCGCGGCCGCATCATCAAGTGCTCGAGCTCATGCGCAGCTGCGATGTGCTGGCACTGCCCGCCATCGTCGAGGGTCGCGCGCTGGTCCAGCAGGAGGCGCTCGCAAGCGGTTTGCCAATCGTTGTCACGATCAACGCTGGCGGAGACGATCTCATTGACGAAGGCCGCACCGGTTTTCTCGTACCTATCCGGTCGCCCGAGGTGCTGGCCGAGCGACTCGCGTGGTTCGCGGATCACCGCGAGTCGTTGCCGGGCATGCGTCAGTACGCGATAGCAAAAGCCGAGGCGACCGGATGGCCGGGGTACGAATCGCGAGTGCGTAGCGCCGTGGACGCTGAGCCGCAATGCACCGCCCATTGAGTAGTCAACGCATCGTGCGCCGGGAGCAGGACCGGCAGCGCATCGTCCGCCTGCTGTGGCTGTACTTCGTGTTTCTGCTGATTGAAGGCGCGCTTCGTAAGTGGGTGTTTCCTTCGTTGTCGAACCCGCTGCTTGTCGTGAGAGATCCGGTCGCCGCTGCCATCATCTATTTCGCCAGCCGTGATGGGTTCTTGCCGGTTGGTGGCTCGCTGCGGGGCCTTAAGTTCCTGGCGATTGCGTTCGTTGCTCTGGCGACGCTGCAACTGGCGATCGGCGTGCCGGTGCTCGTGCTGCTCTTCGGATTACGAACTTACTTTCTTCATCCGCCACTGATTTTCATCATGGCGACCGTGCTCAGCGCCAAGGACGTTCGTCGCTTTGTCATCGCCGTCACGGTGTGCGCGTTGCCAATGGCGCTCTTGATGGCGCAGCAATTTGGCTCGAGCCCAAATGCCTGGATCAATCTCGGCGCTGGTCAAGGCGGGGTGCAGATCCTGACCTCGCTTGGGAAGATCCGGCCGGCGGGGACGTTCTCCTTCGTCAGCGGGCCGATTCAGTATTTCTCGATGGCCTTCGCCTGTCTCATTGCCCTGCATTTCAGCCGTACGCATATTGCCAAGTTGTTAGTCCTCGGTGGCTGGGGATCGGTGATGCTTGCCGCCTCGGTATCAGGTAGCCGCTCCCTGGTGGCAGGTCTCATGCCCGTGGCTCTTACCGCGGTTGCAGCCTTCTTCATCCGGCCGCGTCTGGTCGGCGGCACCTTCCGAATGGCGGCCACCGGCGTAGCCGTCGCGACGGTGGTCTGGACCTTCGCCGTGGTGCGGGAAGGCGTGGATATCTTCAACATGCGCATGGAGGACTCCGGCGGCACGACCGAGATGCTCTCTCGGTCTGGCACCAGCTACGACTTGGCGGCATCAGCATGGACGAGCGCGCCACTCCTGGGCGTCGGACTGGGCATCGGCACCAATGCCGTTTCAGCCTTGCTGGGCCTGGCTCCATTTCACGTTGGGGAGACCGAGTGGATGCGCGTGATCTACGAGGCAGGTCCAGTGCTCGGTCTCGCCTATCTGTTGTGGCGGCTGTGGCTGATTGTGGAGCTCGGGCGATGGTCCGTGCGCGCCGCCGCGATTGGTAATCTGTTGCCGATTACCTTGCTGGGTGCCTGCGCATCGACCCTGGCGGTCGGGCAATGGGGGCAGCCGACCAGCCTGGGATTTGCGGTCTGGGTCGCGGGACTTTCGTTGGCGGCTGCCCGTGTGTCGATGGTGCATGCCGCCCGCGTCCAACATGAGCAGGCCGGTTATCTCCGTTCGACACGCGTTCGTCTCGCCACCGTATGAGTCATTCACCGGACGCGCCATACGAGCTGATTCTGCGAGCCAACGCCAGCTGGTTCGACCTGAGTCTAAAGAACCTCTGGCAATACCGTGACTTGCTCATGTTGCTGGTGCGCCGCGACTTCGTCGCGAAGTACAAACAGACCATTCTCGGGCCGCTCTGGTTTGTGCTCCAGCCACTACTGATGACCCTCGTGTTCACGGTCATCTTCGGCCAAGTGGCCGGCCTGCCGACGGACGGCCTGCCGCCGATGCTCTTCTACCTGTGCGGCCAGTTGGGCTGGAACTATTTCGCGCAGACGCTGACGACCACATCGGGCACGCTGGCGACCAACGCCGGGCTGTTCAGCAAAGTCTATTTTCCTCGACTCGTGGTTCCGCTGTCTGTGTCGGTCTCGAATCTCTTTACGCTCGTCATCCAGATCGGCACCTTCGCGGTGTTCTTTCTCTATCTCAGGTATGCGGTCGGTATGCGGGGATTCGGCCTCGACTGGCATGTCGTCTTCCTGCCATTTCTGGTTATACACACAGCGCTATTAAGCCTCGGCCTCGGACTCGTCCTGTCGGCCCTCACGGCGAAGTACCGCGATCTCACGCACGTCATGCCGATTCTGGTGCAAGTGTGGATGTATGCCTCTCCGGTGATCTATCCGCTGTCGAAAATACCCGCAGACTGGCGCTGGCTAGCCCGTCTGAATCCGATGACACCGGTCATCGAATCGTACCGACTCATGCTGCTCGGCGCGGGCACCGTGACCATTGCCGATATTGCCGCCTCAGTCGCCATCATGGTGTTGTTCATGATCGCGGGCCTGCTACTGTTCACGAGGACCGAAAAAACCTTCGTCGACATCGTGTGATGACGCAACCGCAACCTTCTCTCTCAACGTGGCGGCGCGCGCGGTGACCGCCCCGATCATCGAAGTTCGCAATCTCTCCAAGTCCTACCGGCTCGGCGCGATCGGCGCGACGACGCTCAAGGACGAAATGTCGCGACTGTGGCAACGCCTTCGCTTCGGTCGCTCAGGTTCTGACGATGATGAGTCGACGGACGACGAGTTCTGGGCGTTGCGCGATGTGTCATTCGACGTCAGACCGGGAGAGGTGGTCGGCATCATCGGCCGCAACGGCGCCGGCAAGTCCACGCTTCTGAAGATCCTCTCTCGCATCACGCAGCAGACGTCCGGCACTGTTACGCTGCGCGGCCGCGTTGCCAGCTTGCTTGAGGTTGGCACGGGATTCCATCCCGATCTCACTGGCAGAGAGAATGTTTTCCTAAACGGCGCGATTCTGGGCATGACCAGAGCTGAGATCCGGTCAAAGTTCGACGAGATCGTCGCATTCGCGGAAGTGGAGCGGTTCATCGACACGCCAGTCAAGCGCTACTCGAGTGGCATGTACGTTCGGTTGGCGTTCGCTGTGGCAGCTCATTTGGAACCGGAAATTCTCATCGTCGACGAAGTGCTCGCCGTGGGCGACGCTGAATTTCAGCAAAAGTGTCTCGGCAAGATGGGAGGTATTGCTTCACGAGAAGGACGCACGGTCATCTTTGTCAGCCACAACACAGCAGCGGTTGAAGCGTTATGTCACCGGGCGGTGTTGCTGGAAAAAGGAGTCGTCTCTGCGAGTGGCGATTCTGCGTCCGTCCTTGCCGAATATGTCAAGGGCATGTCGAACTACGCGCGAGACCTACTGGAGACTGGCGGTGCTCGACACATTCGCACATTCAATATTTACAACGTGAAGGACGAGTCTCCGGCCAGCTTCGCCATCGGGGACGACATCGTCTTCGAGACTGAGCTGTTCTCTGAGGAGCGAGTCAATCACCCGAGCTACGGAATTTTCATTCACAGCCCGAAGGGAGAGCGGCTTGTTGGCTTGCACACTGACGTCCAACAAAACAGCCAATGGATCCTCGAGGGAGCGAAACGGCTCAGGATTATTTGGCGAAATGTGCCGTTGAACGTCGGCAGCTATCGAATTGACCTCGCGCTGTGGGATTACAGCTCAGAGCTCGAGACCTTGGTTGGAGCTCGAACCTTGAATATCCACGCAGCGGATGTCTACGGTTCTGGCGTTCTGCCAGACCCTGCATATATGGGATCCATCATTCCAGACGCCACATGGAGCATGACCCAATGATGGAGCAACCACTACAGTGGCATCTGGGCACGGTCGCTCAACGGATCGAATGTCTCGACCGTGCTTAACGCAAATCATTTTCAGCGTTCGGCACTCTTAGATCGAATAGGTCGTGCCGTGTCCGGAAACAGCTGGGTAGGCGATCTGCTCGGATCATTGTTACGTCACGCGCAGCCCGACAAACGGGCCCTGTACCGCGCCTGCCTCAATTACGTGCACGCCGTGAACGGCGAGGCAAACGATGACCCGACGACGAATGGAGAACAATGGCTTCAGCGACAGCTCTTGCCGAAATGTCATACCGTATTCGACGTTGGTGCGAACCGGGGTACCTGGGCGCGGGCAGCTCTGAGCGTAAATCCCAGCCTTTCTATCCATTGCTTCGAGCCCAGTCGGCCGACGTTCGATGCCTTGTTGGCACAGGGATTTCCGCCGTCGGTGCAGTGCAATAACGTCGGCTTGAGCTCGAAGGAAAGCGATGCCACGATGTTCGTCGTGGAGGCTGAATCGCCGTTGAATAGTCTTTATCGGCGTGAGGGTCTTGAGGACGGTTGGGGACTGTCATGGTCCGGTATTTCAGAGCACGTCAAGTTGATGCGCCTCGACGACTACTGTGACGCTCACGAGATTGGGGCCATCGATTACCTGAAGCTGGATGTCGAGGGCCACGAGCTCGACGTGCTCATGGGAGCACGTCGTCGTCTCGAGTCGAGATCGATAAAGTGTGGTCAACTGGAATACGGCGGCGCCAATATAGATGCGCGAGTTCTTTTGCGCGACTTATTCGCCGCGCTCGAACAATTCGGATATCGACTTTACAAGCTCTTACCAGACCGCCTGCTCAGCGTGCCGCGCTACGACCAGCAGCTCGAGAACTTTAGCTATCAGAACTGGGTGTTTGCTCCTACCGACATGCCGCCTCCGTGCACCGTTGAGGTCCGCGGGTAGTCTCCCCAAACCGAAGAAAACAGGAAGGCCATGTTGAGTGACTACCTTCGTGCCGGCCTTCGGCGTACAGCGTTGCGTCCTCTCGTTCGCCGATGGCGAACCGCGCGACGGCATTCGCGCGAGATTCGCGAGTGGCAGTTGGCGGGCCGCCCCGCTCCGCCGCCGCACTGCATCAAACAGCGCGTATTAAGGCAGTATGCTGCCAAGTACAACCTTAAGACATTCGTCGAGACAGGCACCTACTTCGGTGACATGGTCGAGGCTCTGTGCGACACGTTCGATGAAATCTACTCGATCGAATTGAGTTCACAGCTTCACGCCGCCGCACGGGCGAGATTCGATGCTTCACCGAATGTCGTCCTTTTCAATGGCGATAGCGCGAATCTGCTTCCAGATGTTCTGGATCGATTGCGCGGGCCGACGTTGTTTTGGCTGGACGGCCACTATTCTGGGGACATCACAGCGTGTGGCGAAAAGCAAACGCCGATTCTCGATGAGCTGCGCCACATTCTTTCACGGCCCGAGGCTGGACATGTTGTCATCATTGATGATGCGCGGTGTTTCGGTGTGGATCCCGCCTATCCCACAATCGCTGAAGTCGAAGCGCTCGTGCGCGAGTTTCGGCCCGCTGGTGGTGTTGTTTGCGAAGATGACAGCATCAGAATCACGCCCGCTCGGGAATTGGCATCCCTACCTGCCTCGACATGACGGAAGCGCGCTCTGAGTCTATGCGCGTTTTTTATGCGTCGCCGGCGTCGCCGAACCCTGATATCCAGTCCTCGCTGTGGCGAAGCAATCTTCTTGCCTCTCTGGAAGAGATGGAGCATGAGGTCGTCGAGTTTGACTATGATTTGGCCGAGATATTCAAGCATCTGGATTCCGCAGATCCGGAGTCCGCGTCGTTCATCGCGCGTGAGCGTCCTAAAATCACCGCCGAGTTGTTGCGGCAAGTGGAATCGGCGCACCACCAGGAGCCCCTCGATATATTTTTCAGCAGTAGTGTCCGGTTAAAAGTCGAACAGAATCAATTGGTTAGCAGCGATGGGTGGTTCTGGTGGGGATCGATCGGGCTGCAAGGCGCATGAAATCTGGGTTTTCTCGAAGACCGAGACGGACAAGATCTGTAGACAGGTGTAGAGCGAGGCCTCGAGGTGCAGCTCCTTCTTGACGATGGCGATCAGCACATAGGTGGAGACGGCGCACCAGATTTGCGTCTTCACGGCGTTCTCGCTGGTGCCCAGGAATCGCTTGATCCGCAGGTGTTGCTTGATCCACTTGAAGAACAGCTCGACCTGCCAGCGGCTCTTGTACAGCGCGGCAATCGTCAGTGCTGGCAACGCCGTGTTGTTGGTCAGGAAGACCAGCGTCTTGCCCGACTCGGGGTCTTTGAAGCGCACGCGCCGCAGATGTTCGGGATACGCCTGTGCCGAGTAGAAGCCATTGAGCATCACGCGCTGGTCGCAGATCACGCCGCGGTCGCGCGGCGTCGGGGACGAGTACACGCGCCGGGCATCCATGCCGTGCTTGGCGCGCGTGACGAAGAAGGCGCCGGCCTGATGCATCGCATACAGCCGCGCGAAGTCCAGATAGCCCCGATCCATCACGTAGAAGGCGCCCGCGTCGACCGGCAGGATGTCGAGCACGTTGACATCGTGCAGCGTGCCAGCGCTGATGTGGATGAAGGTCGGGATCGAGCCACGCAGGTCCAGCAGTGTGTGCAGCTTGACCGCCGCCTTGGTCGATCGAAACGGTGCCCAGTCGAACAGGCTCAGGCACAGATCGATCGTGGTGGAGTCCAACGCATAGACGCTGGCGTCGAGTTCGAGCACCGAAGGCTCGTGCACATACAGCGCCCGGGCGCGCACGATCAGCCGCTGGGCCAGCGCATGGTAGATGCGCCAGTCGCGAAGGTGGAGGGCATCGGCCAGCGTCGAGCGCGCGGGCGACGCCTTCATCCCCATGTGGAACAGCTTGGCGTGATTGGCGGCCAGGCAGGCCTCGATGTCGCGCAGCGACTCGCGCCATGTGAGTTGCGCGAAGACCATTACGCGAAACAGGTCGGCGCAGCCCAACGTGCGCACGCCCGTATCGCCCTTGTGCCGCTCGATGATGCGCCCGAAGGTCTTCCACGGTACAAACTCCATCACCTGCGCGAACAGCGTCTTGCCCACGTTCATGCGTCACCTCGGATCGGTCAGACCCGAGAGCATCGCAAAACGGCGGCGCGGAATTCAAATCGTGGACACCCATAAAGCACTGGAAACCTGCGTCAATGCCGGCTTTGCGGCCGGATGACACTAATTAAACCGGACACTACTGATTTTTCAGCTATTTTTACGATGCCTGCGTCGAACCCAAGACGCTGGATCGAATACGTGCGCTAGGCATTACGTCGTTCAATTGGTACTGCAACGCGTCTTACCAGTTCCACCTAGTACAGTGACACGTTAATTACGAAACATTATAATGGTGCATCTCCACAACTCCAGGAGTGTGTGCGATGCGCCAAACCGAACTGCGACTGAGCAAACGGGAGCGTCAAGCAATGGACGCGTTCCGATCCAAGGGTGCGCACAGGGCGCGCGAGTTCACCCGTGCGCACATTCTCGCGGCCCTTGACCGCAAGATTCCGGAGCGCCAGATCATGGACGTGCTCGGTGTGGGCCGTACCGCCATCTGGCGCACGCGGGCGGCATACGTGGAGGGTGGCCTGGCATTTGCGCTGCACGATGTCGCGCGCCCGGGCAAACCCCCGCGATACCGAGCCGAGGCGCAGGCCGAAGTGGCGGCCTTGGCCTACTCCAGCCCTCCCCAAGGAGCCAAGCGCTGGACCGTGGTGTCGCTCACCCAGGCGGCGCGCCACCACCCGCAGATGCGCCGGATCAGCCGCGAGAGCGTCCGCCGGCTGCTAAAAAAAACCTCCTCAAACCCTGGCGCAAGCTGATGTGGTGTATTGGCGATCTGACCGAGGAATACCGTCAGCGCATGTACGACGTGCTGGAACTGTACGCGCGGCCCTACCGGGCGCGGGAACCCGTGATCTGTATCGACGAGAAAAGCAAGCAATTGGTCCGCGACAGCCGCCGGCCGCTGCCGATGAAGCCCGGGGCGCCTGCCAAGTACGATTACGAGTACGTCCGCGAGGGCACCTGCAATGTGTTCGTGGCCGTCGAGCCCAAGGGCGGGCGTCGGGTGCTCAAGCTGACTGAGCGCCGAACCAAGCCCGAGTTCGTGGGCTTCGTGCGACAGCTGCTTGAGCGCACCTACGCCTCCGCCCAGAAAGTTCATCTGGTTGTGGACAACCTCAACACCCACTTCCGTTCTTGCTTCGAGGAGGTGTTGGGTCGCTCGGCCGCCCACGCACTGCTGCGGCGCGTGACGTTTCATTACACGCCCAAGCATGCGAGCTGGTTGAATATGGCGGAGATCGAGATCAGCATCTTGGAGCGTCAATGCCTCGGGCGGCGGTTGATGGACCGAGCGACCGCACGGCGCGAGGTAAATGCGTGGCAACGCCAACGCAACGCCGCCCACCGCCGCATCGACTGGACATTTACCCGCCAAGACGCGGATCGAAAGCTCGGCCGCCATTATGTTTCGTAATTAACGTGTTTACGTACTAGTGCGCGAGATCTCACCGCACTACGACTACTGTCTAGTGCCAGTACAAGCGCGTTTACGGATCGGCGTGTAAACGAAATGCTCGAAATGTCCGTACTACAGAGCAGAGAGTTCGGTGCCTCAACCAACACGCTCTGACGCAGGAAGGACATTTCGAGTGAACACGAGTAGACCTCAAAACGTGGCACGGCGCAAACGGCGAATTGAGCGGCGACTGCGACCGAGAACCTGGACGGCGCAAGCGACGCCGATGTACCGAGCCCGCAACATCCAGTACGAGCACAGCGATCGGGTGCGCGGGCTGGCGGCCGGTGGGATCGGGGCGATGCATCAGTTGGCGCAGCACACGGGGCTGGTCGAGGCGCTCGATCGGCATGTGGCGGTGTTGAAGGTGCACCTGCCGTATCACGAATCGGATCACGTGCTCGGGATCGCGTACAACGTGCTGTGCGGCGGCACCTGCTTGCAGGATATCGAGCAGTGCTGGCAAGACGAGGTGTATCTGGATGCGCTGGGCGCGCAGCGCATTCCCGACCCGACCACCGCGGGCGATTTCTGCCGGCGCTTTGACGAGGCACCATCGACGCGTTGCAGGCGGCCATCAACGAGACGCGGGTGCGGCTCTGGCGCGCGCAGCCGGCGGCGTTCTTCGACGAGGCGGTGATCGACGCCGACGGGACGTTGGCCGAGACGACGGGCCAGTGCAAGGCCGGGATGGATATTGCGTACAACGGCGTGTGGGGCTATCACCCGCTGGTGGTGTCGCCGGCGAACACGGGCGAGCCGTTGTACTTGGTCAATCGGAGCGGCAATTGCCCGTCCTCGGAGGGCGCGGCGGAGCGGTTCGATCAGGCACGCACGCTGTGTCAGGCCGCGGGGTTCCGCCGCATCACGTTCCGCGGCGATACCGATTTCACGCAAACGCGTCACCTGGATCGGTGGGACGCCGCCGCCGTGCGGTTCGTGTTTGGCTGCGATGCGCGCGCAAATCTGATCCGCACCGCCGACGCGGTGCCGTCCGACGCCTGGACACCACTGGTCCGCCGGCCGCCCTACGCGGTGCAGACCGAACCGCGACAGCGGCCCGTGAATGTGAAAGCGGCCACGATCGTGGAGCGGGCGTTCAAGAATCTGCGGCTCGAGGCCGAAGCAGTCGCCGAGTTTCCGTACCAGCCCACCGCCTGTGCCACGACCTATCGGATGGTCGTGGTCCGCAAGAACATCTCGGTGGCGCAAGGCGAGCAGCGCCTGTTCGACGAGATTCGGTACTTCTTCTATCTCACGAATGATCACGAGACCGCGGCGTCTGACGTGGTCTTTCTCGCCAACGACCGCTGCAATCAGGAGAACCTGATCGATCAACTCAAGCATGGCGTGGGGGCGATGGGGATGCCCGACGATACGTTGATGAGCAACTGGGCCTACATGGTGATGGCGGCGCTCGCGTGGACGCTCAAGGCCTGGTTTGCGTTGCGCCTGCCGGAGACG
>JBCKZH010000095.1:0-13457 GCA_038919385.1 Vicinamibacterales bacterium | reverse complement strand
ACGAAATTGCGTCGCGAAACAGGTCCCCGTTGATGAACAGCGGCGCACTGGATAGTGCGAATCCCGTGCCGCGCGTTTTTCCACGTGAAGTTGATTTTGGCGTGGAGCAAGATCGCAGTTTGTGAGCTGGTGGGTCGCGTTTGGCGTCGCAGATTCTGAGATCCGTCGTGGTCACGGGCGGAACCGGTTACGTGGGCGGGCCGCTGATTGAACGGCCGCTCGCGGCTGGTCACCGCGTGACGGCGCGAAGGCTCGGCCTTGTGACGCACGAGCAGATGCTCGCAACACTGGCGCAGGTCGTGAGGAATGGGCCAGCGTCGGGCAACCGCGTCATCGAGGTCCCGCAGATTCGGCAGCAGTGATAGCATTCGCGCTCGATGCAATTTCGTGGCGACATCCCGACTCCTGCCCTCCTGCTCGATCTTGACGCGTTCGAATGCAACATCACGACCATGGCGGCGCACCTGCGGGCGCGCGGCAAGGGTTTCCGTCCCCACGGGAAGACCCACAAGTGCCCCGAGGTGGCGCGGGCGCTGATCCGCGCTGGCGCAATCGGTTGCTGCGCGGCGCGGCTGGCCGAGGCCGAGGTGTTTGCCGACCACGGCATCCCGGGCCTGCTGATCACCACTGCCGTGATCGGCCGCGAGAAGATTGCCCGCGCGGTGGCGCTGGCGGCACGCGCGCCCGACACGATGTTTTGCGTTGACGATTCGGCGAATGCGCGGGCACTGGACGCGGCCGCCCAGGCCGCCGGCGGGCAAGTGCGGGTTGCGATCGATCTCTATTTTGGCCGCACTGGCGTGCCGCCGGGCGAACCGGCGCTGGCGCTGGCGCGCCTCATCGCCTCGCTGCATCACCTGACCCTGGCCGGCCTGCAGTCCTACGACGGCGAGGCGGCGCATACCACGCCGTTTGACGCGCGCAAGGCGCGGACCGACGGATCGATGGCCAGGGCCATTGAGACGCGGGCCCTGATCGAACGCGACGGCATTCCGTGC
The DNA here is from genome assembly GCA_038919385.1 of Vicinamibacterales bacterium. Classification (GTDB taxonomy): domain Bacteria; phylum Acidobacteriota; class Vicinamibacteria; order Vicinamibacterales; family UBA2999; genus 12-FULL-67-14b. The sequence goes on along the minus strand of JBCKZH010000095.1, from coordinate 12,459 downwards.
CCGATGATCACGGGCGGCTCGACCGGCACCTACCGCTTCGACGCCGAGAATCCCGGCATGACCGAGCTGCAACCAGGCAGCTTCGTGTTCATGGACATCGACTACGGCCGCATCGGCGGGCCCGACGGCCCCGAGTATCGCGACTTCAAGAACGCGCTGACCGTGGTGACGACCGTCGTCTCCCGCCCGCCGGGCTTCGCCATCGTCGACGGCGGCTACAAGGCGTTTTCCACGGACCGACCGTTCACGCCGACGCCGGTGGACTTGCCGGGCGTCGCCTACGGATGGGCGGGCGACGAGCACGGCCGGCTCAACCTCGCGAACTCGCCGCGCGACGTGACGGTGGGCGATCGACTGGAGTTCATCCCGCCCCACTGCGATCCGACGGTGAATCTCTACGATCGGCTGTACGCCCTGCGCGGCGACCGCGTCGAAGGCATCTGGCCGATCGCCGCGCGCGGCAAGAGCCAGTAGGACATGAGCGAGTCCCTCAGGCACGAGCTCGCCGCGGCGGTCGATGGTGAGGTGCGGTTCGACCGGGTGTCGCGGGCCCTGTACTCGACCGACGCCAGCGTCTACCAGATCGAACCACTCGGCGTGGTGATTCCGCGCACCGCTGAAGCCGTCGTGCAGGCCGTGAACATCGCCGCGCGTCACGGCGTGCCGATCACCCCCCGTGGGGGCGGCACCTCGCAAGCCGGCCAGTCAATTGGCGCGGGCTTGGTGCTCGACACCTCGAAGCATCTGAACCGGATTCTCGAGATCAATCCGGATGAGCGGTGGGCCCGAGTCGAGCCTGGCGTCGTGCTGGACGAGCTGAACGCAGAGCTGCGTCCGTTCAACCTTCGCTTTGCTCCCGATGTTTCGTCGGCCAGCCGCGCCACCCTCGGCGGCATGATGGCCAACAACTCGAGTGGTGCACGGTCGGTGCTCTACGGCAAGACCATCGATCACGTGCGCGAGCAGCGCGTCGTGTTGTCAGATGGACGGCTGGTTCACCTGCGGCCGCTCACCGCCACCCAGCTGGCCGAGGCCCGCGGCGGCGACAGCATTGAAGCCCGCGCGTACCACGCCGTGCCGGCGCTCGGCCGGCGTCACGCGGCCGAGATCGATCGGCGATTCCCCAAAGTGCTGCGCCGGGTTGGCGGCTACAACCTCGACGAGTTCGTCGATCCGGAACGGGCTGTCGATCTCACCCGAATCATGATCGGCTCCGAGGGCACGCTCGGCTTTATTGTCGAGGCGAAGGTCGGCCTCGTCCCCCTGCCCGCGAGCAAGGCCGTGCTCACGGTCGAGTTCGACGAGCTGCTGGACGCCCTCGGCGCCACGCCCCTGATCCTCAAGCACGGCCCGTCCGCCGTTGAGGTGATGGACGACTTCATCCTGCGTCATGCCCAGGGGCACGCCGTGCTCGACGCGCAACGGCGCGCGATGGTCGATCGCGACGGCTCCGCGCTGCTGTGCGTCGAGTTTTACGGCGATCACCCTGACGAGCTGATCGCGCGCATGGATGCGGTGGAACGGGACCTCAAGGGCGCCGGCGCGTCGTGCCGCTGCCGCCAGGTGATCGATCCGGCAGCGCAGCAGCGCATCTGGAGTTTCCGCGAGGCCGCCCTCGGGCTGTCCACCGCGATGAAGTCCGATGGCAAGGCCATCTCGTTTGTCGAAGACACCGCCGTCGCGCCCGAGAAGCTGCGCGACTACATCGAGCGCTTCGTCGCCATCGTGCGGCGCCACGACACCGTCGCCGGTGTTTACGCGCACGCGTCGGTGGGCTGTCTGCACGTGCGGCCGGTCGTCAACCTGAAGACGGCCCGTGGCGTAGCAACCTTCGAAGCCATTGCCAATGAAGTGGCCGACCTCGTGCTGGAGTTCGGCGGCGCGCTCTCGGGCGAGCACGGCGATGGCCTGGTGCGCGGCGCCTTCAACGAGCGGATGTTTGGCTCGGAGCTTTACCAGGCGTTCCGCGAGGTGAAACGTACCTTCGATCCGAACGGGCTCTTCAATCCCGGCCGCATTGTCGATACGCCACCGATCACCGCGCACCTGCGGTTCGGCGCCGGCTACCAGACGCCCAGTCCCGTCACGTTCTTCGATTACTCGGACCACGGCGGCTACGGCCGGGCCCTGGAGATGTGCAGCGGCGTCGGGCTGTGCCGCAAGAAACTGGAGGGGACGATGTGCCCGTCGTACATGGTGACGCACGACGAGGCGCACTCGACGCGTGGGCGCGCGAACGTGTTGCGTCTGGCCATGGCGGGCCGGCTTGGTGACGCCGGGTTGTCAGACGAGGGCGTGCGCGAGGTGCTCGACTTGTGCCTCGAATGCCGCGCCTGCAAGTCGGAGTGTCCGGTCGGCGTCGACGTCGCCAAGTACAAGAGCGAGTTCCTCGCCGGCTACTGGGAACGCCACGGCCTGTCCGCATCGGCGCGGCTGTTCGGCCACGCGCGGTCCGTAGCCGAATGGGGCAGCCGCCTGGCGCCGTTGTCGAATGCGATTGCCGGCAGCGGGCCCGCGAAGTGGTTGGCTGAAACAGCGTTTGGCATCGACCGGCGTCGTGAATTGCCGCGGTTCACGCGCCGAACGCTGCGCAAGCGGATGGCGGGGCGTCCATCAGTGATTGCCCAGCCGAAGGCCGTGCTCTTCGCTGACACGTTCACCGAGTTCGAGGATCCGGAGATCGGCATCGCGGCGATCGCCGTGCTGGAGGCCTCCGGCCTCGGCGCTCGGGTCGCCCCGAATGTCTGTTGCGGCCGGCCGCTAATCTCGCAAGGGCTGCTGCGCGAGGCGCGCAAGCAGGCCGCCGCGAACGTGCACGCGCTCTACGATCTGGCCCAACGCGGCACCGCCATCGTGTTCGTGGAACCGAGCTGCCTGTCGGCGGTCCGCGAAGACGCGCCTGGCCTGCTGCGCGGAGAGCTGCAGCGCCGCGCGCGGGTGGTGGCCGGTGCATCGGTGCTGTTCGAGGAGTATCTCGAACGCGAGCTGTCGGCCGGCCGCGCGCGCCTGCCGCTCAAGAGCGGCCCGGCCCGTGTGCAGTTGCACCCGCACTGCCATCAGCGCGCAATGGGACTGGCGGCGCCCGCGAAAGCGCTGCTCTCGCGCATTCCCGGCGCGCAGGTCACCGACCTCGAGGCCGGATGCTGCGGCATGGCCGGATCGTTCGGCTACACCCGCGACCACTACGACGTGTCGCGCGCCATCGGGGAACGCAAGCTGCTGCCGGCCGCACGGGCCCTTGACGATCGATCCACCCTCGTCGCCGGCGGCACGTCGTGCCGGCACCAGGTGGCGCATTTCACCGGCGTGCGCGCGGTGCACCCGGCGGTCCTGCTCAGTTCGCTCCTGGAGGAGACTCGATGAACCTCGCGTGGATTTCGCTCGTGGCGCTGCTGATTGCGATCACGCTCAGCATGCTCACCAATGTCAACGTCGGCGTCGTCTCGCTCGCCTTCGCGTGGATCGTTGGCGTGTATCTGGGCGGCATGCCGCTCAACACCGTGATCGGAACCTTCCCGGTGCAGCTGTTCCTGACGCTGGTCGGAGTCACGCTGCTGTTCGGCATGGCCGGCATCAACGGCACACTGGGGCGCCTGGCCGCGCGCGCCGTCAGCATGTGCCGCGGCAACGCCGGCGTCATTCCCGTGATGTTCTTCCTGATCGCCCTGGGGCTGTCGAGCATCGGGCCGGGCAACATCGCAACCACGGCGATCCTGGCGCCCATGGCCATGGCGGTCGGCGCGCGGGCGGCGGTGCCGCCGTTCCTGATGGCCCTCATGGTCGGCAACGGTGCGCAGGCCGGCGCCTTGTCGCCGTTTGCGCCCACCGGCGTGATCGTCAACGGCATCATGGAGCGCATCGGCCTGGCCGGCCATGAGATGCAGACCTACGGCAACAACCTCTTCGCCCACGCCATTGTCACCTTTGCTGCGTACGTGCTGTTCGGCGGACTGAAGTTATTCACGAGACGCGCGCCGGAACCACTGCTCTCGCAGAGCGATCAGGCCGGCGCGCGGGCAGAGGTCGAGCTGGTCGAAACCGAGCCGTTCGAGTGGGTGCACTGGATCACGATCGCGATCCTGGCCACGCTGGTGCTGGTCGTGGTCGTCTTCGAGATGCAGGTCGGCATGGCGGCGCTGACCGGCGCGGCACTGCTGTCGCTGATCGGCGCGGGCAACGAGAAGGAAGCGATCAAGAAGATGCCGTGGGGCGTCGTGATCATGGTGTGCGGCGTCACCGTGCTGATCGGCGTGCTCGAGAAGACGCAAGGGATGTCGCTGTTTGCCGACCTGCTCGCGAAGATCTCCACGCCCGGCACCGTGACGCTCACGATCGCCTTCGTCACCGGGGCGGTGTCGGTCTACAGCAGCACGTCTGGCGTGGTGCTGCCGGCCTTTCTGCCCACCGTGCCGGCGCTGGCGCAACAACTGGGCGGCGCCGATCCGCTGGCCATCGCCTCGGCGATGTACGTCGGCGGCCACCTCGTGGACCTGTCACCGCTCTCGACGATTGGCGCGTTGTGCATTGCGGCGCTGCCGGCAGAGGCCGATTCGAAGAAACTGTTCAACCAGTTGCTCGCCTGGGGCCTGTCGATGACGGTGGTCGGCGCGCTACTCTGCTGGGTGCTGTTTTAAAACTGGGGCTTGCGGCCCTCGAGAAACGCCGCGACGCCTTCCTTGAACTCGTTGCTGCCGTAGCACGCGCGCAGAATGTCGTCGGCCGAGCCGGCCGGCGGACGGCGGTGTTCGCGCAGCCGTAACAGCATCGCCTTGGTCGCCGCGATGGTGCTGGGCGCGCGCGTCGCCAGTTCGGCCGCGAGCCTGGCCGTCTCGGCGGCGAGTCGATCGACCGGCATCACCAGGGTGGCCAATCCGAGCTGGCGGGCCTCGTTGGCATCGATCAGCCGGCCGCTGAGTAATAGATCCTTCGTCACGGCCACGCCGAGCAGATCCACCATTCGCGCCGTATTCGCGATCGAGAGGCAGTTGCCCAGGGTGCGTGACACCGGCACGCCGAAGCGCGCGCGGTCCGAGCAGATGCGGAAGTCACACGCCATGGCGATCGCGCACCCGCCGCCTACCGCGGCGCCGTCAACCTCGGCGATGGTCGGCATGGCGAGGCGCTCGATGCGGTCGATCACCGCGTCGAGGCGGCGTTCGTAGGCGACGCCGGCCTCGCCGGTGGCGAACTCGCGAAACTGCGAGATATCGGTGCCGGCCGCGAAGGCGCCTCCGGCTCCGCGTATGATGAGCACGCGCACCTCGCCGGCCGACTCGACCGCCTCGCACGCCGCGACCAGTGCGTCGTACATGTCCCAAGTCAGCGCATTGCGCGCCTCGGGACGATTGAAGGTCACCGTTCCGACGGATCCGTTGATGTCCCAGTCCAGGTTGCTCGAAGGCATAGTGGTTCTCGATACGACGCAGGTCATGGCCGGCCCGTACTGCGCGATGTTACTGGCGGACATGGGCGCGCGCGTGATCAAAGTGGAGCCGCCGGCCGGCGACTCCACGCGCGTCATGGCCGGCGCCCGCGGCAGCGACAGCGCCGCGTTCAACGCCGTCAACCGCGGCAAGCTGGGCATGGTCATCGATTTGACCAAGGACAAGGGCCGGGACGTGTTCATGCTCCTGGCCCGTGGCGCCGACATCCTGGTCGAAAACTACCGTCCTGGCGTGATGACCAAGCTCGGGCTCGACTACGCCTCGGTATCGGCCCAGAACCCCCGCGTGATTTACGCTTCCATTTCGGGCCACGGCCAAACCGGGCCGTGGGCAGCGAAAGGCGGCTTCGATCTGATCGCGCAGGGCCTCTCGGGGATCATGTCGGTCACCGGGTCACCCGGCGGGCCGCCAGTCAAGTGTGGCGTGCCGCTCACCGACCTGGGCGCCGGGCTGTTTGCATCGATTGGCATCCTGGGCGCCCTCCACCATCGCTCGCACTCCGGCCGGGGACAGCATGTTGACACCTCGCTGGTGGATGCCGGGCTGGCACTATCCGTGTGGGAGGTGACCGACTACACGACCACCGGCCGCATTCCAGGACCGATTGGCTCGGCCCACCGCCTGACCGCGCCCTACGAGGCGTTTCGATGCATCGACGGCCACCTCACGATCGGCGCCGCCAACGATCGCAACTTCATCAAGTTGACCACCACGCTCGGGCATCCGGAGTGGGCGACCGATGCGCGCTTCGCCACCAACCATTTGCGGGTGCAGCACCGGTCCGAACTCGCGGCCCTGATCGACGAGGTGACTGCTACCGCCCCACGAGCGTCCTGGCTCGAACGTCTCGATGCGGCCGGCATCCCGTGCGGGCCCATCCTCAATTACGAGGACGCCCTGGCGACCCCCCAAGCCGTCGCGCGCGAGATGACGATGGAGGTGGACCATCCGACGCTTGGCCGCTTGCGGACGTTGGGGACGCCGATCAAGATGTCGGAGACGCCCCTCGACCCGAGCCGCCGCGCGCCGATGTTGGGCGAACACACCGATCGGGTGCTCGCGGAGGCCGGCTATAGCGGCGACGAAATCGAGCAGCTCCGTTACGCCGGCGCGGTCCAGTAACTGTACTGTCCGTGATGCGAGCGGAGGCCCACGCGGCAAATTGGATTTGGGAGCAGGTAAGTGTGAGATCATGAAGCGAACCCTTCACACGCAGCAGTCATCCATGAACACATCCCGCATCACTCTCGCGCTGCTCGCTTCAATCGCACTGACCGCCGCGCTGACGGCGCAAGGCATGCGCGGGGGCACGCAGGTGGCGCCCGGGCAGGACTGCCCGCCCGGCACCACCGAAGTCAGGCCGGGTCGCTGCCAGGCGCCGTCGGAGCCGGCGCCGAGCATTCTCGATTACCGTCCGCGATCGACGCTGGTCACGGCGGAACACAAGGTGCCGAAAGCCAAGTTCCCGGCGGTCGACGTGCATGGCCATCCCGGCGGCCTCACCACGCCCGATGCCATCAATCGCATGGTCTCGATCATGGACTCACTGAACCTGAGGATCATGTTGGTGGCCGAGAACGTCTCCGGCGACCGGCTGACGCGCACGCTCGAGGCGCTCAACGCCAGTCCGCATAAGGAACGCTTCCGCGTGTTGGCCGGCATCGACTTCCGGAACGTCGGGCCCGACTGGGGCGCGAAGGCGGCGGCGCAACTCGAGGCCGACGTCAAGGCCGGTGCGATTGGCGTGGGTGAAGTCGGGAAGCAGTTTGGATTGCGCACCACCAAGCCGGATGGTTCGCGGCTGAAAGTTGACGACCCGGAACTGGATCCGCTGTGGGCGGCCTTCGCCAGGCTCGATGTGCCGGCGTTCATTCACACCGCCGAACCGCAGGAGTTCTTTCAGCCGCAGGACTTCAAGAACGAACGATGGCTCGAGCTGTCGCTGTTCGCGGATCGCCGCAACAACCAGCCCGGCCAGGTGACCTTCGAGCAGTTGATCGCCGAACGCAACAACGTCTTCCGCAAGCATCCGAAGACGCGGTTTGTCGCCGCGCACTTCGGCTGGCACGCCAACGACCTGGCGCGCGCGTCGAAGATGCTGGACGAGTTCCCGAATGTGACGATTGAAGCGGGAGCCATCTTGTACGATCTCGGCCGCCAGCCGAGGGCCGCCCGCGAGTTCTTCGTCAAGTACGCGGACCGGATCATGTTCGGCAAGGACTCGTTCCAGCCCAACGAGTATCCGTACTACTGGCGCGTGTTCGAAACCGCGGACGAATACTTCGACTACTACCGCGACTACCACGCCTTCTGGAAGCTGTACGGCATGTCGCTGCCCGATGACGTCCTGAAGAAGGTGTACTACAAGACCGCGCTCAAGGTCTTCAAGGGTCTGCCGCAGACCGGCTGGCCGCAATAGTCAGCGCGGTGGCACGAGACTGAACGTCAGGCTCGTGTACATCATCTCTTCCCAGGTCTGATCGCCCCAATACACATCCTTGCCGGGGTCGGGATTCGACTTGTTGGCCGGCGAATTGTCGTACCACGCCTTGGCCTGGATCTTGGTGCCGGCCGGTAACTTGAGCGGGTCGCGAAACACGTACTCGTGCTGCCAGTTGAAGTCGTACTTCGGCACCGACAGAATCACCTCGCGGCGGCCATCCGGATACACCGCTTCGTAGAACCATTTCTTCCCACGCACATGGGTGTGCGGGACGATGCTGTAGAGCGTGATGTCGCGGTTGATCGTCATCTCGGCATCCACCTGATGATCCGCGGCGCGTGGCGGGATGTGCAGGCCGCCGTTGATCAGCGACACCGTGCTCAGCACGGTCTTCGGCGGAGCGGGCGCAAACTTCAGCGCGATGCGCGTGCGATCGGTCGTCGCCTTGCCGGTTGGGGTGTAGTGCATCTGCAGCACCAGTGAATGGCCGGCGGGAAGCCGCATCGCCATACCCTCTGGGAAACGGCGAACGGAGTTGCCGGGGACATAGCCGCCGACGGAAGGTCCCGTGCCGCGCAGGCGGGGACGATCGTTTGGCCCAGGCGCGACACGTTGTTCGGGTGGCAGTGGGGCGCCGCCGGTCTGGCCGGCAGGAATCTCCGTACCGCCGGCGAAACTGAACAGGGGTGGCGGCCGCACGCCGGCCGTGGCTGGCACGGGCGAGGCGGCCGGAGCCGCGCCCTGGGCGGGCTGTGGCGCGCGGGTCGACATGATGATGTGATGCACGGCCGCGCGATCACCCGGCCGAATCTCCCACGCCTGGATCCAGCGATCTTCCGGGAAGTTCGCCGGGACCTCGAGATACTGATACGGGACGGTTCCGGTCGCCGGCACCGGGTAGTCTTCCTGCATCGACAACACCACATCCGGCTGGCCGATGTTCCAGCCATCGCTGTAGTGGGGCGGCGCGGGCAGGTCGGCGGCATTGCCTTCGGGCGCTCCGGCGCCGGCCCAGCGGGCGATGAGGGACTTCTGCGCTGGGGTCAGCCGGCGCTCGTTCGTGAACGAGCCGTACGCGGGGTCGGCGTGCCACGGCGGCATGGTGCCGTCGGCGACCTTCGCGGCGATCGACCTCGCCCAGGGCCGCGCGTCCTTGAAGGTCAGCAGTGACATGGGCGCGATCTCACCCGGTCGATGGCAGGTCGTGCAGTTCGCAAACAAGATCGGCGCGACGTCCTTGTTGAATGTCGGCGCCGGCGCCTGTTGCGCGGCTACCGGTGACGTCAACCACATCAGAACGATCCCGCCGGCTGCGACCTGTGTCCACGCCTTCTCTTTCGGCGTCTTGACCTTGGCGACCCGCGCCGCCAACGTCGGAGCAATCTTCTCGAGCACCGTCTTGGCCGCGGCCGTGTTCTGCTGGGCCCACAGCGGATGGTTGTGGCTCATGGCCTCGCCCCAATACGCCATCGCGAAGGCCGGGTCGGTCTTCTGGGCGCGTTGAAACGCCACGGCCGCTTCGTCGAACTGAAAACTGTGGAGGCTCTTCACGCCCTCCAGAAACGCCGCCTGCGCGGCGGCCGCGCCGGACGTGGGAAAGGCAATGGAGCCGAGTTCCTGCGACGCCAGCGGCGTCGTCGCCGCGCAACAGACAAACACCAGGCACATGCGGACGGGGTTCTTCACCATGAAGTCTTCTCCTAAGATCGGCGCTAATCAGTGTCTAATCGGTGGCCTAGCGCTGCTCGACGGGAATCCAAGTCTGTGGGTACGTGGGTCCAGTGTAGTCCGCACGCGGCCGGATCAGGCGGTTGTTGGCCAGCTGTTCCAGGACGTGGGCGGTCCATCCGGAAATGCGGCTCACGGCAAAAATAGGCGGATACAGGTCGATGGCGATGCCCATCATGTAGTACGTGGACGCCGAGTAGAAGTCGACGTTGGGATAGAGCTTCTTCTCGGCCTTGACCAGCGCCTCGATCCGCTCGCTGATCTCGAACCACCGCGTGTTGCCGGCCTTCTGCCCCAGCTCCTTCGACATCTGCCGCAAGTGCGTGGCCCTGGGATCTTCCGTGTTGTAGACGCGGTGGCCGAAGCCTGAAATCTTTTCCTTGCGGGCCAACTTGCCCTTCACAAACGCGTCGATGCGCTCGGCCGGCGCGTGCTCGCCAATGTCGATCAGCATCTTCATCACTTCGGCGTTGGCGCCGCCGTGCAGCGGGCCTTTCAGCGTGCCGATGCCGGCGACGATGGCGGAGTGGATGTCGGTGAGGGTGGCGGCGGCGACGCGGGCGGCAAAAGTCGAAGCGTTCAGCTCGTGGTCCGCATGTAGCGTCAGCGCGATGTCCATGGCGCGGATCGACGTGGCGTTCGGCCGGGTGCCGAACAGCATGTAGAGGAAGTTGGCGGCGTGCCCCATCGCTGGATCGGGCGCAATCGGCCCGCCACCCTGTTGCATGCGGCCCCAGGTCGCCACCAGGCTCGCAATCTGCCCCGTCAGCCGCACGGCCTTGCGATACGACGCGGCCAGCGAGTTGTCGTGCGCCTCCGGGTCGTAATGACCCAGTGCCGAGGTCAGCGTGCGCAAGGCGTCCATGCCGTCCGAAGGGGGCAGCATGTTCATCAGGCGAATGATCGATTCCGGCAGCGGCCGCGCGGCAGCCAACTGCGATTGCAGGTCACCGAGCTCGGCGCGGTTCGGCAGGCGGCCGTGCCACAGCAGGTAGCAGGTCTCCTCGAACGTGGCGTGCCGGGCCAGGTCATGGATGTCGTGTCCGCAGTACGCGAGCACACCGCGATCGCCGTCCAGGAAGCAAATCCTGGACGAAGTCGCCACCACGTCTTCCAGCCCGCCCTTTGGTTTTGCCTCTGCCGTCATGAGGGGATCTTACTTCGGCTTGCGGCTTGCGGCTTGAGCCCGTCGGTCACGAAATTACCGGATCGTCAGCTCAGCCGCGGCTATGCCCTGCTCGCCGCAATACGAATAGAAGAGGAAGACGCGGCCGGCATCCTCGAGGATCGCCGGGTCGCGCAATTGCCGGGCCGGCCCCTTGATGTCGCCGGCCTCCGATGGCGCGACAGGCATCGACGCGCACTCATAGGTCGCCTCTGGCGCCATCACCTCGACGGCCGGTGACGCGACCCATGTACTCCAGTCGCCGATCGTCTCGATCGTCGACATCAGGATCCGCTCGGGGGCGTCACCAATGGCCGTGAAGAACACGTGGATCCGCCGCCCCCGTTGCAATACCGCCACGTGACGGACCCGGTTGGCATAGGGTCCGCCTCGGAACGGATTCGGGCCAAGCTCGAAGGTCGCGAGCGGATCCTTCGCCCGCGCAAGCCGTCCGAGCCTCGCCATGCCGTAGAGCGCGGCGTCGAGCCTGAAGACGCGAAGGTAGGGAATCCTCGTGATCGATGGCCGGGCGCTGAACGACAGGCCGTCCGTTGAGATGGCGGCCTGCGTGAACTGGGAGTAGCCGTTCTGCCTCGCCCATTCGCGCGCCGCCACCTCGCCCACCGGCCACCTCTTGCCGTCGGTCCACCAGCCGTGCACCCACATCGTCAGACGGCGGTTGACACGATCGATCTCGATTTCCGGTGACGCGACGTGCGTGTAGAAGTTCTCGAGGTTCTCGACCGGGTCGGGCTGCGGGCGGAACAACGCCGTCTCGCTCACCGGCAGCACACCGGGTTCGTAAATTCGCCACGGCCCCTCGACGGCATCGGCGTAGGCCAGACGGATGTGCCCGCCCATGTGATGCGCGAAGTACATGTAGTAGCGCCCGAGAGGACGCTCTACCCACGACGGCACTCGAATGACACTTGGGCCGTTGATGTTGTCGCCGAGCGATGCCGAGGTTCGCAGGGTTATCAAAGGATTCTGCGGCAACCGTCGCACGGTGACGGCCCCGGCCGGCTGGGCCGGCTGCGTTGTCACCCAACTCGCGGCCACCAACAACACCGCAACGGAAAAGGTCTTGATCATGCCCAGCCGCGGCTACTATACGCCGATGACGCGCACCCTCGCCGTTTGGGCCACCTCCCTCCACTTTCCACACGTCCGTCCTGGTCCCGGCGCGTTCGAGATCAACTGTTGCCGACCTTGAAGAAACGTAGAAATCTGGACCGGTCGTCGGCGACGCCTAGGTTGCGTTCTTTCCTGCCGAACAGCTGCGCCACCACGTCCGGGTCCAGGCCACCCGCGGCGCTGTCGACAGACGGCCGCGGCAACGCCGTGAGCCGCTCTTCGCCAGAGCGGTCTACCATCATTTGACGCGACAGCCGGAGCGGCCAGGCTCCCGGGTCGTGCCACACGGCGCCGCTGTCGCGCGCTGGCGTCGTGGTGCGTTGCACTGACCAGGTGTGCTGCATGCGGGGTCTCCTGAGAGGACGGCGGGAGACGGGGCGAACGCCTGGGTGGCCGTGGCGGGAAACGCCGAGTCACAAGACACGCCCTCCGCTGTGAGGGCGGCGGGCCCATGGTCGCCCGCGTGGCCCTGCCACCGGCGCCGGTCGGCCGAGGCGTTCAAGGGCACACCGATCGCCAGATCACAAGATCACCAGATCGCAAGA
>JBCKZH010000094.1:0-13531 GCA_038919385.1 Vicinamibacterales bacterium | reverse complement strand
GTCCTTTCGCCGGATCCGGAGCGGTAGGCTCACTTTCCGGCACGCTCGGGAAACTCCGATTATAGCACCCGCACGCAGGCAAGAAAGACCCGCCTCTACGACCCCATCAGAACCTTGGATATTGCTGGGTAAAACAGTGAATCGCGCCCAACCCCCAGATCAGGGCCTGGCAGTCGACGCCGATGACCTCCCGTTTGGGCAGATGGCGCTGCAGGATGCCCACGGCCTTGCGGTCGCGGGCGGGCTGGCCGAAGGTCGGGACCAGCAGCGCGCCGTTCACGAAATAGAAGTTGAGATAAGTTGCCGGTAACCGCTGCCCGTCGTACGACACCGGCGTGGGCATGGGCAGCTCGACGATGTCGAAGGGTCGGCCGTCCTGATCGCGCGCCTGGGCGAGGGCGCGGCGCGCCTGCTGTAGGACCGCGTAATTCGCATCACGTGTGTCCGTCTCGATGCCGATCGCAATCGTGCGCGCGTCCACGAACCGCGCGAGGTCGTCGATGTGCCCGTCGGTGTCGTCACCTTCGATGCCGCGGCCCAGCCACACCACATGCTGCTGGCCGTAGTAGTCGCGCAGGAATGTCTCGATGTCAGCCTTCGACAGCTTCGCATTCCGGTTCTTGTTGAGCAGGCACGAGGTCGTCGTCAGCACCGTGCCGGCGCCGTTGAAGTCGACCGCGCCGCCTTCCATTACGATGCCGGGATAGAACATCGGCAGGCCCAGCTCCTCCGCAATCCTCGTCGGCACGGCATCATCCGCGTCGTAGGGGGGATACTTGCCGCCCCACGCGTTGAAGCCCCAGTCGACAATTGCCGCCTCGGTCTTGCCGTGGCGCTGGCGCAACACGAAGGCCGGGCCATGGTCGCGGGCCCAGCACTCGTTGGTGCGGATGTGATGAAACCGCACGCGCCGCAGCGGCACCTTGCGAGTGCTCAGGAACTGACGGACGATTCGTGCGTAGTTGGCGTTGGGGACGTTGAGATGCACGTCCTCGTGGGCGACGAGCACGCGGATCAGGCCGGCGACGTCTTCAATCGCCTCGTGATAGCGGTCGGGGAACGAAATGCCTTCCGGCCGCGGCCAGCTAATCCAGGTGCCGCGATGCGGGTACCACTCGGCCGGAAATGAAAACCCGTGATCCGCCGCCGTGCCCTTGAGCGCGCGAGCCTTGGCCATTAATCAGAGAAGCGCTTGGTCAGATCGCCGTAGGCGTCGATGCGGCGGTCGCGCAGGAACGGCCAGTGGGTGCGGCTGAACTCGACGTTCGCCAGGTCGCAAGGCACCACCATCACCGCTTCCTTGTCGATCGGCGCGCGCTCGACCACCTGCCCGTTAGGCGAGGCGACGAATGACTGGCCCCAGAACACCAGGCCATCTTGGTCAACCGGCGCGCCGGCCTTGTCGTTGATGAACTCGTGGCCGATGCGGTTGGGGACGCAGACGTAGCAGCCGTTGGCCACCGCGTGGCTGCGCTGGATCAGCTCCCATGAATCGTGCTGCGCCACGCCGTACTGCTTTTTCTCGGACGGGTGCCAGCCGATGGCGGTGGGGTAGAACAGGATCTCGGCGCCCTGCATGGCCGTGAGGCGCGCGGCTTCAGGAAACCACTGGTCCCAGCAGATCAGCACGCCGATGGTGGCCACCTTCGTCTTCCACGCGCGGAAGCCGGTGTCGCCAGGCGTGAAGTAGAACTTCTCGTAAAACAGCGGGTCGTCCGGGATGTGCATCTTGCGGTAGACGCCCATGAGCGAGCCGTCGGCGTCGATGATGGCGGCCGTGTTGTGATACACGCCGGCGGCGCGCTTCTCGAACAGCGAGGCGACGATCACGGCGCGATACTTCTTCGCCAACTTGCCGAACGCGTCGGTCGACGGTCCCGGGATGCTCTCGGCCAGCGCGAAGAAGCGGTGGTCTTCGACCTGGCAGAAGTAGGGCGAGCGGAACAGCTCCTGCGTGCAGACGATCTTCGCGCCCTTCTTCAGGGCGCGTTCGGCCAGCGCCAACTGCTTCGCGAGGTTCTTCTTCGGGTCGTCACCACACGCCATCTGCGTGAGGCCGACTTTCACCGTGGTCGACGAGGGCATGGCCCTACCTACTTACCCTGCTGCATCGCCGACAGGAACTCGGCGTTGGTCTTGGTCTTGCTCATCTTCGACAGCAGTAGCTCCATCGCCTCGACCGCGGACAACGGTGTGAGAACACGGCGCAGCACGTAGACGCGGCTCAGGTCCTCCTTCGACATCAGCATCTCTTCCTTGCGGGTGCCGCTCTTCTGGATGTCGATGGTCGGGAATACGCGCCGGTCGGCCAGCTTGCGGTCGAGGTGCACTTCCATGTTGCCGGTGCCCTTGAATTCCTCGAAGATCACTTCGTCCATGCGCGAACCGGTGTCGACCAGCGCCGTGGCGACGATGGTCAGCGAGCCACCCTGTTCGATGTTGCGGGCGGCGCCGAAGAAGCGCTTGGGCCGTTGCAGCGCGTTGCTATCAACGCCGCCCGAGAGCACCTTGCCCGAGGTTGGCACGATGGTGTTGTAGGCGCGGGCGAGACGGGTAATCGAGTCGAGCAGAATGACGACGTCCTTCTTGTGCTCGACCAGGCGCTTGGCCTTCTCGATCACCATCTCGGCGACCTGCACGTGGCGCTGGGCGGGCTCGTCAAATGTCGATGACACCACTTCGCCCTTCACCGAGCGCTGCATGTCGGTCACTTCTTCGGGCCGCTCGTCAATCAGCAGCACGATCAGGTAGATCTCGGGGTGATTGGTGGTGATGGCGTTGGCAATGGCCTGCAGCAGCATGGTCTTGCCGGTGCGGGGCGGGGCGACAATCAGGCCGCGCTGGCCCTTGCCGAGCGGTGTCATCAGGTCCATGACGCGGGTCGACAGGTTCTCGGGGTCGTGTTCGAGATGGATCTGGGCCTGTGGGTACAGGGGCGTCAGGTTCTCGAAGAACACCCGTTCCTTGCCGCGTGCCGGCGGCTCGAAGTTGATCGCCTCGACCTTGATCAGCGCGAAGTAGCGTTCGCCTTCTTTCGGCGAGCGAATCTGTCCGGAGATGGTGTCGCCGGTGTGCAGGTCGAACTTGCGGATTTGCGAGGGGGAGACGTAGATGTCGTCGGGACCGGCCAGGTAGTTGTAGTCGGGGGCGCGCAGGAAGCCGAAGCCGTCGGGCAGCACTTCCAGCACGCCTTCCGAGAAAATCAACCCGGCCTTCTCGGCACGGGCGCGGAGGATCTCGAAGATCAACTCCTGCTTGCGCATGCCGGTGGCGTTCGGAATCTCCAGGTCCCTCGCGATCTTGGTCAGCGCCGTGACGCCGAGATCCTTCAGGGTGGAGAGGTCGAGCGTGGCAGGTTCGGTGGCGGGGGTCGTTGACGTTGCTACGGCCGCGTCAGCAGCCTGGCGATCAGTGTCCACAGTGCATCCAATCCTTCACCGGTCTCCGCCGACACGGGCGTGACCGGACCTGAGTAAAGCCGTTCCAGTTCCGAGAGATGACGATGCCGCTCGGCACGCGTCAGTTTGTCCAACTTCGTCGCGACGACATGGCGTTCGATGCCCATGCGGCTCAACCACGTCCAGGCAATGCGATCCGCATCGAGCCCGGGATGCCGGCTGTCGACCAGCGCCAGCACGCCGCCAAACACCGGTGTCTTGCCGCCAGCGGCGTCCTCGGCCGCCTCGGCGTGGCGGCTGCTGAAGTACTCCGCGGCCAGCACATCGAACTCCTGGCGGCTCTTCTCGCCGCCACGCGCGTAGCCATAGCCGGGGAGGTCCACCAGGTAAAACGGGGGCCTGCTCTCCACTGCAACCCGGTAGAAGTTCGCCAGGCGCGTCTTGCCGGGAGCGGCGCTGGTCCGCGCCAGCTTCTGCCGGACCAGGGCGTTGATCAGAGTCGACTTGCCGACGTTCGAGCGGCCCACCATGGCCAGCTCGGGCACGCCGTCGTTCGGGAACCCAGCGGATCCCGCGGCGCTGGTGACGAACTCGGAGAAAACTCTCAAAAGACTACTGGACTTGAGGTCTTGGGGTCCTCAAGACCTCAATGCGTTATTGCGTCCGCCGACTCATCGATGTCGGCATCGGGGGTCGGCGTCAGCGGCGTCAAGGGGCCATCGAGCGCGACCTTGAGCACTTCATCCATGTGGCCGACCAGGTGGATGTTGAGCACGTCGAGCACGTTCTTGGGAATGTCGGCCAGGTCCTTCTCGTTGTCTTTCGGCACGAGTATCGTTTTCACGCCGGCACGATGTGCGGCGAGCAGCTTTTCCTTCAGGCCGCCGATCGGTAGCACCTTGCCGCGTAAGGTGATTTCGCCGGTCATGGCGACATCGCGGCGCGTCGGAATGCGGGCCAGCGCCGAGATCAGCGCCGTGGCCAGAGTGATGCCAGCCGACGGGCCGTCCTTCGGGATGGCGCCCTCGGGGATGTGCACATGCACATCGACCTTGCGGTTGAAGTATTTCGGGATGCCGAACGCTTCGGCGCGCGAGCGCACGTAGCTCATCGCCGCCTGGGCCGATTCCTGCATCACGTCGCCCAGCTTACCGGTGAGGATCAGGCGGCCACGTCCCGGCATCAGCGTGCATTCGGTGACCAGAATCTCGCCGCCGACCTCGGTCCACGCCAGTCCGGTTGCGACACCGATCTCGTTCTGTTCCTCGGCGACGCTGAGGCGGTAGCGGGGGACACCCAGGTATTCGGTGACCTTCTCCGCGGTGATCGCCTCTGACGTGCTCGGGCCATCGACCACTACCTTGCGGGCGATCTTGCGGCAAATCGCGTTGATTTCTCGCTCGAGGTTACGGACGCCCGCTTCGCGCGTGTAGCGCTGAATCACGCTCTGCAGCGCCTCGTCCGCGAACGTGATGTTCTTCTCGGTGAGCCCCGAGCCCGCCACCGCCTTGTTGACCAGGAAGCGCTTGGCGATCTCGGTCTTTTCCTGCTCGGTGTAGCCGGCCAGCTGCAGCACTTCCATGCGGTCGCGCAGCGCCTGCGGAACGGTGTGCAGCACGTTGGCGGTGCAGATGAACATGACGTTCGACAGGTCGTACTCGACGTCGAGGTAGTGATCGAGGAAGGTGCCGTTCTGCTCGGGGTCGAGTACTTCGAGCAGCGCCGCCGACGGGTCGCCGCGGAAGTCCATCGACATCTTGTCGATTTCGTCCAGCAGGAACACCGGGTTGAGCGACGTGGCCTTCTTCATCATCTGGATGATCTGGCCTGGGTAGGCGCCGATGTAGGTGCGGCGGTGGCCGCGGATCTCCGCTTCGTCACGCACGCCGCCGAGCGACAAGCGCACGAACTTTCGGTTCATGGCGCGCGCAATCGACTTGGCCAGGGAGGTCTTGCCGACGCCCGGAGGGCCAACGAAGGTCAGGATGGTCGCCTTCGGCTTCTTGACCAGGGCGCGCACCGCCAGGAACTCGAGAATGCGGTCCTTGATCTTGTCGAGTCCGTAGTGATCCTCGTTGAGCACCACTTCCGCTCTCTTGAGGTCGCGGTTTTCCTTGGTCTTCTTGTGCCACGGCACCGCGATCAACCAGTCGAGATAGTTGCGCGAGACCGTGGCTTCGGCCGACATCGGCGGCATCGCCTCCAGGCGCTTGAGTTCCTGGACCGCCTTTTCGTCGACCTCCTTCGGCATCCGCGCCTGTTCGATCTTCTTCTTCAGGTCGTCGGCCTCGTTGCCCTTGTCGTCCTTGCGGCCCAGTTCCCTCTGGATCGCCTTCATCTTCTCGTTGAGGTAGTAATCCTTCTGCGCCTTCTCCATCTGCTTCTTGACGCGCGACTGGATGCGGCGGTCGACCTGCAGTTTGTCGACTTCGGCTTCGAGAATGCCGGCGATGCGATTGAGGCGTTCGAGGGGCGAGACGATCTCGAGCAGGTTCTGCTTCTCGTCGATGCCGACCAGCAGGTGCGCCGCAATGGTGTCGGCCAGCTTGCCCGGGTCGTCCACTCGCACTGCCGCGATCATCGCGTCGTAGTGCAGGTTGTTCGACAGCTTCACGTACTGCTCGAACAGCGTGACCACCTTGCTCATGGTCTGTTCGACGTCGCCGGCGGCGTCCTTCTGCCGCTGCAGCACCTTGACCACGACGCGGTAGAAGCCCTTGTCTTCCTTCCACTCGATGACGCGGGCGCGCTCGACGCCTTCGACCAGCACCTTGATGTTGCTGTCGGGCAGCTTCAGGCTCTGCACGACGTTGGCGACGCAGCCCATGGTGAAGATGTCTTCGGCCCTGGGGTCGTCGGTCGACGCGTCGTGTTGCGCCGCCAGGAACACCCGCTTGTCCTTGCCGAGCGCGTGCTCGAGCGCGCGAATCGACGAGGGCCGCCCGATGACGAACGGCATCATCATGTGCGGAAAGACAACGACGTCGCGGAGGGGGACGATCGGGAGGGTCTCGTAGACTTCAACCATAAAGATTCAGTCGGGATCCGGGATCGGGGATCCGGGCATTGCCGCGTGACAGCCGGGTCCCGATGGAGCTGCTAGCCGGCTTTTTCAATGACTTCGAAGCCGGCCGTTTTACTGACGACCATTTCGCGCGTGATGACGACTTCGCGCGCCTTCTTTGGCCCGGGCATCTGGTACATCAAGTCGAGCATGATGTCTTCGATGATCATCCGCAGGCCGCGGGCGCCGATCTTGCGGGCCATGGCCATCTCGGCGATCGCGTCGATCGCGTCGTCGGTGAACCGCAGCTTGACGTTTTCGTACTCGAACAGCTTCTGGTACTGGCGAATGATGGCGTTACGTGGCTGCGTCAGAATCTGAACCAGGGCCGGCCGGTCGAGTTCGTGCAGGGTGCCCATCACCGGCAGCCGGCCGACAAATTCTGGAATCAGGCCGAACTTGATCAGGTCCTGTGGCTCGGTCTGTTCGAGGATCGTGCCGACGTCGAAGTGCTTGTTCGACTTGATCTCGGCCCTGAAGCCCAGCGTCTTCTTGCCGATGCGACGCTCCACGACCTTGTCCAAGCCGACAAACGCGCCGCCGCAGATGAACAGGATGTTGGTGGTGTCGATCTGGAAGAATTCCTGGTGGGGATGCTTGCGCCCGCCCTGCGGCGGCACGTTGGCCACCGTGCCTTCGAGAATCTTGAGCAACGCCTGCTGGACGCCCTCGCCCGACACGTCGCGTGTGATCGACGGGTTCTCGTCCTTGCGGCCGATCTTGTCGATTTCGTCGATGTAGACAATGCCCTGCTGGCACTTCTCGATGTCACCACCGGCGGCCTGCAGCAGCTTGAGGATGATGTTCTCGACGTCTTCGCCGACGTAGCCGGCTTCGGTGAGCGTCGTCGCGTCAACGATGGTGAAGGGCACCGACAGCAGCTTGGCCAGCGTCTGCGCCAGCAGGGTCTTGCCACTGCCGGTCGGACCGATCAGCAGGATGTTCGACTTGGTGAGCTCGACGTCGTTGCGGCTGCGCGGCTGCTTCTGGATCTCAAGCCGCTTGTAGTGGTTGTAGACCGCGACCGCGAGCTTCTTCTTGGTGAGTTCCTGGCCGATGACGTACTCGTCGAGGAACTTCTTGATTTCGGGCGGGGCCGGCAGGGACGTGCGCGTCCCGCGGTTATCGAACCGGTTGTCGTCGGCAATGATGTCGTTGCAGACCTCGACGCACTCGTCGCAGATGAATACCGTCGGACCGGCAATCAACTTGCGAACGTCGTTCTGGTCTTTATTGCAGAACGAGCAGCGCAGAATCTCGCCGCCGTCGCCGTTCTTTTTCACCATTCCGATAGTCCTAGGTTACACCCGTTTCCGAATGACATCGTCAATAATTCCGTACTCTTTGCCCTGGTCTGCCGACATAATGTAGTCGCGTTCCGTGTCGTCCTGGATGCGCTTCATCTCCTGGCCGGTGTGCTGGACCAGAATCTCGTTAATCCGCGCACGCATGCGTATGATTTCCTTCGCCGCCAGGTCGATGTCGGTGGCCTGCCCGCCCAGGCCCGATATCCACGGCTGGTGAATCAGAATGCGCGAGTTGGGCAACGAAAACCGCTTGCCCTTGGTCCCGGCCGCCAGCAGCACCGCCGCAATCGAGGCCGCCTGGCCGATGCAGATCGTCTGCACGTCGGGGCGGATGAACTGCATGGTGTCGTAAATGGCAAACCCAGCCGTAATCGATCCGCCAGGGCTGTTGAGATACAACTGAATGTCTTTGTCCGGATCCTCGGCTTCGAGGAACAGCATCTGCGCGATCGCGAGATTTGCCACGACATCGTCAATCGGCGTGCCAATAAAGATGATGTTGTCCTTGAGCAGGCGCGAAAAAATGTCGTACGCGCGCTCGCCGCGGTTGGTCTGTTCGACCACCATCGGCACAAGCTGGTTCTGGTAGACGCTCATAGTCAATAAGTCTGGGCCAATATCATGTGGTTGGGGAAGCCGCCGCTTTGGAAGGAACACCCGCAGTGTACCACGCCCACCGCAACCTAGTTAGTTATCGGCTGTCGGGGCCTGGAGTGCAATAGCCGAACGGTCAGGATCCGCTGAATCGGCCTAAGTGCCGAGAGAATAACCCTTTGTAGGCAGGTGTGGGAAGATAGCTGTCATGACAGCGGGTCACGCGCCAGGGGGTGGCGGCCGACGCCGCGCCGCACGTTGGCTATCATCCTGGCCGACCTCGTCGCGACCAAGGGCGTCGTCCTGAACGGTGGCTACAACGACCGCTACCCTCTGGGCTCGGGTCACTGGAACGAAGTGGGGAATCGTGCGGCGGCCGAGATGACCGGTGAACAGCTGTGTGCCGGCAGCCGCGCAATCGCGCGCATGCGCCAGTGATCGCGCTGCCGTGCCTCAGTCTTTCTTGATCTGCGCCTTCGACAGCACGAACATGACGGCTTTCTCGCGCCGCAAGCCGGCGGCCAATCGACCGAGCTCACCGTCTTTCCGCAGCCGCGCCTTGATGCTGGGCACGGTGTGGCCCGTCTGTTCGGCGTAGCGCTGCAGTTCTAGGTCCAGATCCTCGTCCGTCACCGTCACGTTTTCACGCTTCGCGATCTCGTCGAGCGCAATCGCCGAGCCGACCGCTTCGGTGGCCGGCGTCCGCTGACCTTCGCGGAACGCGTTCCAGTCGATGTTGGCCTGGCGCGGATCGATTCGTTGATCCGCCAGGCGCCGCGCGAAGTCCTGGAGTCGGCGATCGATCTCGCGCTCCACTAGCGAGGCGGGCACGGCAAAGGGCACGCGCGCCGCCAGTTGCTTGAGCAGATCCTGGCGCACCTGGCGTTCCGCGGCGTGCCTTGCCTCGTGTTCGAGGTCTTCACGCACGCGCGTGCGCAACGCGTCGAGCGAGTCGAACTCGCCCAGGTCCTTCGCCAGTTCGTCGTCCAGGGGCGGGACGACCCGCTGCTTGATTTCCTTGAGGGTCACCGTGTAATCCACGGTGCCGCCCGCCAGTTCCGCAAGCGTGTAGTCAGCGGGATAAGTGATGGTGAAGCTCTTGGTCGTGCCGGGCGCCAGGCCCAGCATCTGGTCGTCAAAGCCGGGCGGGTTCGAGGGCGCGCCCAGTTCGCCCTTCTTGCCGTCCTTGTCCGTGCCCTGGCGCTCGAGGCTGATGACCACGGTGTGGCCGGCCTCGACGGCGCCAGACTCGACCGCTTCGAAGCGCGCGGCGCGTTCGCGCAGGCGCTCGAGCGACTGGTTCACGACGTCATCGGCAATCGTCGCCGCGGGCTGCGTCGCCTCGATCGTGGTGAGGTCGCCCGGGTCGAACGGCGGCACCACGTCGAAGGAGGCCTTGAAGGTGAGGGGCTTGCCCTCTTCGAGGACCAGGTCCTTGATGTCGGGGGTCTCGATCGGCTCGACCCCGCGCTCGATCAGCGCCTCGCCGACGGCCCTGCCGATCAGGTGCTCGGCCACGTCTTGCATGATCTCGCCCTTGAAGTGCTGGCGGACCACCGAGACCGGAACCTTGCCCGGACGGAAGCCGGGAATGTTCGCGGCGCGGCCAATCTTGGCGGCGGCGCGGCCGATGGCCTCGTCGACCGCGCTGCTGGGGACTTCCACCGTGAGGTCACGGCGCGTCTGCCAGTTCCGCCACTTTCGCGCGCGGAAGATCCCAGTTAGCGTAGCACGGTTGCCCGCGGTCTATTGCTCGCGAGCGGGCTCGCGAGCGGGCGGCGTCCGATCGCGCCGATCGGACGCCGCAAACTGCATGGCGAGTTCCAGGCGATTGGTGACTTTGAGCTTCTGGAAGATCCTTCGCAGGTAATTCTTGATGGTCTGCTCGCCGAGGTCGAGCTGCGACGCGACGTCCTTGTTGCTCGCGCCCTTGGCAATGCGCTTCGCGATGTCCATCTCTCGCGGCGTCAATTGCGCCTCTTTTAGATCACTTCTGAACGCAGTCCAACGCTGACCCTTCATGATTTGCTTGATGCACTGCGGAAGCACATGGGTGGCCGTGTTCTTCAATACCACGCCCCAGGCGTCGTGGAGCATCGCGGTCTGAATGTCGGCCTCGTGCATCGCGGCCGCGACAATCACCGTGCGCGTGGCGCTCTTCGTGGCCGCCAGTCGTTTGAGCACTTCCAGGCCATTCAATTGCGGCAGAGCCGCGTCAAGCACCAGCACGTCCGGGCGCAGCACGGCGACCAGTGCCAAGGCTTCATCACCGTTACAGGCTTCGCCCGCCCACAACAATCCTGGGTGCTGTTGCAACAGCGTCCTGATGCCGAGCCGGTAGATCGGCTGGCCGTCGGCGATCAGGATTCGGATCGGGCCCCTCCAGCTCATGCCGACATCAGTTCGCTATTGAGCGGTCTGGCGCAACCGTGCGCAGATGCGTGGCTTGTATGGCCAGCTCGACGCGATTCGAGACGCGTAGTTTCGCAAAAATGCGGTGCAAATGGTTCTTCACGGTTTGCTCGCCCAGTCCGAGCTGCCAGGCCACCTCTTTGTTGCTGGCGCCCTTGACCACCGCGCCGACGATGTCCATTTCGCGATCCGACAACCCGAAGTCTGATGCCGGTGACTGGTTGGCCGTTCGGAGCTCGTCGATGATGCCGGCCACGCTTTCACGCGCGATCCAATACTCACCGGCCGCGACCCGGCGAATGCACTTCGGGAGCAGCTCGCTGGCGGTGTGCTTCAGCAGCACGCCTCGCGCGCCGCGA
Source organism: Vicinamibacterales bacterium (assembly GCA_038919385.1). Taxonomy (GTDB): domain Bacteria; phylum Acidobacteriota; class Vicinamibacteria; order Vicinamibacterales; family UBA2999; genus 12-FULL-67-14b. The sequence continues at coordinate 2,397 of JBCKZH010000094.1, read as the reverse complement.
ATCACCGCCGCTTTCAGTTGCTGACGGTCGATCTCCGAAGCCATCAGGACGACACGGGTCGGGGGCTCGAAGGATTCCAGCCGTTTCAACACTTCGAACCAGGTCATCCGGGACAGATTCAAGTCAAGCAATAGGACGTCCGGCTTGAGCTGCCGAACGAGGTCCAGGGTCTGAAGCCCGTCGTGCGACTCGCCGACCACCTCAAACCCGGGCTGGTCATTCAAGAGCGCGCGCAGCCCGAGCGCGAAAAGCGGGTGGTCGTCGGTTATGACGATGCGAATGTGCGAGTCGTGCGGCATACATACCACCCTGTTTCTGTCCAAAGAGTACCAAAGATTAGCATCATTAGTACTTAATAACTAAAGAATCCTTCTAATGGATGCCGTATGCTCCACAGCCAATGGCCAAGAAGGTGGGATCGACAGATCCGTCAAATCGACCCAGGGCGACGCGGCTCCGGCTGGACGCTCCTGTTTCGTACCGGCGGTCCCCCGAGCAGGAGTGGTCGTCGGGCGTCATGGTCGACATCAGCCGCTCGGGCGTGCTGTTTCGGCCGGAAGGTCTGCCGCTGGGCGAGTCCGATGGTGACGTCCAGCTCGTCATTAGACCTGTCCCGGGCGCAACTGCGGATGAGCGGCGTGAACCTGCCGATGCCCGATATGCACTGCGACGCTCGGGTGGCCCGGGTGGTAGCGGACGCGGACGGCCGCCTGGCGATCGCCGTGGAAATTCAGCGCGAGTGGTTACGAAACTCACCCGGCCCGGTCTGGGTGTCGACGTCGGGTGATACCAGGGGCAACTGATTCGATCCGGTGGCTTTGCCGCCGGCAACTTCGTCTTGAGAAAAATTTCTAAGGAGTCAATGTTATGAAGCACTCAATTCTTCGGGCAGTGACACTTTTGTCTCTGTTGCTAATCCTGGGGTGTAGCGAGGTTCAAAACCCCACTTCGCCGACAGCGATAGCAGCCATTCCAACGGTCACGGCATCCGTGGGCGGAACCAGTACAACCGCAAGTAATGCACAAATCCTCGCTACCCCATCTCCCACGAAGGACGTGGTAGGTAGTACCGTGACGGTTTCATGGTCGGCAATCTCGAATGCTGTCGAGTATCAAGTTGTATTTTCCGATGGAGATGCTGAAGGAGAAAAAACTACAGCTACATCCATCGTACGAAATGGCTTACCAAACGGATCGTACACCGTAAAAGTAAAAGCAATAGCAGCCTCAGGAGGAGGACACGGGGGATACAACAGTAGCGGTTTTAGTGGAGATGTTCAATTTACGGTTGCGGTTTACACCGTTACCGGAAGTGCTGGCGCCAATGGAATAATTTCTCCGGCTTCGCAACCCGTTAACTCTGGTTCCACAACCACTCTGACTGTTACTCCAAATTCTGGTTATACAGCTTCAGCTTCGGGTTGCGAAGGGTCACTTTCTGGAACTACTTATACCACTGGAGCCATAACCGCTAACTGTACAGTTACAGCGACGTTTGCGGCATCGCCCACGGACAATACTCCGCCCGTTATCGCCGGCCCGGTGATTACGGGAACGCTTGGCAACGATGGGTGGTATACGTCCGACGTGACCGTCACCTGGACGGCGACTGATTCACAGTCGGCTGTCACGCTCAACGGTTGTTCGGTATCGGTAACGACCAATACCGCGGGAACCACGTACTCCTGTACGGCTTCAAGCGCTGGAGGCATGGCCACCGCAAGCATCACGATCAAGCGCGACGCAAGTGTTCCAACCGTGACACCTAGCCTGGTAGGCACCATCGGGAACAATGGCTGGTACACGAGCAACGTCAGCGTCTCGTTTAACGTGACCGCGAACGGACCATCCGGGCTCGGCACGTTGACGGGTTGCGCCGCGGTCTTGGTTTCCACGGACGGCACGTTCAGCTTTATCTGCACGGCAGAAAGCGGTGCGGGACTGTCCAACTCGGCTACTGCGAGTGGTAAGCGGGACGCGACTCCTCCTTTGATCGTGTTTACCGGTAACGCTCTCACTTACACCGTCGACCAGACTGTGAACATCACCTGCTCTGCCACCGACGCGAGGTCGGGTATAGCAACGGACTCGTGTCCGGCTGTTGTAGCTGGTGACGCGTATAACTTCAACGTCGGTGTTTCCACGTTCGTGGAAACGGCGACGGACATGGCCGGGAACAGCATTACCGCCTCGACCAGCTTCACGGTCAGCGTGACCTACGCTAGTCTCTGTACCCTCACGACGCGGTTCGTCGGCCCCAACGGGAACGCCAACTCGTTCTGCGTCAAGCTGCGGCAGGGCTCGTACGGTGCCTATGTAAACCAGGTACAGGCGCAGACGGGCAAGGCCATCAGCGCGGCTCACGCGGCGATTCTGATCAGGCTGGTCGCTGGTCTG
>JBCKZH010000093.1:0-13717 GCA_038919385.1 Vicinamibacterales bacterium | reverse complement strand
GCACCGGCCATGGCAAGCTGCGCAAACAGGTCTCGACGGGAAATCATGGGGAGATTATATGGGAGAGGGCTGGTGGGGCGGGTAGGGCAGGTAGGGCGGGTGGGGCAGGCGGGCGTTCAAGCCCCCAAGCCCTCTGTCCTATGCCTCAAGCGTAGACGAACAGCGAGACCAGGCTGACGAAAATCATTCAACTATGGGGTTATACGCCAATCGGGCGGTCTCTGGTCGGCCGGCAGCGGTCGAGTGGCGTGAATGCAGCCTCGAGCGGCGGCGGAGTATCCTCAAGTGGTCGCGTGATCACACGATACGCCCCCGCCCCCACCGGCTTTCTGCACCTCGGCCACGTCGTCAATGCCCTGCATGTGTGGCAGGCCGCGCATGACCGCGACGGCCGCGTCCTGCTGCGGATTGAGGACCACGATCGCCAGCGCTCGCGCCCGGAGTACGAGGCCGCCATCCTGGAGGATCTCGCCTGGCTCGGCTTCCGCCACGACGCTCCTGTGACTCGGCAGAGCGAGCGCGATGCGCTGTACCGCAAGGCGCTTCAGCCGTTGATCGATCGGGAGCTGGTCTATGGATGCTCGTGCACACGGGCCGATCTGGTGACGGGATCCGCAGGCCGGGATCCGGGACCCGGGATCCGGGATCCGGGATCCGAGTTGCGCTACCCCAACACGTGCCGCGATCGCGACATTCTGCTGACGGACGATGTGGGGTGGAGGTTGCGGATCGAGCCGGGCACCGAATCCTTTTTTGATGAGATCCGCGGGCCGCAAGTGCAGGAGCCGGCGGCGCAGTGTGGCGATCTGCTGCTGCGCGATCGCCGGGGCAACTGGACCTACCAGTTCGCGGTAACGGTCGATGATCACATGCAGAAGGTCACCGACGTGATTCGCGGCATCGACTTGTTGCCGTCCACGGGCCGGCAGATCCGGCTGGCGCGCCTGTTGGGCCGCACGGCCATGCCGCGTTTCGCGCACCACGGACTGGTGATGAAATCGGCGACCGAGAAGCTCAGCAAGTCCGATGGCGACACCGGTGTCCGCGACCTGCGGGCGGCCGGCTGGTCGGCCGAGGCGGTGCTCGACCTGGCGCGGAAATCTGTTACCCTATGCCTATGAAGACACTGCTTCTCGCCGTCGCCGTTGTGGCCCTGCTCGCGCCCACCGCCGCCCTCGCGCATCCCGGTCACGAGCACAAGTTGATGGGCACCATCACCGCCATCGATGGCAACAAGGTGTCGATGAAGACCACCGAAGGCAAGGAGACGACCTTCGCGGTGATCCCGACCACGTCGTTCAAGCGCGGCAAGGGCAAGGGCGCCCAGTCCGACCTCAAGGTCGGCCTCCGCATCGTCGTGAACGCCGGCGACGGCGCCGAGCCGCTGAAGGCCAAAGAGATTCAATACACCGCCCCGGCGACGACCGCGAAGTAGTCGTCGTCAGAAGCGCCAGCTGCCTTCTTCGACGCCGGGTTGAAGACCGCGGCCTTTGAAGCTGCCGTCCTTCAATCGGAACGGCTTGGGCGACCGTCGCGCCGACAGCACGTGGCGTAAGCCTTCCTCGACGAGCGCGCCCAAGCGCACCCCCTCATGACGGGCCAGCTGTTTCGCGTCATCCAGAATCGGCCGGGCGATTTCGATGGTGATCTTCATGTGGGTCGCCTTTGTCATCTCAGACGACTGGCCGCGGTCAGTGTGATTGCGGAATGCTTGGTACCGCTTCGATGGTCGCGCCATGTCTAGAATACTTCCTCTATATCGATAAATAGATTGTCTCGGAGATTGCGAGCCACGCGAAATCTCTTGTCAATGGTGGCGTGACTTGCCTTAACTGAGTAAAGCAGGATCGCTCCGGAGTCTGGGACTACGCATGTGCTGTTGTACTTACCGCGCCTTATTTGAAACGTGATCGATCCGCCCCAGTCGCCACGGTTGTCGCGCAGGTCCGCCACTATTACGTGCGCGAACTGACCATCGACCAGAGTGCATTCAAAGGCGCCGTCATGGTTTGCGCCAGGCTGAATTTCGGCATTGAAGGCTTGCGGCGCCGGATTGGGTCCTTCGCCGAGCATTGATTCGATGCGACCCTCGATCTTGTATATGGACGGTTCTCCACGATGCCGTAGTTGCAACGATGCCTTTTCTCGACCACCCTGGGCTTCAAGATCAACGCTTCTCGGGTTCCGGAAATTGCGCCAAGTCGAACGCATCGTATTGAGAATAGATGATTGCGCCAGCAACAACATCGTGAGCGCCGCGCCGAAGGCTAAAGAACCCCAACCGATGATTTCAGGATTAACAGACACCGCTAACAAGTTGTGCTCAATGAGAAATTGAGGGATGGTCTTTTGACTAAATCCACCCCAAATCTGAGTGAGTCCTTGGAGAAACAGCCAGATCATGAGGACAGCGGCCCCCAGCTTCCCAGTGTTCTTGAGCATGCGCGTAGCCTATCCGGTTTTCCCCCATTTGGTATCAAGTCGCAGGCTTGATCTTCTGATGTCGTCAGACCATAGTGGGCTCCTCCATGTTGACGCGATTCCTCGTGTTGCTTTTTGTGGCCACGTTTACCGCTTCGGCGCAGTCACAGCCACCAGCCCCACGTGGCGCGAATGCCAATGGTGTTGCACAGAATCAAAGCGCCAACCAACGGGAACAGCCCCCAATAGTGCCAACGGCGACCCAACCGCCCATCGCCCTGAACCTGAGCGTGGCACCCACGGTCGTAACAAACGGCCCACGTGCCGATCAGGACAGCGATAGCAGCAGCACGGCGGCCGATTGGTGGATGGTTGGGCTGACGGCTGTTGGAACGGCCGCCGCGATCATCCTCGTAGTGCTCGCGCTGAACCAATTTGCCACGCAAACCAAACAGACCAAGGACGCCCTGAAGCTGGCTGCTGACGGGTTGGAAGCGACCAGAGAGGCGATCGGCAGGCAGCCGCGGAAGCTGCTGAGGCAGTCAAGCGACACAACTGGCAGATGGTCTTGGAATACCCTCCGCGATTGGCAATCAGGAACGTCAGCATCCCTGAAACCCATCCGCTGGTTCGGGGGGGGCAAGACGATCATGAAGGATTTGACCGACGAAATATCCGGAACCTTTGTGATCGCCAATATTGGCCGTAACAAAGCCCTCATCGAATCGATCTATTCCCAATGGGTGATTGGCAAACTGCCGATGCGTAACCCTTCCGAGGGAGCCATGGGCGACGAAGTCAACCTCAGTCTGCCAGCTGGTTACTCGATCCCTGTTGAATCTCGTCCTGGCAAGATCGACTACGGGAAGCAGACCGATGGAAGCATCTCTCTCGAAGATGAAAACGATCTGTCCGGAATTCTCGACAGAAAAACGCCGGTCTACTTGATCGGATGGGTGGCTTACACCGATACCAGCGGAGGCCATCGCCGCACGATGTTCTGTCGTCAGTTCAACTACAAGACGGGACGCTTTAAGCCGGTGAACGACCCCGACTACAACTACAAGAACTAGCCCCACCATCAGCAGGGCCAGCCCCAACCCAACAATTGACCCAAGAGAACACTGGGCCTATCGAGACCAATCTAACGGGTTCATTTTCCCCCGTATAGTATGTTTACGGCTACCGGCTGGTGCTGACCGGCGCCCTCTGGGCCTCGGTCTACGGCATCTCGCGCGGCTTGCTTGAGATGGAGAGCGCGGAACGCTGGATTCGCGTTGCCATCGAGCTGATCCCGGTCCCGCTCTTCGTCAGCTTCTTGTGGCTCTGGATGAAGGGCCTCGGCACCATGGACGAACTGGAGCGCCGCATCCAGCTCGAAGCGCTGGCGCTGGCGTTCCCACTCATGGTGGTGCTGCTGATGACGCTCGGGTTGCTCGAGGTCGCCGTCGGCCTCAACCCGGACGACTGGAGCGCTCGACAGGTGTGGCTGATGATGCCGATGCTCTATTACTTCTCGCTGTGGCGCGCGAAGCGGAAGTACGAATGATGAACCGGCTGAAAGTCCTGCGCGCGGAACGGAATTGGTCGCAGGCCGATCTGGCAGAACACCTGAGCGTCTCGCGCCAGACGATCAACGCGATCGAAACCGGGAAGTACGATCCCAGCTTGCCGCTCGCGCTGAAGATGGCGCGGCTGTTCGGTCAGGCGGTTGAAGCGATCTTCTTCCTGGACGAATAGCGGAGCGGCTATCCTTCTCCGCAAGCCGCAAGCCGCAAGCCGCAAGCCGCAAGCCGCAAGCCGTCACCTGACGAAGTTAATCATCCAATCCGAACGCCCGCTCATGAAAAAGCGCGCCGACGCGCCGGCGATCTTGTCCGTCCCGATTCCAAGGGCCGAACCGACGACTTGCGGGTACCACTTGCCGCCGGTCAGCAGCTTCTGCGGTGTCGACCAGGTGGACGGGTCGTCGAGCGTGGGCGAGAACGACACGTAGATCCCTTCCTGCCCGTAGTTCTCGTCCTTGGCGCGGTTGAGCAACATCACATACTGCTCGAGCGCCGTGTTCCAATGCACGGACGGTCCCCAGAAGGCATCAACCTTGTCGTTGCTGTCGTGCCAGGCCTGCGTCGTGGCGACCAGCGGCGTTGCCGCCGGGTAGGTCCATTCGAGGCGCCGCCGCATCGAGCCCGGCAACGCCGGCGACAACTCGCGGCGTCCGGCATTGGGCTCCCAGGTGCCGTTCCGCCAGATCGCCACGCGGCCGGCAGGCCGGTCGCGATCGGCCCACACCAGACGCGCGACCGCGACCCCCTGCGACTCCTGCTGCTTCTGATACTGGCTGTAGAAGATGTAGAGGTATTTCCTGTCCGCGTCGACCATCACGCTGAGATCGCCCACGCCGCCGATCACGTAGCGATTGGTCGAGTCGCACGCGGTGGTGCTTTGCGTCGCCTGCAACACGATGCCCAGGTCCTGCCACGATTGGCCGTGGTCGATCGACTTGGCCGCGCCAATGCGTGGCACGAATCGGTCGTCGCGTCCGCACGCGGTGGCGGGCCATTCATTGTGGTAGTAGCCGTACCAGGTGTCCACCTCGTCGATGACCACCGCTTCCATCCACACGCCGTAGCCTGGATGCGGCAGTAACGTCACTTTGGCGGTGGCGCCCAACCGTTCCAGGGCGAGGCCCGAGGCGATGGTCGGCTCGCCGGAATGCGACGTCATTACGAACAGGCGACGCTGACCGTCAGCCAGATCCCAGACCAGCGGACTATTCGAGTCGACTTTCCCGGGCAGGGTGAGCGCCGACGCCGCGGTCAGCGTGGCTCGCGGTGGCGCGGCCGCGGCTAGAACTTCAAGACCCCAGGACCCCGAGCCCCCAAGACCTCGTGGAGACTCGCTTGGCGAGGGAGTCGACGACAGCAAGGCCACGGCCACGACGAGGGCGGCAGCGAGACGCAGGCTCATGATTTGTCTACGGCGGACAGGCGCCGTTCGTTTCACTGGCAGCAGCTCAGCCGCAGAATGTCGTGCAATCCCGATCTATTGTCCCGGCTTCAGTCCCGGCCGCTCCACCAGTTCAATACGCGCACCGGCCGGGCCGGCGACATAGGCGAAGTTGATCGATGGCCCGTTCGGCAAGGTCAGCGGCCGCGGCTGGCTGGTGGCCACTACGCCCTTGGCCACCAACTCGGTGATGGTGTCGGCCAGCGGCTTGGTCGAGCGCCAGCCGATGTGATCGATGGCGTGGCCGATGCTCGGCTCGGCCTCACCCTTGGTCACCAGAATCCACATGCTGCTGAACCCCTCGGCGTCGTAGCGGACGGCGTCGATGCGGCCCTTGAGCTGCTGGCGCTTGCCGCCGAACTTGTCGAGCAGCCACGTGAACGCCTCGTCCGGATTGGGCGCGCGCAGGTGCATGTGGTGCAGGCCCAGCAGTTCGGCATCCTGAACGACTTCAATGCGCGTGCCCCACGGATCCTCGACGAAGGCCAGCTTGAACAGCCCGGGCACGTCGCGCGCCGGGGTCGTCACCTTGATCCCCGCCGCCTCGAACTCTTTCATCTTGGCGTCGAGATCGGCGAACGAGAAGCTGACGTGGTCAATGGCGCTGCCGGCGCTGGGCTTGCCGGTGGCATTGCGCAAGAACATGAAGCGCGTGCTGCCGAACATCAGGCGGTCGGGCGCTTCGGTAATGCGCGTGCCGCCGAAGAACTTCTCGTACCAATTGGCCGCGGTGGCCGGGTCGGGCACGTTGAGATGGATGTGATCGTAGGGCAGCGTCGGCGTTTGGGCCGTCGCTGCGGTGCTGGTCATGAACAGCGCAATCGCGATCGACGCGAGCACGCGGAGCTTGCCCTGAGCGAGAGGAGCGAGTCGAAGGGTGGTCATAGCCCGGTAACGATACCAGTTTCCAAGTGAGCCTCTTGCGAAAACCTGCGGGTAGACGGGTTTTCTCGCCCGAAGCCGCAAGGGTGCGGGACGGTCAGTCCGCTCCACCAAACGTGAGTGCAACGGCGGTAGCCGACACCTGCTCCGGTGAGCCAGAGACGCGAGGGTTCACGGGGCCTTTCTACCGGTCGTGAGGGCAAGCGCGCGGCTCGACACGGTGCGCATGTCCCGCAGGAGCCGTTCCAATGTGCGGTTGTTCTTGATCCATTCCCGGTAGAGGGGGAACTCGTCTTCGGTGAGCATCAGCCCGACGGTCTTCCCGCGGGCCTTGCGCGTCCAGTAATGGTAGGGGCCATGGCGGTTCTCCGGACCCTGGTGGCAGCGGCAATTGGCCGTACCACACTCAACCCGCCTCGGCTACCAGCTGCACATCGACGTGGCCGATGGCCAGATCCCGATGAGTTGCATGCTGACCTCCGCCTCCTTGCATGACAGCCAAGCCGCCATTCCGCTGGCGACCTTGTCCGCCGAGCGGACGACCAGCCGGTATGACCCTGATGGACGCCGCCTACGACGCCGCGGAGATCCGGCAGTACAGCCGCTCACTCGGCCATATTCCGCCGATCGACATCAACCCCCGCGGCAACAAAGCCCTGAAGGAGGAACGTGAAGCGGAAGCCCGGCGCCTGAAGCGTCTTGGCTTCCAGCGTTCGGAGGACGTTCGTTACCACGAACGCACGGCGAGCGAGCGCGTCAATGCCCACCTCAAGGACGAGTTCGGCGGTCGCCATGTCCGCGTCCGTGGTGCCGCGAAGGTGATGTGCCACTGCATGTTCGGCGTGCTCGCACTCACGGCCGACCAGCTCATGCGCCTCGTGACATAGTCAATCAGCGCGTCGGCACCGCTCACATCCAATCCGTCCGGGCGCCATGAAGGGTGCCTGTCCAACAGTCGGTTCAAACCACGCCGACGAGGCTGTGCCCACGCTTCTGAGAGGCCCGACCGCCGTTCTCAGGGCCAGAACGCGCTCGGGTAGCCAAGAAACCGTATATCTGTTCGACATTCGCCTAAGGCTCAGGAGTTTTGCAAGCGGCTCAAGTGTCTCAGCTATCTTGGCAGGGAGGGATCGATCCGACTGGCATGAAAGGGTGCAATCGCGTCGCCATCAAGCAGACGCGTTGGCGGCTTCGGTTATGGGAGGCCAGGCCTCAAGCGGGCGCACGTCTCGGCCTCCGACGAAGCCCGAACTGTCAGTGCACGACTACGTCGCGACGCTCCCCGCGCTTCGTCGCCGTGCTCAGGCTCTCAGCCGGGATGGGACAGCGGTGTAACCGCTGACATGGTGAACGCCGGCTATTCTGTCGTGGAGGTGCTTGAGGACATCCTAGTGTCCCTCGCGACGTACTATCCGGAAGGGCATTTCGACGCCGAGAATCCTCGCGACTACTTCTCGGAGCTGATCGCCTCCCGTTTTCGTTGGCACAGGTACCACATCGAGACTGCGGGCCGGGAACACAGTGGCACGATTGTTGGTCCCATGGTGGTTGCTGCTGTCATGACCGACCTTGAAGGGATGACCGTCGATGTTGTGACGTCCCTCACGCTTGATTGGGAAGCCAGTACGGACGGGCGCACGTCACGGTTTTGATCTGACGAGGGGGGGGGGCCGGGCCCTCCTCGCCTCGCTGCGGGCGGCCGGGGCCCGCGGAGCGAGGGTCATGCGGCGGCGTTGGGCTGGGCGCGATGCTCCCAGAAGTTCTCGAAGCGACCGCTGAGCCTGCAGCAGCGAAGTGCCGCGATGGCGTTCGCTCCGGCGACGGTCCAGTGCATGCCGGAACATTTGAGCCGCGTCCCGAGAGCGTGCTTGCATCCGGCTTCGACGACGCCGGTAGACGTGCAGAGGCCCTGCGCGTGGAACTCCGGGTACTTCATCCGGTGGCGGTTGGTCCAGATGTAACCGATGCACTTGCGCGCCTCGTCGCACGCCTTGGCGTGCGTCGCGAGCGCGGCCACAATCGAGCGCAGCTTGCCGGCGTCGAGTTCGTCTTTGCGCTGGCTGGCCCATTGCTTCCCGAGGTCGCTCGTCGCTCCGTAGATGGCCTTGCCGACGTCGCTCAGGTGTTCCTTGACGTGGAATCGGTCCACGATCTGGATCGCCTCGGGGAACTGCTCGTCGGCGATGTTCCAGATCCACGGAGCCCCGTCGCCGAGAATCGCGGCACGCGTCACCTGGCCGAACCGTCGGCGGGCCGCTTCGCGGCTGACGCGTTGGGCGAAGGGCGAGAGGGTGTCGTCGGTGTCGCGCGTCGCGGCGCTCTCGATCGCGGCCGAGTAGGTGACCGAACCTTCGTCCCGCACGGGGACGCCCTGTTCGTCGCGTCCCTCGGCGCTCCATGTGGTGACGAGTTTCGCTTCGCGCGTCTTGGAGGAGCCGTCGGGCTGTTTGCCGGGGCGGTCCTTGAGTTCCTCCTTGCGCATCGGCAAGCCGGTGCCGTCCATGCCCAGGTAGAGCGTCGAGGGGAGCGGCAGGTCGCAATCCGGTTCGACATGTTCGCGCTCGTACGCGGCGATCTCTGCCCCCAGCGCCTCTGCGGTCCGCTCCACCTGCTTGGCGTCCACCTCGACGCCGGCGAGTTCGATCATCAACTCGCTGCCCTCCTCGAAGCTGACCCTCGCGCCGACCGCCCCAATCATGCGCGTGATCCCTGGGGACACCGTCGTGCCCTCGAGACCGAGCGCGCGGTCGCGGGGGTAGAACCCGCTCTTGCACCGGGGACAGTGGTCGTAGGCACGCCCGAAGGCGATGTCGCCGAGCACGCTCGTGAACGTCTTCGCGTGCCGGCCGGCGTATCGGGCGGCCTCGCCACAGTGCCTGCACGGCAGGGTGGCCTCCGAGTGGTCGGAGTGGTCGGCCTCCAATCGCTGCTCCAGCGCCCGCGCGGCGATCTTCAGGGCCTGGCTGCGAGCCGCCATCTCGACGGCCTCGAAGTCGCAGTCGTCGATGGCGCCGTCACCGATCAGGGTGTCGATTTCCGCGACGATCTCGGCTTGGAGGGCCGCGTGGAGCCCCCTTTTTTCGCCGCCTCTTGCGAGGCCGCGTCGGGCGTTTCGATCTCGGCGTCAGCCCAGTGCTCGCAGGCCTCCCAGTAGGCGTCGACCTGCCTGCGGAACTGCTGCCCCGCCTCGACCTGCCGCCGCACTATCTTGGCTTGATCGGCGTCCAGCCAGCGGGACCGCGTCTGCCCCTTCACGACCCGCGAGACGCTGTAGTACGGGCCGTGGCGCGCGTCGGGTCGGTCGGCGCATGCGCAGCCGGGCTTGTTGCACTTGACGCGCCGCTCGGTGATCGAACCGCGCCGCATCGGACGGGGATGGGCGACCTGCGCTGCGAGGTCGCGAACGTCGGGTGGAACGGTCGTGGGGTCGGGCATCGGTCCTCCTTGCGGATACTATATCCGCAAGACGACCACGCCGCAACAACGGAAATCCGCGCCCGCCACTCCCGTGACGTGCACCCAGTACGGACTGAGATTCGGAGTAGGGGCGACGGGCCGGTCAAGCGGGCTGCACGAAACAGGGCTGCACGAAACAGCTGGACACAAGAACGGGCAGCCTGTAACGTGGGGTGGTGCCTCGCAAGGTCGCCAGCCAGGAGGATCTGCGGACGCGGCTGGCGGAGCTGTGCGGGTGGCAGACGGCGACGCGCAACGACGCGCTCGTGGCGGAGGAGTTGCACGAAACGCGGACGCTGGACCGGATCTACCCGCTCGGCGAGGCTGCGTTTTTCGACGAGTTCTTCAGCTACCTGAAGGAGATTGGGGCGTGGTCGCTGCTGGACGATCTCGATCCGAAGGCGCGAGCAGGGGCGCTGTACCCGTTCCTCCAGTTCGTGCTGGTGACGATGATGCGCTGCGTGGGGGGAGTGCAGAGCATGCTCGCCACACGGGATGTGCTGCTGACGGACGAAGCGCTGATGGGACTGCTCGGGTTCAACGCGGCGCAGGTGCAGCAGGGCAGCAACGACCGGGGCCTGAGCCGTCGCACGAAGCCCGTGGAGATCCGGGGCGCGCTGTCCTACGAGACGATCGCGGACAACATCGTGAAGGTGGGCCCGGAGAAGCTCTCGGCGATGTTCAACGGAGCGATCCGCTGCTTGGCGAAGCAGGGGATGTTCCCCAAGCGCCTCGACGTGTCGCTGGACGCGACCGACGACGAGGCGACGCCGGGCTACAAGACCGACACGGGCGGGGAGGTGCCGAGCGTCACGCGTGAGAAGCGGCCGGACGTGCGGGCCAACCAGTACGCCCGGAAGGTCCGGGTGACGGTCTTCGGCTGGAAGATCTGGCTCGTCTTCGAGCCGGTGTCGAAGATCCCGCTGGCCATGACGATCGACGGCATCAACGTGGCGGACAACGCGCACGCCTACGAGGTGCTGGCGCAGGCGCAGGCGAACGTCGAGGGGCACGCCACGCTCCGTTCGGTGGCGCTCGACCGGGGCTTCCTGGACGGCAAGCTGCTCTCGCGCATCACCAACGAAGCCGGGGCCATCGTCTACATCCCGGCCAAGTCCAACATGACGATCACGGCGGACGCACGGGAGATCGCCCGCCGCGCGGAGGCGCTGGCCCTGCAAGGCAAAGCGCTGGACGGCGCCACGTACAAGGAGCGGGTCGAACGGGTGACGCACGGCTCGGGCAGGAAGGCCACGGTGGAGGAGCGAACGACCACCGTGGTGCGGATTCGGGACCTGCCGTGCGACTGGTGGACGCCGGAGGGCTCGTCCTCGGCGGCGAACTCGAAGGACTTCCAGCCGACGCTGGTCAACGCCACGGTGGTGCTGCGCTGGGACGGTGCCCCGAAGGACGCGGAGAAGGAAGTCGTCATCCTGGACACGGACCCGTCGGCCGACGCCTTCGCCGGGTTCGACACCGACGATGATCGCAGCCTGATCGAGAACACGTGCAACCGCGAGGCGAAGGAGAGCTGGCTTCTCGAGCACCATCCGAAGCGGAGCGAGGCCGGCGTCCGGGTGCAGGCCTGCTTCGTCTTCACGTGCATGGCGCTGATCACGGCCTTTCGGCTGCATCGGCAACAGGCCGAGGAGGCCGAGAGCCGCGGCGAGGAGACCGGCATCGGCCGTTTTCGCCGGCAGCTTAAGGCGACCAATCGCGACAAGGTCATCGTCTTCTCCGGCGAGCACTTCGGGATCTTCAGGAACTACGAAGTCATGTTGCTGGGCGGCGTCGCGGTGCGCGAGCGCGCGTTGATGGGCGAATCGGCGCAGACCGTGCTCGCGCGCTGTCGCGCCCGCACGCCGAACACCTCCTGATGCCGCGCGGGGTGTTCCGATGAGGTACTGCGGCCGGGAGTTCAGCGACGACGAGCTCGCGTGCATCCGCCGGCTCGCGGCCGAGCCGGGGACGAACCGGCGGGTGATCTCGCGGCGGGTGTGCGAGGAGTTCGGCTGGCGCAAGCCCGACGGCGGGCTCAAGGAGATGAGCTGCCGCGTCGTCCTCCTACGCATGCAGGCGGACGGGCTGGTACGGCTGCCCGCGCCCCTCCATCGAAGCAGCAACGCCGCTCGCTCCACTCCCAGGACGCCCCAGGCCGAGCCGCAGGCGCCCCTCTTCACCGCCGCCGGTGAGCTACGGCAGCTGCGCCTCGAACTCGTCGAGTCCAAGCGCGACTCTCTGCTGTGGAACGAATACGTCGACCGCTATCACTACCTGGGCTACCAGCCGCTGCCCGGCGCTCAGCTCCGCTACGTCGCCCGCGCCGAAGGCAGCCTCCTCGCGCTCTTCGGCTTCGGCGCCGCCGCGTGGAAGACCGCGCCGCGCGACGACTTCATCGGCTGGACCCGCGCCCAGCGCGAAGCCCGCCTCCACCTCGTCGCGAACAACGCCCGCTTCCTCATCCTCCCGTGGGTCCGATCGAGGCACCTCGCCTCCAAGCTGCTGGGGCTCGCCGCGCGCCGCCTCCCAGGCGACTGGCACGCCCGGTACGGCTACCGCCCCGTCCTCCTTGAGACCTTCGTCGAGAAGGAGTGCTTCTCAGGCACCTGCTACCGCGCCGCCAACTGGCTCTACCTCGGCGACACAAAGGGCCGCGGCAAGCTCGATACCGCTCACGCGCACGCCGTTCCGGTCAAAAGCGTCTGGGTCCTCCCCCTGGCTCCCCGCTTTCGCGAACTCCTCGCCGGCTAGCCAGCCGCCTCCCGCGCCATGCCGCCACGCCCTCCGCGGCACCCTCGAGGCGCCTCGCCGCGGGCCGTGCCCTCGCGTGCCCCCGAACCCGTGGCACCTACTCCGAATCTCAGGTACGGACGTCCGTCTTGACACTTGGAAAAACGAATGGTCTCGACTGAACAAGCGTGACGCCTAACACGCGTTGCACCAGACGGCCGGCGGTGCAATCATGGGCGGTCGCTGGTGAACCCAGCAGGCGCCAAGGCCGACGTCATGCGAGCGTGATCCCCGTCGACGTTCCGCGAGAGATCGCTACGTGCACCGGGAGATCGCGGGAAGCCGTCCCACGGGTCCAGGATCGAACGGCGACACGCGCCCCGGCGGACGACGCGCGTGTCCAGCGCGATCGCCGCGCGCACGGTGTCAGGGTGGACGCCGAGATGGGCGACGATGGTGCCGACCTTCCAGTGCTCGCCGAAATAGAGCCGGCGGATCTTGGCGTGCTGTTCGGGCGTGATCATGCGGTCGCTCCTCTGGGGACACGCGACGGACCGGCCACGGCGGTGGCAGGAGCCACGCGCTCTCGCGGCTGCAGACCACACAGCGCAGCACGCCCCGCAGGGGCGCGGTCGGCCGGTCCGTCGACGTGTCAGCCGGGAGTGTGCCGGAGGGCGCCGGGCGGGGGGAAGTGTGATCCCTCACGCATGCGCGATACGCGCGCTGATGATCGCGATGATCGAGGCGACCCTCCGGACTTTGTCGGTGTCGGCGACGGGCGGTCGCGATCGAGCGGCCGCGGCCGGCGGCGCGACACCCGCGCGAGCAGTACGCGTGGCCCCGATCGCAGGCGACACCGATCGCGAAGACGCGATGACAGCCACGGCAGGTTTTCTGGCGGAGCGGAATGTCCACGGTGTCGGAGCAACGGCGGTCCGCTCCAACTGGACGTACCGCCCAAACCGTGGCACAACAGGCAGGACAGCCTCGGCGCGTCGGAGCCCGAGGCAGTCACGAGGGCCCGGAGGATCAGTCCGGGCCCTCACCCTCAGTCTGTTCAGACGGGTCTGGATTAGCCTCGGATTACGCGCACCGGGTTACTTCTTTTCGGTAGCCGCGTGCGAAGTGTGCCCAGAATCGCGGAAGGCGTTCGCTCATATGCACGGATCGTAGGGCCAGCACCGCCTCGAGTCCTTCGGGTCGCCAGCGTTGCCCGCTG
>JBCKZH010000092.1:0-13898 GCA_038919385.1 Vicinamibacterales bacterium | reverse complement strand
AGACCACTTCTGCAACGTTAGATGGCAACTGCCGAATACTCCGGGCAGTCTCCCCGGCTTGCAATGCGAGCGTTAGCTTGCGCTTGGCGTCAGCAGACTCGCTTCGAAAGAAGTCGGCCCCGTAGCTGGCCGTCCGAATCTCTTCGCGCAGCCCCTCAAGCTGCATGTCTCGCTCGTCGGCGGCTTGTTCCGCGGCCTCCTTGGCCTTGCCCATCTCGGAAAGCTCTTTGGACAGTCGCTCGTTGTCGTCCTCGAACAGCTTGAGCAGTTCGTCCTTGGACTCTTGATTGGGTTGAGACTGCAGGGCGGCGCGTCGGAGTTCACGGCGCCGAGTTCCAATCTCATCGACAGAGGTCACTGACGAGTGTACATGCACCCAGCCTTGGCGCCTCGTGAGCGAACGCGCGATTTGGCCCTCCACCTCGATAGCGGTCGATTCGTCGATTTGATACTTCGTGAAGAATCGGTGACGAAACGACTGATTGGGACGGCCGAAGTCGGCACCCGGCGCATAGACCCTCACCGTGCCGTTGGGTGCACGGAACTCCCGCGGCACCATAAGGAACTCGAGTTCGTCGTCGATCTCAGAATCGGCGGCCACAAAGACAATCCCAGCACCGGTGATCGTGGACGCGAGGCGCGCGGGATCAACGCACGGCTCACCACTCGCCCTCGCACGTGACACGTACACCAGAGCGCACGCTCGCAACGGATCCTCGATGGCTTTGACCAGGCGGTCCGCCTTCCCGACCGCCACGACAACAGGTGAGGACTTGAGCTCGATGGACCCGGCGGAGCATTTCCATCGGCCAGCGCCGACCAAATCTTTGACCACGCGAGGTGGTGTGACGGGGAGATGCCCGGGCTCCTTGCCCATGTAGCTCGGGTGGAGGCTATGACCCACAGTCGTTGCTAGCCGCCACTCGTGTTCTCCGAGCCGAACGACACCGAAGTCGATGGACCACCGCCGATGAGAAAACTCCGAGTCCTGGTGCTCATAACGAAGAGCCCAAGTATCTGCGGAGGTCATACTGCTTTGGGCCGGCAGCGAGTCGGTGATGACCAGAGCGCGCCCGTCGGGTCTTCTGCTGGTTCCGGCTGTCAGCATCCAGGACGGCTGCAAGTCCAGCGCGCGACCCTCTTTGGTCTTGATCCATTGAGCGATATCCCCGACGAGCTCGACAAAGCCGAGCGTCGAGTTCCCAGCGGGAGACACATCAAATGTGCACCTGAAATGAACGCTGTCAAACATGGGGGCTCCGGCGAGAGTCGCCTAACGATACGTCAGACTCGGGTCGTTCGGGAACCGGTCCGGCCATCCAGCACAGCCACCAAGGACGCAGAGAACAGCGAGCATTCGAGCAATGGCTCTGTGTCCTCGGTGTTCTCGGGGGCTAACGTTTGTTAAACGTTTGTTACGGGTAGATGCGATACAGCATGCGCGGATACGGAATTGTCTCGCGCACGTGCGCGAGGCCGCAGATCCAACTGACACAGCGCTCGATGCCCATGCCAAAGCCGCCGTGCGGCACCGAGCCGTAGCGGCGCAAGTCGAGGTACCACTCGAACGCTGCTTGCGGCAGGTCGTGTTCCTTGATCCGCTGCAGCAGCAGATCGAGGTCATCCAGGCGCTGGCCGCCGCCGATGATCTCGCCGTAGCCTTCGGGCGCGAGCACGTCCACGCACAGCGCCTTGTCCATCTCGTTCGGGTCCGGCTTCATGTAGAACGCCTTGATCGCGGCCGGGTAGTGCGTGACGCAGACCGGGCGATCGAACTGCTCCGACAACACGGTTTCGTCCGTGCCGCCGAGATCACCGCCCACCTTGAAGGGCAGGCCCTGGTCGAGCAGGATCTTCGCCGCCTCGTCGTAATGCAGCCGCGGGAACGGCGCCTTGACCGCCTCGAGCTTGCTGGTGCTGCGCTCGAGCGTCTTCAGCTCCTTCTGCCGGCGGTCGAGGACGCGAGCGACGACCGAGGTGATCAAGCCCTCAGCGAGCGTGATCACATCGTTCAGGTCGGCGTACGCCATCTCCGGTTCGACCATCCAGAACTCGGTGAGGTGGCGGCGGGTCTTGCTCTTCTCGGCGCGGAAGGTCGGGCCAAAGGCGTAGACCTTGCCGAGCGCCATCGCGTTGGCCTCGTTGTAAAGCTGGCCGCTCTGCGTCAGGTACGCCTTCTGGTGCTCGAAGTACTCCACCGGGAAGAGCGTCGTCGTGCCTTCGCACGCCGCTGGCGTGAAGATCGGCGTGTCGGCAAGAATGAAGCCCTGCGCGTTGAAGAAGTCGCGCACCGCGTTGATGATCTCGTGGCGCACGCGCAGGATGGCGGTCTGGCGCTCGGCGCGGATCCAGAGATGCCGTCGATCCATCAGGAAGTCGACGCCGTGTTCCTTCGGGGTGATTGGGTAGTCGTGAGCCGCGCTCACCACCGTGAGGCCGCTCGCAATCAGTTCGTAGCCGCCCGCGGCGCGCTGGTCGGCGCGCACCGTGCCGGTGACGATGATCGCGCTCTCCTGGCTCAGGTGATCGGCCGTGGCAAAGGTCGCCTCGTCGACGTCCTTCTTGCCCATCACGACCTGCAGAAAGCCGGTGCCGTCGCGGATTACCAGGAAGTGGATCTTGCCGCTCGACCGCCGGTTGTGCAGCCAGCCCTTGATGGTCACCGACTCGCCGACCTGCTCACCGATGTGGTTGATGTATGTCTGCATGTCCTACTCGTCCATCTCTGGCATCTCGTTATCGGCTCGAAGAATTGCTGCGAACCGCTCGCGGGCCTTGGCGGCGCGCTCGAGCACTGGGCGCCGCTCCGCCGTCACCGCGAGCTCGAACATCCAGGCACCGTCGTAGCCGATCTTCTTGAACCCCAGCAGCGCTGCGTCCCAGTCCACGACACCCTGTCCGGGCACCAAGTGATCGTCCGTGCGTCCGCGATTGTCGTGCAAATGCGTCGTGATCAGGTGGCCCGAGCACGTCTCGATTGCCTCCACTACGTCGCCCATCAGCCGCGCATGACCGACGTCCATGCAAATCCCGAGGTTGCCGGCTGCGATCTCGCTCTCGACCAGGTCGACCAGCGAGGCCGCGGTGGAAAGCGCATTCGGGATCACCTCCACCGCCAGCCGCACGCCCACGCTCGCGGCGATCGGTGCCAGCGCTTCGAGGCTGCGGATCATCGACGCCACGTGGTTGTCGGCCGGCAACCCGTGCGGCGCGGGCACGCCGCAGTGGAGGACCAACACCTGGTAGGGCACCAGGGCCGCGAGACTGATGGCGGCCGTGGCTTCGTCAACCGCCCGCTTGCGCCGCGGCTCGTCAGCGGCGGCGAGCGTGTACCCCTCACGCCACTGGCCGCTCGCGTATTCCGCGGCGATCGGGGCGTGCAGCGAATGCAGCGTCAGCCTGGTATCGTCCAGCCACTCGGCCAGCGCCAGCGCGGCGCGGCGGTCGTGGTAGTCGAAGTGATCGCGCACGGCGAACACCTCAACGGCCTCGAAGCCATGGGCGGCGATCTCGACCAGGTGGTCGCGATCCAGCCGGTCGCTCAAGTAGAGGTAAGTAGAGATCCCAAACACGGTTTATTGTCTCAAGCCGCAAGCCGCCCACCTTCGCCAAGGCTACGGCGGGCAGGCGACGAAGCCGCAAGTCTACAACCACTCACCGAGCAGTTCCCGTAGCCGGGCGAAACGCGGGTACTTCGCGAGATTCGCCTTCACATGACTGAGCGTGCGCGGAATGTATTGGATGTAGACCGGGTTGTTCCGCCCGGTGGTCATGTAGCCGAACGTGCCGAGCGCCTTGAGGTTGCGCTGCAGCGACATCAGGTCGAAGCGGCGGCGGAACTCGCCCTCATCCTGGGCGCGGCCTTCGCCCTGTAGCGCCAGGAAGAACGCCATGAGCGCGTCCACCTGAGCCCCGGTGAGGTCGACGTAGGAATCGCGCAGCAGCGACACCAGGTCGTAGGTGTCAGGCCCCATGCGGGCGTCCTGGAAGTCGATGATGTAGAGCGACCCGTCGTGCAGCATCAGGTTGCGGCTGTGGTAATCGCGATGGCACAGCACGCGCGGCTCGCCCGCCAGTTCCTGGACGATGGTCGACCATTCCCCGCGGAGTGCATCGCGCTGTGCGACGGTGAGCGCCGCACCCTTGTACGCGAGCAGGTAATGCTTGACGAAGAACTCCAGCTCCCAGGTGAGCTTGTCCACGTCGAACGCGATCTGGAACGGCGGATACGCGGGTGACCGCAGGGCGTCGCCGCGCTGCTGCATGCGCGCGATGAACGAGACCGCCTGCCGGTACAGCGCGGCATGCTCAGCCGGGGACGCCGCACCGAGGTGTGCCTGCAGTGTGACATCGCCCAGGTCCTCGAGACCGAGTATGCCGAGCTCGTCCGAGTGGTGCAGGATGGCCGGTACCGGCACCGGGATCTGCCGCAGCAGGTTGGCGACCGCCACAAACGGCATGGTCGCAAACTCGATGGGGCACTGGTGCAGCGCGAGGACAATCGGCTGGTCGCCTTTCAACAGCACGCGGAAGTAACGGCGATCGGACGCGTCGCCGGTGAGAGGCATGACGGTCGTCACGCGCTCGCTCAGTCGGTGAAGGGCGAGGTAGTGCTGGAGACGTGGGTCCACGGGGTTAAAGTCAGAAGTTAGAAGGGTTCGGCGACCAGTCTATTGTCGCGCACAACGAGCGAGCATTCGACATAGCGTGCCTCATCCGGCACCTGGACGTGGTCGGCCACGACGCAGCGGGTGAGTGTGGCGCGGGAGCCGACCGTAACCCCATTCCAGAGAATGGTGTCGGTGAGCGTCGCGTCCGGCGCGATCGTGCAGCCACGGCCGCGATCGAGCGCGCGGCCTTCGCGCGCGGCCAGGGTCAGGGCCGTTGACAGGTAGTCGCGTGGCGTGCCGATGTCGAAGAACTCGGCCGCCGTCCGCATCACTCGCACGCTTCCCGGCCGCTGGGCGATCAAGTCCGGGTAAAGTCCATGCACGGTCTCCGAACGCGTGTCGGGACTGACCCCAGCAAACGCGGCGGCGTTCACGGATTGCACACCGATGAAGTGAAAAGCGCCCGGCTCGCGGCCGAACCCGCGAACCATGCCCGCTTCGTCCGCGATGAGGCCGTTGTACTTGGGGTTCCCATCCACGACGGCCATGGTCACCAGCGCGTTGGTGTCGACGTGCTGGGCCGCCAACGTGCGCAGATCAACGTTCGCCAGCGTGTCGCCATTGATGATGAGAAAGCGGTCGGCTTCGAGCAGGGGCAACGCGCGCGCGGGGCCGCCCGCCGATCCCAGGACAGCGGTCTCCCACGAATAGCGAACCGACAGTCCCAGGGCCGAGCCGTCGCCGACCTCCCGTGTGATGGTGCCGGCGCGATGATGCAGGTTGAGAACGACGCGGGTGACGCCGGCGTCGCCGAGCGACCGCAGAATACGCAGCACGAGTGCCTCGCCCGCCACCGGCAGCGCGGCCTTCGCACGCACGCCGGACAACGGTTGCAGACGGCTGGCGAGTCCGGCCGTGAGCACCAGCGCCGGCCAGCGGGACAGGTCGATCATTCGTTGGCGCGGCCCACCTTCGCGTCGAACGCTACGGTGGGCAAGCCGGCGAACAGCATGTCGTGCCCGGTCAGGCCGTGCGCGTCTCGATGCTGGAGAAACAGGAAGCGATACGAATCGGTGAGGTAATCGGCCGGCGTCTTGCCGAGCGCCTGCGCCGTCGCGTGAATGGCGGACTCGCCGCCTTCGAGCTCCACGAACACACCGACGGGCGTTTCGTCCACGGCCATGACCAGATCGTCGGCTTCGAATTCTTCGCGGTATTTCTCGTAGCGAAACCAGATGTGCAGGCCGAGGCTTTCGAGAATGGCGAGTAGCGCCGCGCCATCGGCGACGACGGTCTCGTGCTCTTCGCGCACCTTGATGACGCCCGGCAGCACCGGGCCCTTGAAGGTGAGGAGGCTCTGGCCGCCTTCGGACCGTACCCGCAGCGTCGATCGCTGGAGGCGGAGCGTTTCGTCCTCGGTGTCGAGCAGTGCGTCTTCCTGCAGGCGGCGGCCGTGGAGCGGCGTGGCGCCGAGCGCGAGAATCTTCGCCCGTGCCTCTTCGGCACTGTCGAAACGAAGCTTGATCTCGCGCTCGAGCGCCACTCGCTTATTCCTTGCGGACGGTCAAGAACTGCTCCTGGCCGCCGCGCATGACGAGCAGGAATGCCGTGCCGCCCGATGGCACCTGCGCCAACGCGCGGGCCGCATCCTGCGGCGAGCGCACCGCCCGACGGTTCACCTGCGTGATGATGTCGCCGCGCGTCAGACCCTGGCGGAACGCCGGGCTGCCTTGCTCCACGTCGGACACCAACACGCCCTGCGTATCGGCGGGGGCCCGCAATCGGCGAGCCACTTCGCCGGTCAGCGGACCGAGCGTAATGCCGAAGCCCTGCGACGCCTGCTCATCCGGTTCCGTCGAGGTCTCGCGCGGCGCCCCGGCGCGATTGCCTTCATTCTCGAGGTCGAGTTCGCCCACGGTGAGGTTCAGCGTGCGCTCTTCCCGGTCGCGCAGCACGGTGACGGGCACGGTCGCGCCCGGCCTGGTGCTGACCACCGTGGCCACCAGCTCGTCGCTGTTCTTGATCGGCTTGCCGTTGAACTCGATGATCACGTCGCCCGGCTCGACGCCGGCCTTGGCGGCGGGCTGGCCGCGGATGACGCTGGTCACGAGGGCACCCTTGCGTTCCTTGAGCCCGAACTCCGCGAGCGCATCGGTGGGTACCGGCTTCACCTGCACGCCAATCACGCCGCGCGTGACCTTGCCGGCGCGCAACTGCGGAATCAGTTCACGGACGCTGTTGATCGGGATGGCGAAACCAATGCCGATGTTGCCCTGGTTGCGCGAGTCGGTGTAGATGGCGGTGTTGATGCCGATCACCTCGCCGCGCGCATTCAGCAGCGGACCGCCGGAGTTGCCCGGATTGATTGCCGCGTCGGTCTGCAGCACGTCGGCGAAGCGCTGTTCGGCGATCGGAAACGATCGCGCCGTGGCGCTGATCACCCCGACGCTGACGGTGTGGGCCAGGCCGAAGGGGTTACCGATCGCCATGACCCAGTCGCCCGGCTCCATCTGCGAGGAGTCGCCGAACTTCACTTCCAACAGGTCCTTCTTCGGTTCGACCAACTGGATCAGGGCGCTGTCGGTGAGCGGGTCGCGGCCGACCAGCTTCGCCTCGTGGTAGACGTCGCCCTCTTCACCCAGGAAGTTGACCTCGATCTTGGTGGCGCCCTCGACCACGTGGTTGTTGGTGAGGATGTAGCCGTCCTTGCTGATGACGAAGCCGGTGCCGGCCGCCTGGGTTTCCTGCGCGCGCGGCTGGCGCTGCGGTTGCGGCCGCCCGCCCTGGCCGCCGCCGAAGAAGCGCTCCAGCAGGTCGTCACCGCCGCCGCTCCCGCCGCCGCCGAAGAATTCGCTCATCTCCTGCGCGCGCTGCTTCGAGGTGCTGCGGATGTTGACCACCGCCGGGCTCATCGCCTTGGCGATGTTCCGGAAGGTCGAGGCATCAACCGGGCCGCTCAGAGGGGCGCTGTTCATGGGCGGCACCGCCATGGTCTGCGCCGACGAAGCAGGCGCGAGATCGAGGCGGGAGGCAATGACCATCCCCACCGCGAGCGATGCCACCATGATCAGGAACGAATAGAACAGCGTCGTTTTCCGGCTCGACATGACGTCCTCCAACAAACCCGCGATTGTTACTCTGCTTACTCTAACGTGACTATGCTCGCCTGGCGAGGCCCGGTGACTTCGGGGCCGTGGCCGGTCCAGACCAGATTGATCTCGGTCCGAACGCCAAAATCCTTAAAATACAGGCCCGGCTCGATGGTAAACCCGCTGCCGGGCAGCAGGCGCCGCTCATCGTGGGTCTCGTAATCGTCCAGGTGCGCACCATTACCATGGACGTTCTCGCCCAGGCTATGGCCGGTACGGTGAAGAATGGCGTCGCCAAAGCCGGCGTCCTGCAGCACCTGCCGCGCGGCGCGGTCGGCCTCGAACCCACGGATGTCCCGGCCCGCACGAGCGGCGTCCTGCACCACATCCACCGCGGCGTCCCGGGCGCCGCGGATCGCGGCAAACGCCTTCGTCATGCGCTCGGGCACCTGCGAACCGACAAAGCCGATCCACGTAATGTCCGCATACACCGCGCCGGGCGTCGTCAACTTGCCCCACAGATCCAGCAACACGAGCTCGTCCTGGCGAATCACGCGATGCTTGGCGGCGGAGGCGAGGTAGTGCGGGTCGCCGGCGTTCTCTTGCGCCGACACACACGGCGCCGATTCCGCGATCAGGCCTTCGTCACCGAACCAGCCAACCATCTGTTGCTGAATGTCGTATTCGGTGGTCGGCACGCCGTCGCGCAGGCGTCGGGCCACCGATTCGAAGGCGCGATCCTTGATCCGGTAGAGCGCCTCGGATGCCGTGCGATGCGTGGCGATGGCGGCGTCACTCCAGCACGCTTCGAACTGCTGAATGAGGTCGCCCGACGAGCGGACGTCGACGCCAAGACTGCGGACCAGTTCGATGGTCCCGGCATCCACCCGCGAGACGTAGGGGATGGCGTTGTTCGGCGAATACTCCATCGCGACCCGCTTGGCGCCGCCGACGATGGCCTTCAGGCCGGTTTCGAGTTGCTCCCGGCCGGCGTAGACGGTCTTGCTGCCGGGCAGATGGTCGAGGTTATGGCTCTCGATGGCGTGGACCAGCGCGCGCGGCTCGCCAGACGCGGGAATCATGTAAAACCAGCGGCGCGTCGCCAGCTTCCCGCTGCGGCTCATCTCGGTGACGCTGTGGGCGACCGGATTCGAGCCGTGAAAGTCGTAGAGCAGCCAGCCGTCGAGGCCCTCGGCAACCAGAGCCTTCTGGACGGCAGCTACATTGATGGGCATAGATCAAGGATTATAGCGGACGGAAACCAGTACTCGAGCCCTGACGTCTATAATCAGGACTGCCTGCCGCTAGCCAAACTGTTATGACGAAACAAGTAAGCCTGTTCGCTGCGTTACTGACCCTGGTTGCCGTGGGCGGATCCGTGTTGGGCCAGGCGCCGCCACCAGCGCCCGCCACGGCTCCAGCGCTACCGCAACAGCCGCCGATCACCTTCCGCGCGGAGATTAACTACGTCGAGGTGGATGCGCGCGTGCTCGACGCCCAGGGCAAGTTCATCCCCGGCCTGACGGCCCGCGACTTCCAGGTAATCGAGGACGGCAAGCCCCAGCAGGTCACCGCGTTCTCGTTCGTGAACATCCCGGTCGAACGGCTCGAACGCCCGCTGTTCGCGTCGAAACCGATCGAGCCGGACGTGCGGACCAACCTGCAGACGGCCGACGGGCGCATCTACCTGCTCGTGCTCGACGACCTGCACACGCATCCGCTGCGCTCGAATCGCACCAAGGCGGCCGCCCGCCAGTTCATCGAGAAGTACATCGGCAGCAACGACATGGCCGCTGTGGTCTACACCGGCGGACGCGTCGACGCGTCACAGGACTTCACCACCAACCAGCGCCTGCTGCTCCAGGCGGTCGACAAGTTCATGGGCCGCAAGCTCCGCTCATCGACCATGAACAAGGTCGACGATTACTTCCGCAACGCCGGCACGCCCAATGCCGGAGAGAAGCCGACCGATCTCGACGACAAGGAGCGTGGCTACCAGGCGCGCAGTGCGCTGGAGACCATTCGCAACCTGTCGCAGTACCTTGGCAACATCCGCGGCCGCCGCAAGGCGCTGGTGATGTTCAGCGAAGGCATCGACTACGACATCAACAACGTCTTCGAGAACACCGAGGCGACCATCGTGATGGATACGACGCGGGACGTGATCGCGGCGGCGACGCGCGCCAACGTGGCAGTCTACGGCGTCGACCCCCGCGGCCTGGCGACGGGGGGCGATGACCTGATCGAGGTGCAATCGTTCCCGGACGACCCGACCGTGGGGCTTGGCACGGGCTCGCTCTTCAGCGAGGTGCGGCTGGCGCAAGACAGCCTGCGCGTGCTCTCGGACGAAACCGGCGGTTTTGCCGTCGTCAACCGCAACGATTTCGCCACGGCCTTCCAGCGCATCGTTGACGACAACAGCGCGTACTACGTGATGGGCTACTACTCGACCAACGATCGGCGCGACGGACGGTTCCGGAAGATCGAGGTCAAACTGAACAACCGGCCGGGTCTCGTTGTCCGTGCGCGCAAGGGCTACGTCGCGCCGCGCGGCCGCGCGCCGGAAGCCAAGCCGACGACCGCCAACTCGGCGTCGCCGGAGCTGCGTGACGCGATCGAAAGCCCGCTGCCGCTGCCGGGGCTGCCGCTGGGCATGACCGCGGTGGTGTTCAAGGGCCCGGCCCCGATGGGGTCCGTGGTGATCTCGACGCTGGTCAACGGCAGCACCCTGCCGTTCGCCGAAGAGGCGGGAATGTTCAAGAACGACCTCGAAGTGATGTCGATGGCGACCGACGAGAAGGGCAAGACCACCTACAGCGACCGCAACACGGTGAACCTGAACATGAAGCCAGACACGGCGAACCGGGTGAAGGCCACCGGGTTCCGCGTGATCCAGTCGATGGACCTGGCGCCTGGCCGCTACCAGTTGCGCGTCGCCGTGCGCGAGGGCAACACGAAGAAAGCCGGGTCGGTGACCTTCGACCTCAACGTGCCGGATTTTGCGAAGAGCCCGTTGTCGATGAGCAGCCTGGCGCTGACGTCGGCCATGAGCAGCGTCGCGCCGACGATTCGGCCCAAGGATCCGCTGGAGAAGCTGCTGCCCGGCCCCCTGTCGAGCGATCGCGAGTTTTCCCCGAGTGATGAGTTGGCGTTCTTCATAGAGGTCTACGACACGATCAAGCAAGCCCACAAGGTGGAAATCGCCGCCACCGTCAAAGCAGAAGGCGGACAAACCGTGTTTCAGAGCCGCGAAGAGCGCGACAGTTCGGAACGAGGCGGCGGCGCTGGCGGTTACGGCTTCCAGGCGCGCGTGCCGCTCAAGGGCATGGCGCCCGGTCTCTACGTATTGCGGGTGGAAGCGACGGCACGCGTCGGCGATCGCGACACCACGTCCCAGGAGGTCGTGTTCCGGGTGCTGCATCCCGTGGCAGCGCAGCCATGACGCACTTCCTTCCGCTCCTGTTTGCGGCGTTCATGCAAGCGGCCCCGGCGCCCACCGACACCGTGGCGCGCGACCAGATGAGCGGCATCGAGGAGCCGCGCGAGGCGGTGGCGCGCTCGGCTGACGAGTGGGCGACGTTATGGCGCGAGCACGCCGGGAACCAGCCAGCGCCGCGCGTGGACTTCGGCACCAGGATGGTGCTGGCGGTATTCCTTGGCACGCGGCCATCGGCAGGATATGGCGTCGAGATTGTCGGCACCCGCGCAGAGGGCACGGGACTCGTCGTGCAGTGGCGCGAGCGCCGTCCCGACCGCGACATGATTGCGGCACAGGTGCTGACCTCGCCGGTGCACATCATCACGGTGCCGAAGGTGGCCGGCGCGATCAGGTTCGAAAAGGCTGGTCAGTGACCGAGCCGACCAGCACGGGCGTCGACGCGCGGCTCGCGTCGGTGCTGTGCTACGCCGGCTGGTGGGTCACCGGCCTGGTGTTCTTGTTTGCCGAACGCCAACATCGTGGCGTGCGCTTCCATGCCGCGCAATCGCTCCTGATCTTCGGCGTGTTGTCAGGCGTGATGCTCGCGTCGGGTGGTGCCAGCGCCGTGGCCTTCTTCGTGGCCGGCCCCTCATTTCAACTGCTGCAGGCGGCAGGGAATGTCGTCTGGCTGGGCGCGGTCGCGCTGTGGCTGGTGCTGCTGCTGAAGACCTGGCGGGGGGAAACCTGGCGGGTGCCGATGGTGGCCGATCTGGCCGACCGGATCGCGGGATAAAGCGACCGGACCGGAAGTGG
This sequence comes from Vicinamibacterales bacterium, assembly GCA_038919385.1. GTDB lineage: Bacteria > Acidobacteriota > Vicinamibacteria > Vicinamibacterales > UBA2999 > 12-FULL-67-14b. The sequence continues at coordinate 1,968 of JBCKZH010000092.1, read as the reverse complement.
AGGCAACCCCTGCTTGGGTTGCCTCTTGGTTAGCCCTTAGATGGTCGGAACAATCTTCGGCACGTTCTTCGGCTTCACGGCGCCGTTAGCATGCGAGAAGTTGTAGCTGTTGCTGGTCATGCGGGTGTTCTTCGGCGTGGTCAGCGTCACCGTGATCACTTCACCGGGCATGAACGGCTTGGGATGGCGATAGGTGTCGCCGCCCGACAGCGTGCCGGCCTTGTCGATCCAGCTCTCCTCGAGTTTGAATCCCGCGATCGCCGCGGCTGACGTGTTCTTGACCGTGATCACCGTGACGACGTTGGCGCCCACCACCTTCGTGTTGGGCTTGGTGTATTCGACGGTCGCGTCGCCACGCACGGGCGAGATCAATTTCCTGGGTGCGGCCGGGGCCGCAGGCGTTACCGGCGCCGGCGTCTGGCCCGCGAAAGCCGCCGGGGCGAGTAGCAGTCCAAGCGCCGCAGCCACGACCAACCGCTGTTGCAATTTCATACGATGAACCCTCCGAGGCCGGATTATATCCCGCCTTTGGCCTTTCAAGACCGCCCGAGTCGCGCCGTAGCCCTTGGGGCGAAGGCGGACCTACATTTCACCGTTCCAGTCCTCGGGCTCGGCCGCCGTTGACCGGAACACTTCCAGGTGCCACTTGCCACCGCCCCACGGCTCAATGACTTCCGTCGCGACCACGTCGACCAGCAGTTCGGCGAAGGTGCGGCCTTCCGGGTCGCCCTCGAGGTGGTAGGCCGGGTCGTCCCAGGCGAAGTTCGGGTAAATCGTCATCGTCAGGAACAGGTCATACCCGTCGTCGACGACGATGATCTGGCCGATGGGGCGCTTTTGGGTGGAGTGATAGACGAGGTACTTCTCGGCGCTGTGTGCGCGGATGTAGCGCTTGAGGGCAAACTCTCGGGCGACGATTTCTTCGACGGCAATCTTCTTGTCCCAACAGTCGCGGCAGTAGCGCTCTTCGCCGCGCGGTTCGGACACCTCTTTGGCCCCGCACAGCGCGCAGCCCTTCTTGTTGCCGATGGACTTGCGTGACATATCCAATCAATTCTAGTTCACTGAGTCAAAGAATGTGCTGTCGTTCCAGGCCGCGAACACGCCGCGCCCAGCCAATTTGGAGAGGTCCACTTCGCCCTCGACGCCGTCATCGTATCGGAGCCAGATGCGGAAGTGTGGGCGCGCTTTGACTTCAGTTGGTCGAGCCATGATCAGATTACCTCGCGTTCTTGGCCTCGCTCCGCGCATGATTCCGGGATCGTTGTCCACCGGCGATCCAGCGTGGCCGGTCATGGCCGTTGCCTCTTCGAAGAGGATACCGCTGTTCGCGCGACTTGGCTAACGAAGAGGGAGGTACCATGGTGCGAAGACATCACGGCCCAGCAGCGTGTGCGGTTCGTGATGAAAGACAGGGAGATCGACAAGAGTGGTAGGGGATTGTGGAATCTGGCGAACTGGTGATTTCGTGATTTCGTCCATGGGGCCATCCACTTGATAATGAAGCAGTTGGCTCGTTAATTGGCGTCAAATTAAACCGATAGCGTCAAAAGTCGGTTGGATTTGAGTCACCGTGAGGCAAATTCATAGCGCGGAGCCCGGCTACTGGCTGCGGCCTCGATGAATATCCGCAGAGAATTGGTTCGTACAAATGGCCGATCCAGGGACGGCAAAGACGCCGAGAGAAGGTCCGGCTCAGCTGATGGTTCGACAATCGAATTGGGTTGATTGATATGTCGCTGACGAGATTCCACGTCGAGATCAGCAAAGGCCTGCGGGAGTTTCTCCAGGGAGCCGCAGATGAGTTCGACGTAATCGGCCTGAGTGAGGTTACAAGCGAGCGCAGCTTCCGCCGGGAGTCGCTCGAAGTCGTGGGTGAGGACCTTGCGGCCGCGACGTCGCCTCTCGGCATGCTTCATCCGATGGAAGAATCCCTCCAAGAGATGGTTGGTTCGCGCAACGACGCGG
>JBCKZH010000091.1:0-14428 GCA_038919385.1 Vicinamibacterales bacterium | reverse complement strand
GTAGGTCGGCAGGTCAACGCCGAACACCGGCTTCTTGTGAAACGTCATCGGCACGGCGGCGCCCGGTTCGCGCACCTGGCCGGACATGAATCCCGCGAGGCCTTCGACTTCGCCCGTCCCATAGATCGCGTCGATCTCGGGAATCTCCTTCTTGAGCTCGTCGCGGTAGCGCTCGGCCATGCAGCCGGTGACCACCAGCTTGCGGCCGGCGACCTGCTTCTTGAGCTCGGCCATCTCGAGAATGGTGTCGATCGACTCCTGCTTGGCGCGGTCGATGAAGGCGCAGGTGTTGACCACCAGCACGTCGGCTTGCGACGCATCGGCAGTGATCTCGTGCCCATCCTTCTCGGCCATGCCGAGCATGACCTCGGAGTCGACGAGATTCTTGGGGCACCCCAAGGAGACGAAGCCAATCTTCATCGGAACTTCCCAGTGTAGCAGGAACCTGTCTCCGGACGTTGGCCACAGAGGACACGGAGGACACAGAGTCGGACTCGTCAGCTTCAGATCAGGGCGTACTGACCCGCCTGCCGAAAATGTCCTCGTTCCGCAGCAATTGCTCGTTCACGTCGCGGTCGTACCGAATCACGATGACCCGGTAGCCACGGTCTCGGAGCGCCGGGCGAATCTGGGCATCGCGGGCCGCGACTTCGGGCTGGTCGTGAACCTTCCCATCGCAGAACACACACACATTCGGGGCGTAGAAGAAGTCCGGAATGCAGCGCGGATCGGCGATGCCCTTCTGCGCCTCCGTCGGCAGCCTGTACTGCCTCGCGGCGATGGCGTCGATGAAGCTCCGCTCGATATCCGAGCGCGAGTCAGTGAGCGACCGCAGCCACCCTAGTTGCGCATTCCAGTCCCGGCCATTCGTGCGGGGCAGCGTTCTGGCTTCCCGCAGGTCGAGCAACGTCTGCCGAACCACACGCCGATCGAGAAAGCGCGCCTCGATTTGATTCGAAAAACTCATCAGGCACGAATAGCACGCGGCCTGGCAGTCGGCATTCTGATCCGTGCCGGCCTCGTCGTAGTGACACCGCTGCAACGCCTCCCGTACGACCCGTCCGACCGCATCGGCATCTTCGACCAATCGCTGGAGTACCCCGGCACCGCCTTCAGACGCCTCATACAGCAAGATGGCACGGTTGACGCCGTCACCCACGAGCTCCGCGCCCAACTCGGATTCCTCCAACTGAAACGCCTGCTCGATTCCGCGCTGCAGGGCATACCGCAGAGAGGTCTGTAGTGTGACGTCTTGCTGCAGCTCAGCTCGCTCGAATCGAATCAGGAGCAGGTTCTGCGTCGTTTGGACGCTCAGCCTGACGTTCTCCAGCCGGCGTGGTCCAGGAGTGGTGCGCGGCGCCGGGGCCGCGCCGGGCACATCAACATCACCACTCTCGAAGTCGACGAGAAACCCGGGCTGCGTGGCCGCCCGCCAGCCGTGGTTGATCCGGATGAGCGAGGCCGCGGCGGAGTAGCGCAGGTGCAGCACGGTAGACCCGCCGAACACCACATCAGCTTCGAGCACGCGCGGACCGGTGTCGTCGGCTGCAAACTGAAAGCATGTCTCGATGTCGTAGCCGCGGCGCCGGCGCTCCTCCTCCTCGCACGTGATTCGCTCGCGCCGCCGCACACGGACGTTGGGCATCTCCAGCACGCTGGCCAACAGACTGTTCTGGCCATCGAACCGCGTGCCACACGCTGGGCACAGATCCTTGCCAGAATCTGTGAAGCCGCCGCAGGTGCGGCACAGCCGCTTCTGGCTCTTGCGCTCGTCCAGACCTCCCGGCGGCGCCTGGAACGACCGCGACTCCCACTTGCGCCCCTCGTGGTAGAGGATGTTGCCCGGTGCGAACTCTCGCAGCGCCAACGAACGCGGCCGCGAGATGAACTCGCCGCCGTCGCGAGGCACCCAGGCGCGGACGGGCAGTGCGGGGAAGTTGTAGCCCGGCAGGAAAGCCTCGCTCGCCAGATAGCGATACGGATAGAAATCGCTCTCTTCCCGGTTCGTGCCGCTCTGAAGCAGCAGGTTGCGCTGCCGAATGGCCTCTTGTTGCTGCGCCGTGGCCGCGGCCTGGTCATCGGGACGACGAGCGCGCATCAACGCAGTCATCGCGTCCTGCAACTGACGGGTGGCCGACCGATACAGCTCACGCCATCGGTTGAACGAGGCCTCGAAACGATCGGGCGCCTCGGCCAGGGTGCGATCGATCCACGCGTCCGAGAACCACGACGAGGCGCTCAGTACACCGAGATCGGCTGATAGGATCCGCCGCACCCGACTCGCGAGTTCGGTTGACGCGGCAGGACTCAGGCGGATCTGGGCCGCGGCGTTCTCTCGTAGCGGCAGGGCGTCGACCTGGTCAATGTCGACCACTTCCTCGATCGAACGGCCCAGCGGCAGCCGCACCTGCGCCAGCCACGCCGCGTGCACGTGCGCCCGTACCAGGGCCTCGTTCGTCAGGTCGAGGCGCGGTGCCCGCACGCTGCCGGCCACCATCTCGGTCCGCCGGTTGAAGAAGTACTGGTCGTGGCTGTTCAGCGCGCCGGCGTAGGTGAACACGACGCCGGGTTGTCCTTGCCGCCCCGCGCGGCCGCTGCGTTGAGCGTAGTTGGCAGGCGTGGGCGGTACGTTGCGCAGATGCACCAGATCCAGATCCGCGATGTCCACGCCCAACTCCATCGTCGGTGAGCAGACGAGGTACGGGAGCCGCCGCCCAAGTTCGGCCTCCTTGCGCGTGTCACTGTCCTCCCATCTGAAGCGGCGTTCGCGCCGCTCACGTTCGCCCTCTTTCACCACCTGTGCGGTGTGTTCCCGCGCCTCGAACGACGCCAGCGTCTCCGCTGACTCCTGGTAGAAGCGCTGGAAGAACGCGTTCACCGGCGGCGGTTGCTCCACGTAGCCCCGTCCGACCGCGCGTTTGGTGTAGAGCGGATCCGGAGGTGGCGCGGTGCCGTCTCCCAGCCGCCATTCGATACGTCCCGCATCAAGCTGATACAGCCGATGGTCGTCGAGTGGCTGCATCTGTAAGAAGCCCTGGCCGACCAGCAGGTCGAGCACGCCGTCGACGACGATGGCGTAGTCGGCGGGCGCAAAGCCCAGCGTGTTGCGCAAGAAGCGCCCGATCGCGCTGCGCTCATTGAGGCTGATGTAGGTATCGATGGCGCGTGCCGATGTGCCGCGGCGCACGAACTGGCTGGCGGTCCTCAGCTCGTTGGTCTCGGCATCCAGGCCCCAGTATTCATTCAGCAGTTGGTCGGCGCGCCGGCGGACCTGCTGCTGTTGTGTTTCCTGGAGGACGCGGCAGTTGATGGCGAGCTTGCGCCGAAACTGATCGAGGATGGCACGCACCACGACCTCTCGCTCGGGGGGCGAGAAGGCCGCAATCGAGGCATGGAACTGCCATCGCGCCTGGTCCGCACACAAGGCGCTCAGGTTCCGGTAACCGACGCGGAGCAGGCCGACCTGCTCGAGATTCGGCTGCACCACCCGCCAGCCTCGGCGGAGATCCTCATAGAGCCGGTACTCCGTCAGTTCACGAAACACGTTCCACACGTCAGTGGCGGCTGGCGACGTGGGATCCAGTTCGGCGTTCTTGGCGATGTCTCGGATGCCAAGGCCGCAGAGCCTCATCGCTCGGTCCGCGACACGGTCGAAGCCCAACTCGCGATCCTGCTGCAAAGCGGCGTGGAGGGCCGACCGGAGCACGGCCGTGTGGACGAAGTCGTTGAAATGTCCCGCCTGAAGTGACGCGTCCTGCCGGTTGTCGGTGAAGCTCAGGAGCTTGTCTCGCGCGGTGGCGGGCCCTCCGGCGCGCGCGGTTCGACCTGCCTGTCGCAAGAGCGACGTGGCCAGCACGGTGGTGGCCGACGACCGCGCTTCGCTCGAGATGGAGGCCAGCTTCGCGAACTCCCGTTCGCGCTGGTAGTACTCGCCGCAGTTCAGGCACAGGGAGAAGCCCGGTTGCCACCATGCCTTGACCGCGCCAGCACGCGCGGCCGGGGAATGGCGGCCGTCGGGCGACACCCACACGGCCAGTGGCACCTTGGGCTTCCAGTTACGAGAGACCCGCCCGTTGGCATCGCGCCAGGCATCGGGTAATTGCGCGTCGCTCCAGTCTCCGTCGGCCGCCGTCAGCATCAGGTATCCGGGCCGCGCGTCATCATCGTCGCCCTCGGCACCCACGGGATGCGGCGTGAACATCGCATCGTCGCGAAGCACGTGGTAGTAGTCTTGCCCGCATTGCCGGCAGAACTTGATCGGCACCCACGATCGACCGCCTGGGGCCTGCACCTGACCCTCAATCGAGAACTCCCGCGCGTCGCGTGCCTCGAGGGTGGAGTAGACCGCGCGGCCCTGTCCGATGAACTGGTGAAGCTTGAACGCGAACGCCCGGCCCCCATCGTCGCGGCGGAGTTCGCCGCCCTGGCTGAGCAACTGTCGCAAGCTCTGCTCGCCCGCGTCCACCGAGGCACCGGTCACCTGGGCCAGACTGGTGGCGGCGTCCCGCAGCGTGCGGGGCATTCGTCGGCGTAATCGGCCACCGTCTTCGGCTTCGACGCCGAACTCCGCTTCAGCCCATCGTGCCAGCGGATGCACCTTGAACTGCTCGATCGTCGTGGGCGGCGGCGCGTCGATCGCCGCGCGCAGTTCAGCGGCAGCAGGCGGGCCCCCTTCAGTGAACTGCACCAGCGTCTCTTCGATGACCTGGTCCGGCGTCATGGGCTCGCCGAACAGGCGGGTCGCGAACTCGGCCACGGCGCCGCGTCGCGCCGCCGGCGTGGTCTGCCGGTCAGCGACCATCGTTGCACTGGTGCCGACGTGCACGAGCGAGGGTGAGGCGCAGCGTTCCTTGAGGCGTCGTAGCAGCATGGCCACGTCGGCGCCCTGACGACCGCGATAGGTGTGCAGCTCGTCGAGCACCAGATAACGCAGGCCGCCACCCGCGCGGTCGAGAAAACGCTGATCCTCCGGGCGCACCAGCATCAGCTCGGCCATCACGTAGTTGGTCAGCAGGATCTGCGGCGGCCGCTGCCGCAACGCCTCGCGCGCTTCGTCGCCGGTCTCGCCGGTGTATTTCTCGAACGTCACTGGAAAGGGGCGCCCGGTCCGCCGTTCGTAGGTGTCTTTCAGCTTCCGCAGCGCCGCGAGCTGCGAGTTGACGAGCGCGTTCATCGGGTAGACGACCAGCGCCGCCACGCGGTCACCGTGACCCGGCTGCCGCACGAGGGCGTCGACCATCGGGAGAAAGTAGGTCAGGCTCTTGCCGGAGCCCGTGCCGCTCGTGACGACATAGCTGGATCGCTGCGAGAGCGCCTCGAGCTGGTGCCGGTAGAGCGTGAACGGCTCGCCCCGCTCTGTGCGGAACACCTGCGCGGTTTCCGGGTGGAGCGTCCCGTTCGCGGCGAGCTCATCGACCGTAGCCGTACGCTCGTACGAGGGGCTGACCTGCAGCAGGTAGTCCGGCCACAGCCGGTTCTCTTCGTTCAGCACGCGATCGACAAACGCCCGGGCGCGATCGTCGGCAATGGTGAAGAACGAGCGGACGAAGTCCTTGTAGTCCTGCAGGACGGCGGCGTGGAGGTCGAAGATGCTCATATGAGTCAGTCGTCGTGATGGTCTTCGGCCAACAGCCAGACTTCGGCCGCGTGAACGGTGACTCGTGGCGGCCAATGTAACGCCGTTTCTGGCGTCAGCGTGATCAGGTGTTGCGCGGCGCGGGGATGCTCGCCCGCGGCTTCAGCCAAGGCGCGTCCTTCGCGCTCGAGCGTCTCGCTCGCGCCCATGGCGCACACCTGGATCAAGTGCTCGGTCCGATCGGGAAACTGGGCTAGGAAATCCACCTCGAATCCGCCAGCCGTCTTCACGTACGACACCTTGGCGCCCCGGCGGAGCAGGACGAGCAACACGGCGGTCTCAAGGGCGTGGCCCAGGTTCTCTTTCCCCGATCGATCGAACACGGGGATGAGTCCAGGGTCGATCGGGAACACCTTGCGCGGGTTCACCATGCGCCGTCGTTCGGACGAGGTGGCCACGGGAATCGTGTGGATGAGGAATGCGTCCTCGAGATGCGCCAGGTAGTCGTGCAAGGTATCCTTCGACGCTGGCGTCTTGAGCGCCTTCAGGTCGTTGTAGAAGCGGTGAATGCTGAATGCGCCACCAGGATTTCCCAGCAACTGGCGCGTCATCCAGCGCAGTGCGCCGGGCGACGATACGTTATGGCGTTCGACGACGTCACGGAACAGTGTGACATCGACGTGGGTACTGAGAAGATCCAGGCGATCGCGCTGCGGCAGGCCCTGCGCCTCGGGGAATCCGCCCACCGCCAGGTACTCGCGCAGGTCCTTCTGCAGCGCCGACCGGGCAGACATCGCCAACTGGCGGCCGGGCTCGGGCTCGCGTCCGTGGTGTCGCAGATACTCACGAAAGCTGAACGGATAGAGCACGGCTTCCATGGCTCGTCCGCGCATGCTGGTGGCCACCTGTCGCGAGAGCAGGTTGGCCGAGGAGCCAGACAGGTAGAGCTCGACGTTCTCGGAATCGAGCAAGCGCCGCGTGAAGCGCTCCCAGCCTGACACGAGCTGGATCTCATCCAGCATCCAGACGGCGCGGCGGGCGCCACGCCATTCAGGATGCTGGCGGTAGTACTCTTCGACCAGGGTGCCAAGGTGTGCGGCCCTCAGGTCGGCGAGCCGTTCATCCTCGAAGTTGAAATAGAGCAGTCCCGCGCGCGGCATGCCGGCTGCGACACGGTCGGCTATCAGTTGCCATAGAAACGACGTCTTGCCGGCGCGCCGCATGCCGACAATCGCCACCGCCCGGCTGGCCACCTTGGGTAGATGCACCTCGCGGCGGGTGAGCGGCCGCAACGGCGCCTGTTGGGCGTCGACGATCTTCTGGCGGATGGTCTCGGCAAGAAGGCCTTCCATGACGGACGTATTCTAGCCGAAGCATCCTTCCTGGAAGGACGTTATCGGGCAAAGACATCCGTTTAAGAAGGATGTATTGATAACTTCAATTTAATCAACAACTTGCAGGCGCGTTCCTGGTGGCGGCTGGAGCGGCGACGTCCATTCCCGACCGGTACGCTGCGCCTCGAGCATGCCGTCGTAGATCTCCAGGATGCGATCCTTGGTGCGGTAGCGGCCATGGGCCCCTTCGTCCTTCTTCCGGACCAGCGGGAAGCTGTCGAGGATGTGCGCCACGGCGTGGCGCGGCGTCGGGAAGTGCCGCGTCAGTGCCGCGAGGTGCTCGGGCGTTTCGTCGACGATGTTCCCTTCCGCGATGCGTGCCGGCCTCCACGTGCCGTCAGCCTGGCTGGGGACGTAAAGATGAAAGAACGCCGCGTCCAATTCGCAGCGAATCTGAAAGCGGCGGTCGTCGTCCCACAATATTGGTGAGCCCGAGCCCCTGCTGTCTTCCCGTACCGTGAAGATGTCGATTGTCGAGGCCACGAGTTCGAGCACGCGAGGCAGGATGAATACTGAATTCAATCCGATCGGTGAGGCGACCGGGATCTGCTTCAAGACAAAGTAGGCGAAAGACGTTCCCCCAAACTTCTGCCGTGTGCAGTAGTCCACTACAAACGAGTTCAACACCCCGAGCAACAATCGGCGGTCGATCGAGCCCGCAGTCGAAAAGATGAGCTGAAACTTATGTCCTACCGCAGTTGGTGGGGCGACACTGACGATTAGGGTTCGCTCGTTCGTTGAATTTGTGATGTCCCTCCACCCCATGAGCCACGTGGGCACGAATCGCTGAAGCAGATGGTTCCCGATGGCCAATGGCTCGGCGTGTGCCTCTACAATGCGCGCAAAATCTTCTTCGCGAAGAGGATAGTCGCGTTCCAGTGCGGCGCCCGCCGCAGAAAGCTGGTTCCCGAACTTATCGAGGCTCGTCTTCACCTTATTGGCGAGGTCCATCATCGCAGCCCGTCCAAGGTGAGCCTGAGCTTCGTCGGTCCGCCCGCGGTTCAGCAGGTAGCCAGCGGCCCACACGCCGAGTACGTGGCGGATGCTATCGACATCATCAGCCGCGACTGCCTCCGCCAGGGGCTCGGGGAACTTCGGCATGGCGGCATCAACGATGGACTTCTCCACCCAGTAGCGAGGCTGCACCACAAACGAAGGGTCGCGTTTCTGCGCGCTGGTGGGCTGGGGCAGGATGCCCACGTTCAACTGCTGTTCCGTCGCTCCCTGATAGGTAGAGAACCGGTGGTCGAACTGGTGCAGCATTTTAGCTTCGTAGAGCGGCAGGTAGACTTCACTCGCGCCAACCCACGTGTTGCCTTCAAGTCGGAGTCCGTCTTCCCTCAGTTGAGCGGCGGTTCGAAAGGAGTCCGAGTCGTTCGCCATGTGAAACAGGGTCTTGAGCGATAGCCGCCAGGTATTCTCCTCGGCGCGGGTCTTCGTGGCCTCGCGCCACAGCACCGGCACGCGGCGATAGATCGCTTTGGTCAATTCCGCATCGCGGTCACTGCGGAAGATGGGGCAGTTGCCGGTGTTCGGGTTCAACAGCGCGAAGTCTGCCGGTTCGAGCGCGAAGAAACGATCGGGTTCCTGGAGTTGAGAGAAGCGTCGAATGTAGAACGCTATTCGGCTTTGTGGCGCGGTGATGTTGCGACCAGAGATCGTGAGCTTACAAAACTTCGTGAAGTGATGCACCGCCGGAAAGATGTTCTCTTCGTTCTCAAACCCTACCAGGTCCGCGAGCCGGCCGTTCTTGACGAGATCGCCGAAGAAGAACTTGGTGGTATCGTCGGTCGCGATGCCGGTCGGGAGAATCAGCCCGGTTCGCCCCCTGGGGCCGATCGCGTTGGCGCCCAGTTCCGCGAACACGGCATAGGTGTTGATGTCCCCTCGTCCAGCAAGCGGATAGCGATCGCCGTGCCGCATGAACGCGCTGGCGCCGCTCGCGCCGCGCAGCGCCAGTTGGAACTCAGAGAAGAGCAGCGGATTCACTTGCGGCAACTGGCCGATCAGCACGCCGCGCGCGGCCTTGTTCGGGGCGGTGGCGATTCTCGCGTCACGTGCGGCGAAGAATTCCTGCTCCTGCAGCTTTACTCTCTCCCATGGCGGGTTCGACAAGACGACGTCGAAGCCGCCGTCGGCGAAGACTTCGGGAAACTCCAGCGGCCAGTGGAAGAAGCGCTGTTCGTCGGAGATGACCATGGCGCGCGCGGTGATGCGGGCGTCGATGCGGTGTCCGCCCAGTAACTCCACGAGTGCGCCCGAGGTGATGATCGGCTCACCCGGCTTCAGCGGCTGGAAGAACGCCGCCGTCCACAGGTCGCACGCCTCCTTCTGTCGCTGCCAGGCCGCGTCAATGTGACTCTCTTCGAACAGTTGTTTCTTGCGCCGAATGGCCTCGGCCGAGTCGTCTCGAATCGCATCCACCGCCCGGCTGCGGGCGCCGAAGTCACCGACGCTCGCACCTGGGCCAGTCGCCTGGAGTTCCCGAAAGCCCGCGAGTTCGCTCCGGTTGCGGGTCACGGACTCCCTGGCGACCTGCTTGTCGTCTCCCTCCAGTAGCTGGAATGCCTTGTCGGGAATGCCTTTGGTGAGGGTTGCCAGGTCGAAGACGCCGACGAGTGAGTCGCCGCAGCGGATGCGATGGTTGAGGAAGGTCAACGGTTTGTTGCCGGTATGGCTCTCCAGCCACAGCGCGACGCGGCACAAGTCCACCGCCAGCGGGTTCTTGTCCACGCCGTAGATGCCGTGCGCAATCACATCGCGCGTGGCCTCCCGTACCGCTTCCGGCGCCGGTTCCTCGTCACCCGATCGCACGCGCGCCAAGGCGCGGCCGATGCGCCGCGCGGCGGCCAGCAGAAAGTGACCGGAGCCGCATGCCGGATCGCAGACGCGAATCGACAGGAGCGCCGCCTCAGCAGCTCGCGGTCGGGCGGCCAGTCGATCCTGAATCACCGGGTCGAGCGCCGAGAGCACCAGCTCGTTCACGAGTTGAGGCGGTGTGTAATAGGAGCCCGTGGTCTTGCGTTCGGAGCCCGCGATCAACTGGAAATCCGGTCGGCCCGCGCCGTCCGTGATCACCGACGGGTGGAACTCGAGCAGGCTCTCGTAGACGGAGCCCAGCTCCTCCACGTCCAGCGCCGCGTAGTTCACACGCCTCGGCGGCCCGTGCTTCTCCTGATACCACGCCAGATACCAGAACGCTTGCAGCAGGTGGCGGTTACTGAGGGCGCAACCATCGAGGGTTTGCGGATCGAAAAGATCGCCGTTGAGAACCGGCAGGCCAAGCATGGCCGCCATCCGCTCGTCCCGCAGCGTGTGCCAGAGCACACGCAGGGACTGCCACAGGTCGTCATGGTCGGTAAACGCCGCCCGTCTGCCGTGCTCGAGAAGCCGCCGCAGCCGGCCTACGCCGTAGTGCTCACGATAGACCGCTTCACCACTCAGCAGGCCCCGGTCTTCCGAAACCAGGAGGAACAGCAGCCGGTAGACGATGCGCAGGAGCTGGCGATAGAGCTCGTCTGACGCGATGCGATCGGGGCTACTGCAGGTAGGCACGGCCCGTTCGCGAAGCGATGCATTCGATGGGTGCGTCAGGAAGCCATTGGCGAGCAGCGTGATGCACTGCTCGACGCCGTCGCGCAGGTGATCGCGCACGCGTCCACCCTGTTCTTGCGACATCGCGTAGTAGCGTTCCAGGAGCGACGTCTCGACATCCGCAGTGGTCTTCGGCAGGCGCGAGCGATGGAGCAGGCGATAGAGGACCGCGAAGTCCTGGAACCGTTGCTCCTCCATGATCGCGGCCAGGTCGAACTCGAGGTAGGCCTGGCGGCGGACGAACGTGGAATCCCGCAACACCCTGAGCGTGACGCCGTTGGTGACGATGCCCCACACCTGTTCGGTGCGGTTGAGATACTCCTGGAGAAGGGAATGCGGCGCCATGCGCGGCCGCCCCGAGGGCGGCAGCTTGCCGAGCTCCTGCCGGACCCCGACGATGTGGACCGGCGGTGCGGTGTCGGCGGCACCCGCGCGGTGCGAGAGGGCGAACGTCTGGCCGTCCACGTCGTAGGCGCGCGCGTTGAACGTGAGTTCGTAGCCAAGCGAGCTGAGAAACGGGATCACCCAGGCGTCGCGAGTGGTCGTGGTGGCCACGTCGGCCGGCGCGAGCCGCTGCAGGCGTTGCTGGAAGATGGACCACTGCGCCCGCGCCTCGGCAAAAATGGCCGCCATCTCATCGGTCAGACTTCGGCGGGCGTCCAGACCGAAATCCTGGGCTTTCTGCCCCGGCAGATCGCCCGACAGCAACTGTTCCAGAATATCGGGCCCGAACAGGCCGCCCTCAAGCCTGATGGCCGGTGAGCTCATTGGGCGCGCACCGGCTGCAGCACGAGCACGCCGAGCAGGTCGGGCGGCATCTGCGGCGTGACGCTCAACTCACGCACCCGCAGGTGCACGGCCTGCCGGATCCGCTTGTGGCTCTGTTCCAGGAGGCGCGCGCGTTCCATGATGCGCGGCTGCAGGTCGGTCAAGACCGATGGCCACTCATCGAGGGTCAACTGGGCGAGCCGCGCCTTCTCGGTGGGTGCGATATTGGCATCCGGTCTGGCGTCCACGAGCAGCATGAGCGCGCTTGGATCGTCAATCCAGGCTCGTGAGGTGCCTGTGCCTTGGGCGTAGCCGGTAACCACCACCTCTTCGGCGAGCAGTGGCACCCGATTTGGTTGTGACACCAGGTGGCGGACGCGGAGGAGCAGCACCGTCGTGGGCGTGGCCACGGCGTTGGTGCGGATCACACCGCATCGTGACGCCCGGGCGGCGCCATGCATCGTGAGGGCCTCCTCCATGAGGAAGCGCGCCAGCGTGCCGACGAATGAATGGTTGCGGCCGAGGTACTCCGCGCCTTCCGGCGTGGGCGAGACAAAGCTCACCTTCCAGTGCGGTGACTTGGGCGACGGCAGCGCAAAGCGCACGGCCTCTGGCACAGCGGCGACGGCTCCCGGGGAAACGGCGATCCGGAACACGTGGTCCTGCTTGTCCGGGGTCACGGTGAGGCTGATGCGCTGTGCCGCGCTGAGAACGAACTCGCGCACCGCGCCGGGATCACCCAGCACGTTGTCGGTAGCCTCAAGTTCACGCCGCACTTCTTCCGGCTTGATCGCGCGCTGGGCGAACCGGGTGCGGTTCACGCGCTCGCGCTCCGCGTCGCGGGTCCACTGCGTGTGCAGGGCATCGACCTCTGCCGGCATGCCGCCGAGATCGAGCGCCAACTGGTTGGCGGTGTCGGCTGGCCGCGCGCGCAGGAACAGGGCGTTCAGCACCGCCTGCGTGACCGTTTCGCTCTCCTCTGGCACGGGCACGTGGGTGCCAAGGGCGCGGTGAATCTCGCGCGCCTTGTTCAGGAGCACGTCGATCACGACGCCGTCAACCGGGTTGTCGGCGCCGAAGTATCGAATGGTCCGGACGGTCTTCGCGGGCTGGCCGTATCGGTCGACGCGGCCCTCGCGCTGTTCCAGGCGGTTCGGGTTCCACGGCAGGTCGTAGTGCACGGCGGCGCTGAACCGATCCTGCAGGTTGATGCCTTCAGACAGACAATCGGTCGCGACCAGCACGCGGGGCGACTCGACACTGATCTCCGCAATCTTCGCGCGGCGGACATCGTCGTCTCCCGACTGACTCGTGACGACGGCCACCTGGATGCCCTTCTTCGTTTTGGCCAGCGCTTTGCGCAGTCCGGCTGCGACATGATCGGCCGTGGCGATGTAACGGCACCAGACGATGGGATGGAAGCCATCGGCGATGAGGGCGGCGACGATTTCGGCGCAGCGGGCGAGCTTGGTGTCGTCGCCGTTGGCGGCAATCGCCGACGCGAGGCGGCCCAACTCGCGCAGACGGCGCTTCTCGGGGTCGGCGAGCGTATCCTCCGCTGCCTCGACCACTGTCAGCGGCTGCCCATCGTCGGTCCGGTCATCGGCCGACTCGAAGATCAGCGGGCCGAAGTCGGGTTCGTCGGTGGCCCCGGCCTCCGTGAGCCTGGTGTGCCGCGCCTCCAACGCAGCCATGGCGGCGGCGGGACTCGACATCACGCAGCGAAGCAAGGCCAGGGCTCCCCAATAGCGGACCCGCTGGCGGCGCCGATCGAGCGTGGCGCCTTCGCGCACCAGCTCGGAACAGAACTCATAGGTCTTGTCGAAGAGTTGCCGATACGGTTTCGACAAGGAATAGGTCTCATCCGGTGCATTCTCGCGGACGGGAAAGCAATGGTCGTGTTCCCAGTTCGTTTCGATGTCCTTCCGTGTGCGTTGGACGAAGTGCCTGGCCAGCACCTTCCGGCGCTCATCGTCGAGTGCCGCCATGTCCCACTGTCCGAACTCCGGTTGCAGCAACCCCAGCAGCGACCGGAACGCCGCGTCGACGCCGCTGTGCGGGGTGGCGGTCAGGAGGATCAGGTGCTGATTTCTGGCCGCGATGTCGCGAATCAACTCGTGGCGCTGCTGCTGCGACTGGTTCGCGGCGCTGGCGCTGGCGGCGCCGTGGGCCTCGTCGATGATCACCAGGTCGGGGCAATCCTGCAGGAACAGATGGCGGTTCCGCTCGGTCTTGATGAAGTCGATGCTGGCGATCTGGATGGGGTAGTAGCGGTAGATGCTCTCGGTGCTGGCCTTGCGCCGCTCGAGCTGGCTGATGGTGCCCGAGCGAATCACGACCGGATCGAGATTGAGCTTCTGCGACATCTCGACGTGCCATTGGTCGCAGAGTGACGGCGGCGTCAGGACGCAAATGCGCTTGATCTCGCCGCGGTCCAGCAATTCCCTGGCGACCAGGAGGGCCTCAATCGTCTTGCCAACGCCGACGTCATCCGCGATGAAGAGGCGGATCGGATCCAGCCGCAGGGCCATCAGCAGCGGCACGAACTGGTAGACGCGGGGCCTGACCGAGATCCGCCCCAGGGAACGGAACGGCGTTGCGCCTTCCCGCAAGGTCAGTCGGGCGGCTTGCCACAACAGGTGCGCGCTGCCGGCATCGGCAAGATCAGCCGTGGTCGGCAGCGGAAAGGTGGCCGACGCTACCCGCTCGTGTGGAAGCACGCCGCCGATGAGGTTGGCGAGCCCCTTGTGAATGGCCACCACCTCATCGGTCGCCCCGGTCAGCGGCCGGAGGAGGTATTGCGACTCGTCGTCACTAGGCAGCAGCACCCACTCACGGTTGCGGCAGCTGACGATGGCGCCGGGGTTCATCGCTACTTACGCCTCTGTGTTCCGGCGGTATCGAGATGGTCCCCGCAGTGCCCGATGATGATTCGCTTCCCCTCGCGGTCGAGCGCGAAGTAAACCCGCAGACACTTGGGCGGCTTGGTGCCGTGCTTGATGTGTGCGCAGATATCCCATTCCCGACCATCCAGAGTCACCTTGCGGAGATCGGCGAACTTCTTGTCCTTCTTGGTTAGTTTGCCCTCGGTCAGCGA
>JBCKZH010000090.1:0-14506 GCA_038919385.1 Vicinamibacterales bacterium | reverse complement strand
AATTTACCCACTCGATTCCGTGAAGACCCAGAAAAAGCATTCTCTGCGTCCTCTGTGTTCTCTGTGGCCGTCGTTTGATCACGCGAACGGTAGTCGCAGGTCCGGTGACTCCGTTGATTCGATCTCATCGGTGCTCAGGTTGTGCACGCCGACGCCGAGCAGCCGCACGGGCCGCCCGCCGGCCTCGGTCTTGGACAGGAGCGCGAGCGCTCGTGCTGCCATCGACTCCGCGTCGTCTGTCATCTGCGGCGTGCTATGGCTGCGTGTCACCGTCGTGAAGTCGTCGTAGCGCACTTTGATGGTGACCGTGCGCGCGGTAATCGCTCGCTTCTGCAACCACCCGGCCACGTCGCGGGCCATCTGGTCGATCTCCTGGCGAATCTCGCGCATGCCGGTCAGGTCGTTGGCGTAGGTGCGTTCGGAGCTCGCCGACTTCGACGGCCGGTTCGGTTCCACCTGGCGGTCGTCGCGGCCGTGGGCCAGGTCGAGCAGCCACCGGGCGAGGCTGCCGACAACGGCCTCGAGGTCGGCCTGCGACCGTGCGCGGACGTCGGTGAGCTTCTCGATGCCGTGCGCGCGCAGCTTGGCCGCCGTCACCGGCCCCACGCCCCACAGCGCATCAACGGGCAGGCTCTTCAGGAACATCTCGACCCGTTCGGGCGCCACCACGGTCAGGCCGTCGGGCTTCTTCCATCCGGATGCGATCTTCGCGAGGAACTTGTTCGGCGCCACGCCGGCCGACGCGGTAAGGCGCGTGGTGTCCTGGATCGCCGTCTTGAGCCGCTTGGCGACGTTCACGCCAAGCGGCTCGCCCCAACTGTTTTCGGTGACGTCGAGATAGGCCTCGTCCAGCGACAGCGGTTCCACCAGTGGCGTCACTTCGCGGTACAGCGCGAAGACCTGCTGTGACACGGCGCGGTACTTCTGGAAGTCGGGCCGCACGATCACGAGCGAGGGGCACAACCGGACGGCGCGTGACATGGGGATGGCCGATCGCACGCCGAAGGTCCGCGCTTCGTAGCTGGCGGCCGCCACCACGCCGCGCGTGCTGGGATCACCGCCGACCGCCACCGGTTTGCCGCGCAGCGTCGGGTTATCGCGTTGCTCGACCGACGCGTAGAACGCGTCCATGTCGATGTGGAGAATCTTTCTCACTATTGCCCGGTGCTGCCGAACCCTCCGCGAGTGGGCGCGACCATCTCGGTGACTTCCTCCCACTCAACCCGCGGGCAGGGCAGGACGACGCCCTGGGCGAGGCGGTCACCGCATTTCACTTGCACCGGCCGATCGGTGACATTCAGTAGCTGAATCTTGATCTCGTCGGCGGGGCCGCAATAGTCGGCGTCGATCATGCCGACGCCGTTGGCCACCATCAGCCCGCGCTTGAGCGGCGTGCTGCTGCGGGCGAAGACCCCCAGAAAGTGGCCGTCCGGCACGGCAATCACCAGTCCCGTCCCCACCAGGCGAATGCTTCTGGCCGGGATTTCCATATCGACGGCCGCGGCCAGGTCGAAGCCGGCGGCCCCGGCGGTGGCCGGTTCGGGCAGGCTGACGGCCGGGTCGAGGCGTTTAATCTTCAAGCGCATGAAGACTAGAATAGCGGGGAAGTTGTAACAACGGTGGAGGCAGCATGAGTCGCGTGAGTTCCGCAATCGTCGCGTTGGCACTGATGGTCGTGGCGCTGGTCGCTGTTCCGCGTGCGCAAGTGGTCGCGCCGCAGGCGCCCGTCCCCGCCGAGCTGGCGCTCGATCGCCCGTTGCCGATCGACACCGCGGTGCGAACGGGACGGCTGCCGAATGGCATCCGCTACTTCATCCGCCAGAACGGCCGGCCCGCCAATCGCGTGTCAATGCGTCTCGCCGTAAATGCCGGCTCGCTCCAGGAAGAGCCCGACCAGCGCGGGCTCGCGCATTTCCTCGAGCACATGGCGTTCAACGGCACCGAGAACTTCAAGCCGGGCGAACTGGTGTCGTTCCTCGAGTCGATTGGCGCGCGCTTCGGTCCGCACGTCAACGCGTCGACGTCGTTCGACGAAACCATCTACATGCTCGACATTCCCACCGACCGGCCCGGCTATGTCGATCGCGGCATGCTCGTGCTGCACGACTTCGCCGCCGGGCTCTCGCTGCTGCCCGCCGAAGTGGAGAAGGAGCGCGGGGTCGTTCTGGAAGAATGGCGCGGCCGGCTCGGCGCCGGGTCGCGTCTCACCGACAAGCAGTTGCCGATCATCTTCCAGGGGTCGCGCTACGCGGATCGCCTGCCTATTGGCTTACCCGAGGTATTGAAGGGCGCGCCGCGTGAACGGCTCGTCGCCTTCTACCAGAAGTGGTACCGGCCCGACAACATGGCGGTGGTGGTGGTCGGCGATCTGCCGGTCGCCGAGGCCGAGCAGTTGATCCAGAAGCACTTCGGCATCATCCCCGCCGCCAAGGGGGCCGCCGCGTCGGTGGATGCGAGCGTGCCGGGCCACAAGGACACGTTGATCGGCATGTCCACCGATCCCGAGGCCCAGGGCTGGACCGTGTCGATGGCCTTCAAGGGCAAGGTCGAGATCGACAACACCGTCGGCGGCTATCGCAAGTCGCTGATTGAGCAACTGGTGTCGCAAATGCTGAACCTGCGCCTGGCCGAGATTTCGCGCCGGCCCAACGCTCCCTTCCTGGGGGCGCAGGCCGGGGGCACCACCATTGGCCGCACGCTCGAACTGTTCGAGATCGAAGCCGCGGTGCCGGAGGGCCAGATCACCGAAGGCCTGGGCGCGCTCATGCTCGAAGCCAAGCGGATGCAGGAGTTCGGTTTCTCGGATGAGGAGTTGAATCGCGCCAAGGCCGGGCTGCTCGCGGGTTACGAACGCGCCTACAAGGAGCGTGGTACGTCCGAGAGCCCGTCGCTAGCCAACGAGTACGTGCGCCACTTCCTGCAGCAGGAGCCGATTCCGGGAATTGAGTTCGAGTACCGGATTGCATCGACCTACGTGCCGACCGTGACCGCGGCCGAGGTCTCGGCGCTCGCGAAGGGCCTGATCACCGATGAGAACCGCGTCGTGCTCGGCGTAGCGCCAGAGAAGAAGGACACCCCGCCGCCAACGCCCGACATGTTGCGCAACGCCATCGCCCGCGCCAGCGCGGCACCCGTGGAACGCTGGGTCGACGCGACGTCTGGGCGCGCCTTGATCGAGAAAGCGCCGCCCGCTGGCAAGGTCGCGTCGCGCCGGGAGGTGCCCGAGGTGGGCGCCACCGTGCTCACCCTATCCAACGGCGTCGAAGTGTGGCTGAAGCCCACCGACTTCAAGAACGATCAGGTCCTGTTCACGGCTTATGCGCCCGGTGGCGTGTCGCTGGCCAGCGCCGCGGACTTCAAGAGTGCGAGCCTGGCCACGGCCATGGTGGGTGTCGGCGGCATGGGCGGCCTCAGCCCCGTGGACCTGAGCAAGATGCTGTCGGGCAAGATTGCCCAGTCCTCGCCAAACGTTGGCGACTACACGCAGGGCATCAACGGCTCCAGCACACCGCGCGATCTCGAGACCGCGCTGCAACTGAACTACCTCGCGCACACCGCGCCGAACATGACGCCCGACGTGCTCGACCTGATCAAGCGCCGCCTTTCCGGTTCGTTGCAGAATCGCGACCAGAACCCGCGCGCGGTCTTTGGCGAGAAGGTGGAGCAGGTCAATTCGTCGAACCACTACAGCGCCGCCGCGTTGACCATGGCCGACGTGCCGGCGCTCAACCTCGACACCATGAAGGCGTTCTACCACGCGCGGTTCGCCAACGCTGCGGACTTTACCTATTTCTTCGTCGGCGCGTTCACGGTGAACGAGATTACCCCGCTGCTCGAGAAGTGGGTGGCCACGCTGCCGTCGCAAGGCAAGCGGACCTCCGCCTATCACGACATGGGCGTCAAGTTCCCGGTTGGCGTCGTGAAGGAAGAAGTTCGAAAGGGCAAGGAGCCGTCGAGCCAGACCGTGCTGTCGTTCTTTGCCGATCCCGGCTTCGACGAGTTCGAAATGCACCGTGCCCGGGCGGCCTCGCAGGTGCTGAGCATCCGCCTCCGCGAGATCCTGCGCGAGGAACTGGGCGGCACCTACGGCGTCTCGGTCGGCTTCAACAACTCGCCGCCGTTCAAGGGTTACGGCGCCATGGTCATCCAGTTCGGCAGCTCGCCCGAGAACGTGGACAAGTTGGTCGCGGCGTCCTTGAAAGAGATCGAGCGCCTCAAAGCCGAGGGACCATCTCTGGACGATGTGAATAAGGTGAAGGAGGGGGAGCGCCGCGACCTGGAGACCAATGCGAAGCAGAACTCGTATTGGATGGGGTCGATGCAGACCGTTCACATGTTCGGTTGGGATGTGGGACGCATCAACAAGCGCATCGAACGCACGGACTCGTTGACGCCGGACATCATCAAGACGATGTTCCAGAAGTACTTCCCGATGGATCGCTACACGCTGGTCACATTGAAGCCAGAGGCATGATGCACTGGCTTTGGGCGATTGTCCTCGCCCACGCCAAGGCCACATGTTTCAGGACCAGCCGTTCTGCGCACAGATCTGGTACCAGACCCACCTGAATGTCGCGGTCCGTCAGGCGGCGAATCAACCGGTGCGCACCGCGGAAAACTGCCGCGTCGAGCGAGGCCCCGATGTCACCTGGCCGACCCTCGAGCACACCGGCATGCACCGCACCCCGTTCGTGACGAGCACCACGTTCGGCGACGTCTCGCTGTTCTGGTACATGAACCAAGGTGCCACGCCCGCCGCTCCAACCCGTGGCCACCTGATGGATCACATCGCGCTCAGCGTCACCGATCTTGATGCGTGGGTCGCGAAGCTCCGTGTCGGCGGCGTGACGTTTCCGCAGCCGCCCTACACGGTGGGCGAGTATCGCACGGTGATGATCGAAGGCCCCAGCCGCGAGGCGATTGAGATGATTGAAATTCGGCCCGGGGGCAAAGGATAGGCCGGCTCGTTGCGTCCGACGACGGTAGACTGTGGTTGTGACGGCAGATCAGGTTCGCGAGTGGATGCGGGCTCGCCAGCTCGGGAATCGGCTGAAGCAAGAGAGCTTCGCGGCGTCGAGTCTCACGGCTGCTGAGTCGTTCGGCGTGGCCTGTGGCCTGATGGACCTTGCCAGCCGGTTTCGACCGGCCGCCGATGTGCCTGATGTCGTTCGCGAACGGGATGAGCGGGAGTCGCAGGGTGCGTGGGAGCGCCTTCATGTGCGCAACCCGGGCAGACGTCGATGACCTGGGAAGACCGCTTCCGGGCGGCAATTCTGGCGTTGTCGAACGCGTGTGACGCGGTAAGCGTCCGGTGGATGCGACTGTGTTCGCCCCCGGCCTTGACATCGACCGGTTTCTCGCGGCCTGCCGGCATCACCAGATCGTGCCGCGCCGACCTGACATCAAGGAGATGGCGCTCCAGGCCCAGATGCTCCTTCTGCGGCACAGCGAGAGCGCGATCGAACTTGACGTGAGCCTGGCATGGCTTGGATTCGAACAAGACGCCATTGACCGGGCGCGCCCCGTCGACTTTGGCAACGGCCTGCATGTGCCGGTGGCGCAGGTCGATGACTTGATTGTTTACAAGACAGTGGCGTGGCGCGATGTGGACCGTAAGGACATTGAGCGGCTGCTGCTGAGGCATGCGACGACAGTGGATGTGGCCTTTCAGCTTCCCGGCGGATGGCAGCCGGATGCTGTTCGCCTCCTATCGGCCTCAAGTACAGGTCGATGCAGCAGATTTCGATCCCCGGAGTGGTTCGATGGCGTCGCCGGCGCCGATCACACGCGGATCGCGGACCTGGGGCTACCTCGCCGTCTCGCGGGACGGCGGCCGCCAGCGACAGAATCGTCGGCTTCATGGCGCGGATGTTAGCATCCGTGGCGCACTACAATGGCGATCGCACATGACCCACGATGACCTCGCCCACGCCATCCGGGGGCTTGACCCGCGCCTCCGTGAGGAACTCGGCGTGGCGGCCCTCTATGTGTTTGGGTCCGTGGCCCGCGGCGAGGCCGGAACCGGGAGCGATGTCGACCTGCTGGTGGAGTTCGAGGGGCCGCCGACCTTTGCCCGCTTCATGGATCTGAAGTTCCTGCTTGAAGACACGCTCGGCGCGCGGGTCGATCTGGTGACTCGCGGAGCGCTGCGCGAACGGCTCAGGCCGCGCATCGAATCGGAGCTTCGGCGTGTCGCGTGACGTCTCCGGCCTCGACCGCACGGGTCTCATGCCCGGCACCATGGTGCACGATGCGATCATTCGCAATCTCGAGATCCTTGGTGAAGCAGCCAAGAGCGTTCCGCCCGGCACCCGGGATCTCGACGCCGAGATCGCGTGGCGACGCGTGGCGGGTTTGCGCGACATCCTGGCGCATGCCTATTTCGGCATTGACGAGGAGATCGTCTGGAACGTCGTCTCGATTGAGGTGCCGGCGCTGTTGCCGCGGTTGCTCGCGCTGCGGGCGACCGTGGAGCCCGAGCGTGAGTGAGGCGCCGCCAGTCCCCGGCATGGCGCCGCCGCCGTTGTGGCGACGGTCTGCTTGACAGGTTAAATCGGCAGGAAGGGACGCTACTGTGCTTTGTCCACACGATTTGAGAGACGGCCTTTTCGCTGCGTCCGCCTGGGTTCCTACGGAGATCGCCCAGTGACGCTCGAAGTCGTCTTCCCCGCCTTCGGCAGCGCACTCCTCACCGATCACGCGTACTCACTGTATGCCGTCCTGTCGGGCATCGTGCCGAGGTTCCATGACGAAGACTCGCCGCTGCGGTTCGCCCCGATCACGGGCCACGCCACGCCCGATGGCCTCCTGCACATCACGGAGCACTCGTGCCTCTGCGTGCGCCTGCCTGATGACGCGGTTCAGTTGGCCCTCCCCTTGGCCGGTAAGCGACTCGCCTTAGGCGATTCGATCGTCCGGCTCGGCGTGCCGTCCGTCCGCACGCTGATTGCCGCGCCATCGCTGGTTGCCCGCCTCGTCACGTTCAAGAACGCCGACACCCCTGAACAGTTCCTGACGACCGCGCGGGCGAAGCTGGCCGAACTCGGCGTTGCGGGTGAGCCGCAACTGCCCATTCACCTCGATGGCGACCGCGCGGGCGAACCGAAGCGCCGCGTGGTGCGGGTGAAGGGCGTGACCATCCCCGGCTACTCGCTGATCGTGGCAGAACTCTCCGCCGCCGACTCGCTGACCCTTCAGCAATCGGGTCTCGGCGGCCGCACCCGGCTGGGCTGCGGCTTCTTTGCGCCGATGAGAAGCGGACACTGATGGTCCTCGATCCGAAACGACTCTGGGCCAAAAGCAAATGGGAGGACGAAGCCCTGCGCCCCTCGATGCACTTACTCTGCCACCTTCAAGACGTGCACCAGGCGGCGGAGCGGATCCTCGATGCGACAGCTGACAGCCAGTTATCCGCACTCGGGCTCAATCCGAACGAATACCGTGATCAGTTCCGGCGGTGCGTACTGCTCGCTGCGGCCGTCCACGACATCGGCAAGGCGAACGACCACTTTCAGGGGATGGTCCGCGGCAACCGCAACGTGCAACAGAATCCCCAAGGGCTGCGACACGAGTGGGTGGCGGTGTTGTTGCTTAAGGAACTGAAGTCGTGGCTGTTGCCGGCGGTCGGCGGCAGCGAGATCGACTTCGCCATTTCCGAGTGGGCCATCGCCGGCCACCACCCGGCACATAACCACGACAGCCCACCCGGAAGTTGCCCACCTGGCGCGGGACCGCAGATCCGAGTCCATTCCGACCACGCGGACTTCACCGCCATTCTTGGTTGGCTCAAGGATAGATTTAATCTTTCCGGGCAGGCCCCGCCCATTGCTGACACAGTTCGTCCGTTGGTTGGAGCCAACAACGCCTTCTCGGAGTTGGCCGCATGGTCAAAGGCTGCTCAGCGACTCTGGGAGGAGAGGCTCAAGAGATCGGCTGAGAGCCGATTGGTCGCAGCGGTGAAGAATTGCCTTATCGCTGCTGACGTGGCTGGTTCGGCTCTACCACGGGAGATCCCCGACGAGTCGGAACGCTGGGCCAGGATCGGCCAAGCCTTTGGTCGCATTCCCACATCGGACGATTTGCAGTTCCTAGCGAAGTACGGGCTGGAAGGGAATGATCCCCGTGAATTCCAGACGGCCGTCGCGGATCACCCAGACAGCGTTGTGTTCGTGAAAGCTGGATGTGGCACAGGGAAAACCGTGGCCGCTTACCTTCGCGCGGCCAAGCGGTACGTCGGCCGGCGGCTGTACTTTTGCTACCCCACGACGGGCACAGCTACTGAAGGGTATAAGGACTACCTCTACCCCGAAGTGCCCAAAGCAGGGACACCCGATACCGTGGAGAACGCGGCGGAACGAAAGCGCCTCGAGGAAGTCTGTGCCGACTTGTTCCACTCTCGCAGCGGGATCGATTTTGAAATCATCCTCGGCACCGGGAGTGACTCGCAGACGACTGATACTGATGCCGCCGCCAAGGCGGACGCACTCGAATCGTGGTCGACGCCCGTCGTCGCCTGCACCGTCGATACGGTCCTCGGCCTTGTGCAGAACAACAAGCGCGGCTTGTTCGCTTGGCCGGCACTCGCGCAGTCGGCTTTCGTCTTCGACGAAATCCATGCCTACGACGACCGCCTGTTCGGAGCCTTGCTCCGGTTCCTCCGCGATTTACCCGGCCTTCCCGTGCTGCTGATGACGGCGAGCCTGCCGGTTCCGCGAGAAGAAGCACTTCGAGAAGTGTTGCGCAAGTATCGAGGCATCGAATTGTCGCCGATCTCCGGGCCAAAAGAGTTGGAAGAACGTCCCCGGTACCACAAGGCAGCGCCTGTAAACGGCGACCCGCTGCCGCTGATCGCCGAGGAGGTGCGGGGCGGCGGTAAAGTGTTGTGGGTGTGCAACACCGTCAAGCGCGTGATCGATGCGGCAAAGCGTGCGGAAGTCAATGGATTGGAGCCGCTGATCTACCACAGCCGGTTCAAGTACGCGGACCGAGTGCTGCGACATATGGGTGTCATCGATGCGTTCACGCCGAGTCACATCGCCGGCGTTCTCGCCGTGACGAGTCAAGTGTGCGAAATGTCGCTCGATTTGCAGGGTTGTACGCTGCTCGTGACCGAGCAGGCTCCGGTTCCCGCACTCATCCAGCGGCTCGGCCGGCTGAATCGCCAGGCCAAAGAAGGCGATCCGACGCGGCCCTTCGTCGTGCTCTCGCCCGAGAACCATTTACCCTACGCACCTCCGGACATGGCGGCGGCCGCGACGTGGCTTGCCAAGCTGCCGGACTCGGACATCTCCCAACGCCACTTGGCCGAAGCGTGGGAGCAGACCGGCGAGAATCCGCCGGAGTTGGTGGCGAGCGCCTGGCTCGACGGCGGCCCGCTGACCACCGTCTCGGAACTACGGGAGGCGTCGCCGGGCATCACGGTCATCGTGCAAGACGACGTCGGACGAGCGACGGGCCGACACCTGGGCAAATACACCCTCCCGATGCCCCCGCCGCCCAAACGGCTCGATTGGAGGTCGTGGCCCAAGCCTCGGGGTATCCCGATCGCCCCGACCGACAGCATCATCTACGACTCGAAGCGAGGTGCTGAATGGCGAAAGTAACGAGGCCGTCGGCTCCCGATCACCTGACGATGAACCTGTTCGCTCCCGGCATGACGGCGCTGCACCGGGCGGGGCTGGGTGGTCTGGCCTGCACGTTAAAGGCGGTGGAGCGCCAGCACGAAGCCGGCCTGCTGCGCGCCGACAAGCTGCCGGGGCCGGTAGCGGATGGCGTCTATCCGTGGGACATCACTGACGACGCGGTGACGCTGAAGTTCGGCAAGCCTGAGTTCGCCGGCGACTATCTCAAGAAGCTGTTCGGGTTCGCGTTCTCCATCACCGATTCTGGATTGATTTATCTGCCCGGTCAGCATCACACCCGGCCTTCGGACGCGGTTCTTGCGGACTTGCAAAGCGGCTTCACTCTTACGTTTCTCCAACACGGGCGGGTTCGTGCTCTGGCGAAAGAAGTGACCGCGGTCAGCTACGATCTTGATGGGGGCGGAGTGCCCAGCCTGATCGTGGAATACAAGAAGTGTTCCGGGTTCAAGCATCAGGGCGGTTGGGAAGAGTTGGTGGACAAGCACGGCTGCCTCGTCACCGGCACCATCAAGGTGGACGGTCCGATCAGCCCCGGTACTGTCATCCGGCACGTCGCATTCACCAGCGACACCGGAGCCGCGGATCCGTCCGAGCGCATGTTGCCCCTCTATTTCGCCATGGTCGGATGTTTGTCGCTGCCGGTGAACCGAGGCGTAGCTGCGCTGATCGTTCCCGAAGTCGAAGACTTGGAGGAGTTCCTCTACGACCGACCGGCGATGACCCCCTCCACGGCGACGGATTGCCAGGTCGCGAACGCGGCCGACGCGGCGTTTCGCGCTCAGGTTCGCCTTCGCGAGAGCCCCAGAAGAATAGCCGAAATAAGATTGCGGGCGCGGCGATCGATGGACGGTTCGGCGATCCCGGCCTGCTACGCGATGACGTTCACCCCCACAGCATGGGCGAGCCAGCAGAAATCCCGCGTGGCCACGATTCACGTTCCGCCAGGCGACAACGCACTGCTCGACCGATACCAACTGGCAGCCTCACACCTGGCCCCGCGGATTGTGCCCCGTACCGTGCGGGAATCGGTAGGCCGGGGAAAACAGAAAACAACCACGGAGCGGCGGGAATGGTTCCGGTCGGACAGCGTAGTTCGCCCGTTCGTTGCCGAGAACCTGGCTCTGGGGCTCAAGTGGTATGCCGGGTTCACGAAGCTCATGAGCAAGATCAATCCGGCCACGGGCAAACCGTACCGGAACCAACTTCAATTTGAAACAAAGGGGCTGCACGCCATGATCGCCGAGACGAAAATTTGGGACGAAAACGGCGAGCGACTCGTCGTCGAAGCCGTTCACCAAGCCATGCGACAGCGCCTGGCACAGATTCGGTTGGAGACCGATGGGGAGAAGGCCAAGGCCCTCACCCAAGCCACCAAGAACCGCTGGGATCGGTTTCGCGACAGACTCCGCCTTTCTCTCTGCGGCGCGAGGAAAGAGGACGATGTCCGCTTCGCGCTCATGGACCTGTTCAGTCGCGCGGGCAATATCGCCGCCCTCCGTGAGGGATGGCAGTACGTCTTGCCTGTGATCCGGCGAGACTGGCGCCTCGCCCGGGACCTTGGCTTGCTCGCTCTCGCCAGCTATGCCGGCAAAGGTGATATCGCGATCCTAAATCAACCTGAACTGACTACCCCTTCCGAGGAACCATAGCCATGAGTTTGCATGTGTTCGCCAACTTCGTCACCCCTTTCGGCACTGCCGCGAACAATCGCGCCGAGAACGAAGGGAACATCACAACACTTCAAAAGCTGCTCTGGCTGGGCGAGACGCACACCACTGTCTCTGCCGAGGCGATCCGGTTCGCCCTGCGGCGGGTTCTCGGGATGTCCGAGAAGACCAACCGTGTCTGGGACGAGGCCGTCCGCGCCAACGTGTGGCAAGACCACCAGTTCAAAGGCTGGGCGACCGAGAAGGGAATCACGTTCGTTGACGACGACCTACTCGGCTTCATGATCGCCGAGGCCGCAAAGGAAGACGGCAGCGACGACGGGAAAGGCTCGGCCAACGTCCGCCGGGCAGTGCTTGAAGTAACCCGCGCGGTGTCGCTGACCCCGTGGGCAGGCGATGTCACGTTCAACGCCGCTTCGCCCGGCGCCACTCCATCCGCCTCGAAGGGGGATAAAGACAAGAGTAAGAACCCCGTTCCCTACGGCACCGAGTTGCACGCCACTCGTTACCAGTACGGTATCGCCCTCACGCCGGAGCGGCTGCGGGACAAAGCCCACGCGGCGAAGGCCATCCACGCCCTCTGCAACCTCGGCACGGTTGCCGGCAACCACGGCCGGTTCCTGTTCGACTTCTCACCGGACGCCGTCGTCATCCGCCTGACGCACGACCCGGCCCCTCGGTTCCTGTACTGCTTCGACACCGTCGACGCCGGCAAGACGGTCGTCGCACCGGCCTTGCTTAATCGCGTCGCCAACGGGGACATCGATCCGAAGGAACTGATCCTCGGAGTGAGCGACCTGGAGTCGCCGCTGGCGGGCGCATTGAAGGCGAACGGCGTGCCGGTGTTCGGGGTTCGCAAGGCATGCGACGAAGCTGTGAAACAGATCAACGCCGAACTCAAGATCGGGAAGTGACCCATGCTCGGCGTGTATGTCACGGTGCCTGTCGCCTGCTTCCGTAAGGGTCTGGCACGGGAGTATCTCGAAACCGAACCGCTCCCGCCGCCGGCCACCTGCTACGGCTTCCTGTTGTCGCTGGTTGGCGAAACGGATCGCCGCGCGCACGTCGGCTGCCGGGTGGCCTCGGTCCTACTCAACAAACCGCCGACGAGCGTGGTGCTGCGTACCGTCTGGCGGGTGAAGAAGATGCCGCTCGGTTCTTCTGGGAATACCCGCCCCGACTACCAGCAACTGCTGACCGACGTGCGCCTCGTCATATGGCTCGATTCGTCTGGCGAATCGGGCGACCTCTTGGAAGACCGCGTACGTACGGCCCTGACCAACCCCGCGAGCATCACCCGCTTCGGTGGGCTGTCCCTTGGGGAGAGCACCCACATGATCGATGAAGTGTGCCTGCTCGACCGCGTCAGGGACCGACTGGCGAAGAGCGGCCGCGCCTTCCTCGTTGCCCCGAAAGGCCGACTTACGCTGCCTGTGTGGGTCGACCACGTCGGCTCCGCCGGCACGCGCTACGCCACCGGCAACCTCGAAGAATTGCCTCTTGACCCGCCGCCGATTGAGCGGATGCCACGAATTTCTCCCGAGTAAGCTGATGCTCCCGCCCTCCGTTCTCGACTCGCACCGACCGCCGGTGCGGGTTATGGCGCTCCACGCACTGGCCTATTGCCAACGCCTCTTCTACCTCGAGGAAGTCGAGGAGATTCGCGTCGCGGACCAGCGCGTGTTCGCCGGCCGGCAGCTCCATGCCGCCCTCGAAGCCGACGAGGACGGCGAGTCCGTGTCTCTGGAACTCGCCAGCGAAGCGCTCGGATTACTGGGCAAGGTCGATTGCCTCCGCCGACGGGATGGTTCCTACCTTCCCTACGAACACAAGCGCGGCCGGCCGGCCCGGGTCGCCGACAACGCCCCCGAGGCGTGGCCGTCGGATCGGCTCCAGCTCATCGCGTATGCGGTGCTGCTCGAAGAAGCCTTCGGTCAGCCGATCCCCGAGGGGCGTATTCGCTACCACGCGGCGAACGTCACCGTTCGCGTGCCCATCGACGACCGCGCCCGTGCAGATTTACGGGAGGCAATCGCTGAGGCGCAGAGGCTGCGCGAGACGGTGGACCGCCCGCCGATCACTGACAATCCGAGATTGTGCGAGAAGTGTTCCCTCGCGCCCGTCTGCCTGCCTGAGGAAGTCCGGCAGGACCGCGACCCGGAACGCGACCCGCTGCGGCTGTTCCCGCAGGACCGCGACGGTACCACGCTGCACGTCGTCGCCCATGGCACCACCGTCGGCATCAGCGGCGATTCCATCGTGGTGAAACCGCGCGAGGGCCCGGACGTCAAGCACCCCGCCCGCGGCATCGACACGCTGCTGCTGCATGGTTTCACGCAGATCAGCACGCAGGCGATCCGAAAGTGCGTTGAGTACGGCATCGGTGTCCACTGGCTCAGCGTGTCCGGGAATCACACGGCCAGCCTGGTTCCGACGGCCGGGCAGGTGCAACGGCGTATCCGCCAGTATCAGGCCCTCACCGCCGAAGACACGTGCTTGCGATTGGCAAGGCAGCTCGCCGCCGCGAAGGTTGAAGGGCAGTACCGCTACCTCATGCGCGCCAGCCGCGGCAGCGAGGAGGCCCGCAGCGAAATCCAGAAGTCCCTCAACGGCATCCAGTCTCTGCTCGCCGACATCCCTGACACGAGCGATCGAGACTCCTTGCGCGGCCTCGAAGGATCGGCTGCCGTCCACTACTTTGCTGCTCTGCGCAAGCTGCTCGGCCCGCAAGTCCACGATGACCTCCGTTCCGACAGCCGATCCAGACGGCCACCGCAGGATAGATTCAACGCATGTCTCAGTTACGGCTACGGCCTGCTGCACACGGCCGTGATGCGGGCCATCCTCGCGTCGGGATTAGAACCGGCCCTTGGTTTTTTCCATACGCCGCGCTCGGCCGCATACCCCCTGGTGCTCGACCTCATGGAATTGTTCCGCGTCACTCTGTGGGACATGCCGCTGGTCGGCTCAATGAATCGCGGGCAGTGGGATCCGGTCGCCGACTTCAGCGTTACGAAGACGAAAGTCTGGCTCTCAGAGACGGGGCGGAAGAAGGCGATCGGGCTGTTCGAGGATCGGTTGCAGGAAACGTGGAAGCATCCCGTGCTGAACTATTCGCTGAGTTATGCCAGGAGCATCGAACTTGAAGCCCGGTTGCTGGAAAAAGAGTGGACCGGCGAACCCGGCCTCTTCGCTCGC
>JBCKZH010000089.1:0-14587 GCA_038919385.1 Vicinamibacterales bacterium | reverse complement strand
CCTCGACGCCCTGCGACGCGTCTTCGCCGGCGACCCCTTCGTGCCCGTCGTCAACACCTCGTAACTTTCACCCAACCGGTGCATCTCGCCCAAAGATCCCAGCAGGCCTCCCGGGGCGGGAGGCCTGCTGAGTAGTTACTTTTACTCATTGAATTCCTTGTCAATTTGTTCGGATATCCGTGCCAGCAAGGGCTGCATTTGCGCGACGATGCCGCACGCCTTGTCGTAATCCCCGGCCTGCGTGCATTGCTCCAGGGCCTGGCACAGGTCGGCAAAACCCATCGCCCCGACCATTCTGGCCGACGACTTGGCGCGGTGGCCCAGGGCAGCCACGCCCACCATGTCTGCATGTGCCAGCGTGGCCTCGACCTCGGCCAGGGTGTCGTGCGTGGATGACACGAACATCAGGGCGTACTTGCGAATCTTCTCCGGGTTGGGGCTCACGATGTTGGCCAGCACGGCCAGATCGATGACACTGGCATCGCCAGCCGCCGCTTCGCTCACCGCTACGGGTGGCAGGGGCCGGGCCGCCGCCGTGCTGGCGGCGTGAGCGGGCTGGCTCTGGCCGGGTTGCTGCGCCAGCCAGGTGGCCAGCACGGCGAGGAGCCGGTCGGGTTCGAAGGGTTTGCTCACCACGTCATTCATGCCGGCTTGGAAGCAGTGTGCCTGATCTTCTTGCCCGGCGTTGGCGGTCAGGCCGATCACCGGTGTGGAAGACAAGGCCGGGTTGGCGCGAATCTGCCGGGTGGCCTCCAAGCCATCCATCACGGGCATCTGGATATCCATCAAGACGCAGTCACAGTGCGCTTGAAGCAGCCAGTCGATGGCCTCCTGTCCGTTATCGGCAAGGGTGACGGCGGCGCCGGCTTCTTCCAGCAGTTCCCGGGCCACTTGCTGGTTGAAAAGGTTGTCTTCCACCAGCAGGACGGCGGCACCTTTGATCAGACTCAGGTCAACCGGTGGCCGCGCTTCTTGCGCCATCGCCGCTTGGTCAGTGCCCCGGCCCAGCCGGGCCGTAAACCAGAAGGTGCTGCCCTGGGCAGGCCGGCTTTCCACACCGACCTCGCCCCCCATCAACGCGGCAAGCTGCTTGCTGATGGCCAGTCCGAGTCCGGTGCCGCCATAGGTGCGCGTGGTTGAGGCATCCGCCTGATGGAAGGCCCGGAAGAGGTCGGCCACTTCTGCTTCACTCATGCCAATGCCGGTATCCTGCACCTCGAAGCGCACCAGACGGTCGCCAGCCGTCTCTTCGAGAATTCTGGCGGACACGATGATCTTGCCCTGATGGGTGAATTTGATTGCGTTGTCGATGTAGTTGAGCAGTATCTGCCGCAGCCGCAAGGGGTCGCCTCGCAGAGGCTGGGACAGTTGGGGGTCGATGTCACAAACAAGTCCCAGCCCCTTGGCCGTGGCGCTGTCCCCAAGCTGGCTGGAAATATCCCTGACCATCGTCGGCAGATCGAAATCCAGCGTTTCCAAGACAAGCTGGTTGGCTTCGATCTTGGAGAAATCCAGAATGTCATTGATGATGCCCAGCAGGTGCCGGGAGGAGTATTGGATCTTGGCGATGTAGTCGCGCTGCTTGGGGCTCAGTTCGGTCTTGAGTGCCAGAAGGGCCATGCCCATGATGCTGTTCATCGGGGTGCGGATTTCGTGGCTCATGTTGGCCAGGAAGGCGCTCTTGGCCACATTGGCGTGATCGGCCACGGCCACGGCCACCTTGGCACGCAGGATTTCGTTTTCCGCCTGCTTGCGCTCGGTGATGTCGCGCACGATGTTGATAAACAGGCCGCTTCCGTTGCTCTGCGTTACCAGTTGCAAGAAAATATCGACCGGAAAATCGGTGCCGTCTTTACGCCGGTGCAGCGTTTCAAAGCGTAGCGATGACTGTTCACCCGAGAGCAGGGGCGCGATGAGTTGCCGAAATTCGGGTTCGGGGAAAAGGGGTTTGATCTGATAGGGCGTCATCCCAAGAAGTTCTTCCGCGCTATAACCCATGCTTAGGATCGCCCCCTGATTCAGGTAAACAAAGCGCAGGGACGCCGGCTCAAACATAAAAATCATGTCCAGCGTGTTGTCCAGGACATTCTTGAAGCGGAGAATCTCCGCCACGGCGCGTTTGCGCTCGGTGATGTCCTGATGTGTGCCCGACATGCGCAAAGGTTTGCCATCCTCCGTCCATTCGACCACCCGACCGCGATCAAGTACCCAGACCCATTCACCATTTTTGTGGCGCATGCGAGCTTCGCATATGTAGGTGTCTGACTCACGATTAAAGCATTGCGTCAGCAATTCACCAGAGCGTTTTCCGTCGTCAGGATGAACGAGCTTGCTCCATGTGTTGATGCTGATCGGCGCGAGCTCATCTAAGGTATAGCCAACGATTTCTGCCCAACGCGTATTGAACACGGTTTCACCCGTTTGTACATTCCATTCCCATGTGGCGATGTCGGTGCCCCATATTATTTCGGACAAATGTTGGCTTTGTTTGCGGAATTGCTCTTCGCTCTGCCGCAAGAGTTCTTCACTCTTTACACTGTCAGTCACATCCTGACAGGTGCCGTATAGCCCTACTATCTGGCCATCTTTGGCTCGAGTTCCCTGCCCAATTGCTTCGATCCAAATTACTTTGTCTGGAAATGTGGCCCTAAAACGCATCTTGTATTTTTCGCCGGTCTTCAAGCAAGCTTCGACTGTATTTGTCCATAGCTCGCGATCCTCAGGGTGTATCGACGAGTAGTGACTTTCGAAAGACGGCGGACCGTCCTCTCTGCTCTGTGGAAAGAGGTCGTACATCTGGTCAGACCATTCGATTTGTTGGTCGGATAGATCATAGCCCCAGCTTCCTATTTTTGCTAAGGCCTGTGCTTCTCTCAGATGACCATGGCTGATCTGTAACTGATCTTGGACTGCGACCCTTTGCTTTATCTCATCTTTCATTTGGCTCGCCTGAGTTGCGAGTTCCAATTGTTGTGTTTTCTGTTCAGTCTCGGCCTTTTTGCGCTCGGTGATGTCGTCCACGATCGCGACAAACAGGCGGCTTCCGTCGCTCTGCGTTACCAGTTGCAAGAAAACAGCGATCGGAAAATCGGTGCCGTCTTTACGCCGGTGCAGCGTTTCAAAGCGTAGCGATGACTGTTCACCCGAGAGCAGGGGCGCTATGATCTGCCGAAATTGTGACTCGGGTATAAGGGGTTTGATCTGGTAGGGCGTCATCCCAAGAAGCTCTTCCCGGCTATAACCCATGCTCAGGACCGCCCCCTGATTCAGGTAAACAAAGCGCAGGGACGCCGGCTCAAACATAAAAATCATATCCAGCGTGCTGTCCAGGACATTCTTGAACCGGAGAAGCTCCGCCTCGGCGCGTTTGCGTTCGGTGATGTCGAGAATCAACGCCGTGAACAGGCGCCGACCGCCCACCTGAACGTCAGCAAACGACATACTGGCCGTAAATTCGCTGCCGTCCTTGCGCAGACTCCGCACTTCGCGGCCGGGTATCCTGAAGGCTTCGGGCTGCGCCCCCAGCGCTGCCGTAGTGTCCTTGTACTGGCGGCGGTGGCGTTCGGGCGCCAGTTCCGAGACGTCACGGCCTATGAGTTCGCTTTTTTCATAGCCAAAGATCCGCAGCACTGCCGCATTGGCGTCCACCACGATGTCATCCGTAGTCGTGGTGATCAGGCCTTCGGCCATGTTCTCGGTGATGGCGCGGCTCATCATTTCGCTGTCGCGCAAACTGGCACTCATCTCGCGGGCTTGCGCTTCCGAAAGAACCAGCCTGAGCACCAGCGGGGTGAGTCGCCAACGCAGCAACAGCAGCGCGAGGACAAGCACGCCAGCCAGAAGCGGGATCAGATAGCGCAGTTGCATCCATACTGGCGCATACAATTCGGCGCTGTCCATTTTTAGCACCATCCCCAGCCCAAAATCGCCAACCGGCGCGTAAGCCGCCACCACCTCTTGGTCGCGATAATCGCGGGCGGTAACGAACCCGGTTTCGCCGGCCAGGGCATGGGCCATCGGCAGCGGATCGCCTCTGGCTGAGTGTTGGGATCGCGTCAGCACGTTCGGAAGGCGGGTGCTTGGAAAGCACTGCATGTTGAGGCTAAAGGGCGCGCACAGTACCAGCTCTCCCGTTTCGCCCAGGAGGCTGGCATCCTTGAGCGCGCCCCTGGTGACAGACAGCGACGTCTCCGTCATGACCTTGCCGATAACGCGCCCTTCCTTTTTCATTTCTACCACTGCACGCAAGAACAGTTGCCCATCCCACAGTAGTTGCACAGATCCCGGAAAATTATTAAGCGGCACCACCAGTTCGGGCTGCTGCGTAAAAACACCGGCACGTGCCAGCTCTTGCCCGTCCTTGCCATAGAATGCTACGGCCGTGAGTTCATTCTCGAGAAGGGATCCAACGGCCATATTGAGTTTGTTCTGGGTAGCGGTGCCGTCCGCGCGCGCATCCACAAACAGCCCATGTGCTGCCGCGAAGCTGTGAGGCGTTGTGCCGTTCGCGCGCGCATCTACAAACTGCAATTGATCGATCAGAAGAGGACGGGTTGAAATGAGCACCGTTCTTTCAAAACCTGCTCGAATTTCAGTATGGGTTAGCTGTACGCGATTTTGCAGAGACAACTGGAGGCTCTTGCTCAGCAGCGCCTCGGCGTTGCGCTGCATGACAACAAAGACGGCTACACCAGTCAGCAGGGTGACGACAATCAGAATTATTCCCGCGATCAGACTAATTCGCGGTTGATGAGTTGTTGGAGATGGCATGTTTTTCCTGGTCGCATCGGTGAAGAATATTGCGCATTCCGGCCATCGTGATCGCCGACGTCATCTTACTTGGCTCTTCTGGTGGGCGTACACGACGATGAGGCCTGTGGAGAGTTGTTGGCGGCGTGGTCGAAGCCGCGACAGCTGGCGCAGAGCGGCGCTGGTGCCCTGCCGAGCGAACGGCCACAGCGTGAGCACCTCGGTTGCGGTTCGATTCCGTTCACCTGCTGGTGCCCACCGGCACAATCGCGTCGCCCTGACGCGCGATTAACCGGTCCATGTTCATCCCCATGTCGGAAATGAAGCTGGAGCAGTCGAGGTCGGTCGCCAGCAGCGCGTCGCGCAACGCGACGAGGCACACCCCTCGCGCATGCACCCAGGCGCGGCTGCCGACTTCGGGGTTGAACGCGGCGATCAGTTCGTCGATGGAGTGCGTGCGGAACCGCGCCCGATATCCGTACTCGTCGTCGGTGGTCCGGGCGTTGTCCTTCGCCTGCGCCGTCGAAATCGGATTAACGAGGATGAGAGCAGGCATGGCCCCCCCCCCCACATTCAGCTGACGGAAGATTGAGATTCTTGGGCACCGTGTCTCCTGGTCGAAGACACCCAGAGGCCGAGGACCGCTCGGCTGGACCTGTCGTTGTTCCTTCCCTGCTATCGGAAGGCACATCCGCGCGAGTGTTGCGCGAAGGCACCGTGCGGGTCCGTCGCCGGTTGCCGGGCTCGCTGTTGCGAGCCACTCTGAATGTTGGGTCCAGTATAGCCGATGGGAGCCCGCGGCGTTGCCCGCCCGCAGGCCGATTTCGGGGCGCCACTGTGGCGTCTAGTACACGAAAAAAGGCCACCCTGCGAGAGGTGCCTTCGTGTTCGCCCGTTGCAATCTCGTTGCAAGCGCGGAGGGAAAAGTGGTCGGGATGCCGAGATTCGAACTCGGGACCTCCTGCACCCCAAGCAGGCGCGCTACCAGGCTACGCTACATCCCGTCCAGACTTGCGGCCGACGGACTTGCGGGGTTCTTGAATTCTATTTTCTCTTGGCCGCTTTCGCTACCGTCTTCTTTGCCGCGGCCGGGGGCGGCACGAGTTCGAGTTCCGCGGCCTCCACGCCGTCTTTCGCGAGCAGCTGCAAAATCGACTGCAACCCGCTCCTCACGTGCCGCAGGCGATCCAGCACGCGGTCGCCGACGACCTCTTGCACCAGCGCGGCCGCCGCGCCATGGTCCGTGGTGTCACGGTCTTCATCCAGACGCCGACGGGCGCCAGACAGCGTCAAGCCTTCTTCGAAAACGAGTTGCTTGATCCGAAGGACCAACTCGACATCGGATCGGCGATACAGGCGCGGGCCGCCGCCGACAGGCGCCTGGCCGATTTGCGGGAACTCGGCTTCCCAGGATCGCAAAACGTACGGCTGAACCTGCACCACTTCGCAGACGTCCGCGGCCTTGAAGAGCTCGCGCTTCGGTGCAGCCATCGAGGCAGTATCCCGCCGGGAGTATAGCATGCGGTCTCAGCGGTCCCGCCGCTTCGACCCGCCCTTGGCACGGGCCTTCTTCGACAACGCGGGCGGCTTGTCCCACGCCTTGCGGCTGGCCTTACCTGCCTTACCCGCCCGACCTGCCTTACCCGCCTTGCTCGCCGCCCGTGCCTTACTCGCCTGGCTCGCCTTGGCCGCTTCTTTATCGCGCTCGTGTTTGGTCCGCACCGAACCGGGTCCCTTGCGGACCGGACTGCGGCGCTCCGGGGCCCGTTCGCTCGCCGTCTTGCGGGTATCGCCGCCGCGCTGCTCGGATCGCCCGCGAATCTGAATGCGGATCGGCGCGCCGAGAAATTCGTACTCCTCGCGCAAACGGTTCTCGAGGAAGCGTTCGTACGAGAAGTGCAGCTTCGTCATGCTGTTGGTGAACAGGATGAATGTGGGCGGGGCCACCGCCGCCTGTGCGGCGTACATCACGCGCATGTTGCGGCGGCTTGCGGTCACGGGCGGCGCGGAGGTCGTGATCTTCTCGATGAAGCGATTGAGCTCGCCGGTCGGCACGCGCTTGCGCGTGGCGGCGTAGACCTTGTCCACCATCTCGAGCAGTTTCGGTGTGCGCTCGCCGGTCGCGGCAGAGATGTGCAGGATCGGCGCGAAGTCGAGGAACTTGAGCTGATAGCGCAGGTTCTCGTCGAACTTCTTCGCGGCTTCGGGCCCCTGCTCTTTCATCAGGTCCCACTTGTTGGCCGCGACAATCACACCGCGGCCGGCATCTTTCGCGGCGCCGGCAATCGCGCCGTCTTGATCGGTGGGCCCCACGGTGGCGTCGATCACGAGCACGACGACATCCGCGCGCTCGATGGCGCGCTTCGCCAGCATCACGCTCAGCGTTTCGACCTGTCCCGACTTCGAGACCTTGCCGGGCTTGCGAATGCCGGCGGTATCGACAATACGGAACTGACGGCGGTGCCACATCAGCACCGAGTCGACAGAATCGCGGGTCGTGCCTGGCATCTCCGACACGATCATCCGCTCTTCACGCAGCAGGCGATTGACGAGCGACGACTTGCCGGCATTGGGACGGCCCACGATCGCAATCGCGGTTTCCGCCTTGGCCTCGTCGATTGGCGCCGCGTCGCCGTCTTCGGCATCGGCGTCCACCGGATCGGCGGCTCTCGCCTTGGTCCGCGGCAGAATCGCGACAATCACTTCCAGCAGGTCGCCAACCGCCTGGCCGTGCTCAGCACTGATCTCAACCACCCGATCGAAACCCATCTGGTAGAGCTCGAGCGCGCCATCGCGGCCTCGGCGATCGTCCATCTTGTTGATCGCCAGCACCACGGGCACGCCGGTTTCACGCGCCGCCGCGGCAATCTCCTGATCGCCGGGAATGAGCCCTTCGCGACCATCGACGACGAAAATAATCAGTTCAGCGGACTTCAGCGCGCGCTGACCACGTTCGACGACCAGCTCGTGAAGCGGGTCCTCACTGGCACCGAACAGGCCGCCCGTGTCGGTGAGGTCGAATCGGGCCTCCCCCCACGTGACCGGGTGGGTAATGACGTCGCGGGTCGTTCCGGCAATCGCGGTCACAATCGACCGGCGAGCCCCACACAACCGATTGAACAGCGTTGACTTGCCGACGTTGGGCCGACCGACGAGCACGACGCGCGGCAAGGGTTTCTGCGACACGATTTCCTCTATCTTACAGGTATAAAAGGGCTTGCGCTGGAACGGCCCTACTGCGCTGCACAGAAATGCCGATAAATACATCCAGACAAAGCACTTATCCATTTGACAGCGTAAGTGCCCTGATTTAAGCTAGTTACACTGATCGAGGAGCGACCAGTCAGCATGATCAAGGTCGACATCGTGAACCAGGTTTCTCGGGTGGCAGACGTCACCAAGGTTAAGGCCGAGCTGGCAGTCGATGCCGTGTTTGAAGCGATGCGTCACTCGATGCAACGCGGCGAACGCATTGAACTGCGGGGGTTTGGCGTGTTTCAGGTCAAACCCCGGAAGCGCGGGATTGGCCGCAATCCCCGCACCGGCAAGGAAGTGCGCATTCCGCCTGGCCGGACCATTCGCTTCAAGCCCGGCAAGGAACTGCAGAACATCGGTTAGGGCTCGTGTACCCGGTCTACGTGCCACCGCCCCTGCCCGCCAACCACGGTCGGCCGTGGGTTCACCTCGCCCTGTTGTGCGCCACCCTCGTCACGACCACACTGACAGGCGGCTGCCATTACTACAGCTTTGCGATCGATCTTTCGACCGTCAACGAACTCCCGGCCGACCCGGCGTCGCTATCGTTGTTTCTCGATCCGATGTTCTGGTTGCGCGGCCTCTGGTACAGCCTGACGATTCTGGCGATTCTCGGCTGTCACGAGATGGGGCACTATGTCGCGTGCCTGCGCTACGGCGTGGATGCGACGCTGCCGTATTTCCTCCCAGCGCCGCTGCCACTGACGGGTACGCTCGGCGCGTTCATTCGCATCCGCTCGCGCATCCCCAATAAGATCGCGCTCTTCGACATCGGCATCGCCGGTCCGCTCGCCGGCTTCATCGTCGCGGTGCCCGCGCTGTTTATCGGCTTGTGGCTCTCGCGGGTGGATCGACTGCCGGACGATGCGTCGAACTTGATGGAGCTGGGCGAGCCGTTGTTCTTCCGGTTCGCGGCCTGGATCGTCTGGGGTGAGGTGGCCGATGGCTACACCATCAACATGCATCCCATGGCCTTCGCCGCCTGGTTCGGCCTGCTCGCCACTGCACTGAACCTGTTTCCGATCGCGCAATTGGATGGCGGTCACATCTCCTATGCCATATTCGGCCGCCGCTCCACCGCCATCACCATTGTCACGATCGGCGTCGCGATCGGATTGACCTTTGTCTCCTCCAGTTGGATCGCCTGGACCGTGCTGTTGGTGACCATGATTGTGTTGATGGGGCCGCGGCATCCGCCGACGCTGGATGAAGACGAACAGCTCGATCGTGGACGGCTGGTGCTGGCGGCAGTAGCACTCGTCATCTTGATCGTCTGCTTCACGCCGGCGCCGATCGGACCGTTCATCGGCGCCCCCTGATCAGACATTTGCCACAGAGAACACAGAGATCACAGAGGAATCTTTTTCTAAATGCCAGACGGCCGATACGAAGCCCGTTGTATTTTGAAAGAATTGGCTCTGTGTTCTCTGCGTTCTCTGTGGCTAACGTCTGATGTCACAGCATCGATAGCGGATCAACGTCGACCGACAGGCGCTTCGCCAGTTCCGGTTTGCGCGACAGGGCAAGTTGCAGCGCTTCGCGCATCGCCTTGCGACTGGTTCCCTTCAGGAAGAACTGCGCGCGGTGCTCGCCCCGCAACTTCGTCAGCGGCGCCGGCGCTGGCCCCACCACGACGAAGCCGCGGCCGCCCTTCGTGGCCGTGGCCAGGTCATGCGCGCCGTCCATCGCTTCGTTCAACGTCCGGCCGCGCACGACCACGTTGACCATTGCCACTTGCGGCGGGTAGCGCATGGCGCGGCGGAACTCGACTTCCTGGTCGTAGAACGCGCGGTAGTCCTGGGCGCAAGCCAAGCGCACGCTGTAGTGCTCGGGCACGAGTGACTGGATGATGGCCTGGCCCGGACGTTCGCCGCGGCCGGCGCGGCCGGAGACTTGCGTGAGCAATTGGAACGTGCGCTCGGCCGAGCGGAAATCCGCCAGCCCGAGGCCGACATCGGCGGAGATCACCCCGACCAGAGTGCACTCAGGAAAGTCGTGACCCTTGGCGATCATCTGCGTGCCGATCAGCACGTCCACTTCGCGGGCGGCGACCTTCTCCAGAATCTCGACCAGGCTCCCCTTCTTGCGCACCGTATCGCGATCGACCCGCGCGACGCGGGCGGTGGGAAACGCCTCGCGGATCTCGGCCTCGACCCGCTCGGTGCCAAAGCCGATGCGCTCCATATACGGAGCCGCACATTGCTCGCACGCTTTCGGCACGAGTTTCGTGAAGTTGCAGTAGTGGCACCGCCCCCGCCAGCCTTCGCGCTCCGCGCTTCCTCCTTCGCCGAGGCTACGGAGGACAGGTCGGTGGACAAGCCCCGCAGTGTGCACCGTCAGCGTGACGCTGCAGTTCGGGCACTCCAGGCTTGCCCCGCACTGGCGGCACAGCACCGAAGTCGCAAATCCCCGCCGGTTGAGGAGAATCAGCGACTGCTGCCCTTCCTTGAGGCGCGCCGTCATCGCTTCTCGCAGCGCCTTGCTCAACACCACTTCGGCGCCGGCCGCGGCGATCTCTTCGCGCATGTTGATGACCTGCACCTGCGCCATCGGGCGGTCGAGGACGCGCCGCGCGAGCGTGACCAGCGAGTAGCGGCCCGCCAGCGCGTTGGCGTACGACTCCAGCGTGGGCGTGGCCGATCCGATCACCACCAGCGCGCCGGCGAACTTGCCGCGCATGATCGCGACGTCGCGGCCGTGGTAGCGCGGTGTTTCATCCTGCTTGTAGGACGTGTCGTGCTCTTCATCAACGATGATCAGGCCGGGATTGGCCAGCGGCGCGAACACCGCCGAGCGCGTGCCGATCACCACGTCGACGTCGCCGCGACGAATGCGGTGCCACTGGTCGTGACGTTCGCCATCCGACAGCCCGCTGTGTTGAATGGCAACGGCGGCGCCGAAGCGCGCACGAAACAGCGCGGCCACCTGCGGTGTCAGCGCGATCTCCGGCACCAGCATCAGCACTCCGCGTCCGCTTCGCCGCACCGCGTCGGCCAGTCGCAGGTAGACCTCGGTCTTGCCGCTGCCGGTCACGCCATGCACCAGTGCGACATGAAACGCGTTCGCGGCGGCGAGCGGCGCGAGGTGCGCCATCGCGGCTTCCTGCTCGTCGGTTAACGACCGCGGCGCGGCGCCGGTGCCCGGTCTGTGCGCCCCGACGGCGTGCTCGAACGGATCGCGCTCGACGCGGTCGTTGCGGATGGAAACGTAGCCCAGTCCCTTGAGGCGCGTGATAGCCGACGCCGTGATGCCGCGTTCGGCGAGGGCTGGGGCCGACAGGCCGTCGGGCACACTCTTCAGCAGCAGAATCGCCTGCTTCTGCCTGGTGCCCAGCATCGGTCCATCCGACTGCCCATCGTCTCCAACACACCGCGGATGCGCCGCCATCCGATCGGCGGCGTCAAGACCTGCCGCGGTCAGCGTCACGACGCGAACGGTCTTGAAGCGGTCGACCTTGTTCGCGAGTCCGTGCGGCGGCAACGCCGCCTGCAGCGCGGCACCCGGGCCGGCGAGGTAATAGTCAGCCACCCACTGCGTGAGCTGCACCACGTCAGGGGGCACGAAGGCGCCAGGGTCCAGCACCTGGATGATGTCTTTCAGCTTGAGCGCCACACCCGCGGCACTCACGTGTCCGACGACGACGCCGGTGAGCTTGCGGGGCCCGAGCGGGACGACCACGCGTGCGCCGGGCACCGGCATGGCCTGGTCGGGCGGCACACGATAGGTGAGCAGGCCGAGCGCGGGCACGGGCACCGCGACGGACACGAGACGCTCGGTCACGTCGACCTACGCGTCGCCTTGAAGGATGGCGCGCACCAGCTTCATGTCGTCCCAGACTTCGCGCTTCGCCGACGGGTTGCGCAGCAGGTAGGCGGGATGGAAGGTCGGGATCAGCGTGGTGCCCCGATAGTCGAAGCGCTGGCCGCGTAGCCGCGTGATGGGATCGGTGGTCTTCAGCAGACACTGCGCCGCGAACTTGCCGAGCGCCACAATCACGGCCGGCTTGATCGCGTCGATCTGCCGGAACAGGAACGGTTCGCACGCCGCCACTTCGTCCGGCTCGGGATTGCGGTTGCTGGGGGGCCGGCACTTGATCACGTTGGTAATGTAGACCTGCTCGCGCGAGAGGCCGATGGCCTCGATGATTTTGGTGAGTAGTTGCCCGGCGCGGCCCACGAACGGCTCGCCGCGCTTGTCTTCTTCCTCGCCCGGCGCCTCGCCCACGAACATCAGGCGCGCCCTGGGGTTGCCGACGCCAAACACGATTTGCGACCGGCCCTGCATGCACAGCTTGCAGCGCATGCAGGCCGGACCGAGGTCGGTCTTGATGTCGTCAAGCGACTCCAGGGTGCTCGGGTGCTGGGGTGCTGGGGTGTTTTGCCTGTCAGCCGCGTCAGGTGTCGCGCGGGTGCGCCACTGCGGATCGCGGCTGAGGCCGGTGACTCCCAGGTCGGCGTAGTAGCGCAAGTGATCGGCAATCTCTCGTGACATGGCGCTAGGCTTTGGCGGCGATGTTGCGCGCAGGGACAGCGATCAACAGCTGTTCCACGCGATCGAGAATGCGGCCGGCCACCTCGCTCTTGCTCTGCAGCGGCACCTCTTCGACACCCGTCTTCGACACGATCGACACGGCGTTGGCGTCGACGTCGAAGCCGGCGCCGGCAAGCGACACGTCGTTGGCGACCACCAGGTCGACGGCCTTCTGCTCGAGCTTGCCTTGGGCGTGCTTCACCACGTCCTCGGTTTCAGCAGCGAAGCCGACTAGCACCGGCACGCCCCGCGCGCGCGACGGCAGCCGGCCGACATCGCCCAGAATGTCCCTGGTGCGGTGGAGCGTGATCGTCAGGTCGCCGTCGGCTTTCTTGACCTTCTGCGACGAAGGAGCGGCGGGCGTGTAGTCGGCCACCGCGGCGGCCATGATCACGGCATCCTGATCGGCGACCTTCGACATCACCGCCGCGTGCATGTCGGCGGCGCTGCGCACCGCGATCACCTCGGCGCCGTGCGGCGCCGGCAGGTGGGTCGGGCCGGTGACCAGGGTCACGGCCGCACCACGGCGCAGGGCTTCGGCGGCCAGCGCATATCCCATGCGACCGCTCGACCGGTTGCCGACAAAACGGACGGGGTCGAGGTCCTCGTAGGTCGGTCCGGCGGTCACCAGCACGCGGCGTCCCGCCAGCGTCGACCCGCCCTTCGACCGCAACACCATTTCCGCCGCGGCCACCACCGCGTCGGGTTCGGCCAGGCGGCCCTTGCCGATCCAGCCACAGGCCAGGTAGCCCGAACCGGGATCGACGACATGGACGCCTCGCGCCATGAGCGTCTCGAGATTCTTCACCACCGCCGGGTGCTCGAACATGTTGGTGTTCATCGCCGGCGCAATCAACACCGGCGCGCGCGTGGCGACAAACAGCGACGACAGAAAGTCGTCGGCCAGGCCGTTGGCGAACTTGCCGACGGTATTGGCGGTGGCCGGCGCCACCAGCAGCAAGTCGATAGTGGAGGCGATCGTGATGTGCTCGACGCCACCCCACTCGGCAGGCGTGCCTCGCGGGGACCCCGGGCCGGCGTTGGCGCCCGCCTTCCACTGGTCGGTGATCACCTCGCGCCGCGTGATCGCCTCGAAGGTGAGCGGGCCCACGAACTGGGTGGCCGAGCGGGTCATCACCGCCACCACCTCGTGGCCGTTGTTCTGGAGCCCGCGCGCGATCTCCACCGCCTTATAGGCGCCGATGCCGCCGGTCACGCCGAGTGCGATGAATGCCATATGGGTTCGCTGTTCGCTATTCGCTATTCGCTATTCGCTATTCGCTATTCGCTACGGCTCGAACGACCGGATGATCGCTTCCGCGATCGGGCTCATCCGATGGGTCCGCGACCGCTCCGCCGCGATGATCTCCTGCAACCGCACCACCGTGGGCTCGAGCTGGTCGTTGATGACGACGTAGTCGTAGTCCACGTAGGCGCCGGCCTCGGCGCGAGCCGCGGCCAAGCGCCGTTGCATCGCCTCTTCGCT
The DNA here is from genome assembly GCA_038919385.1 of Vicinamibacterales bacterium. Lineage (GTDB taxonomy): Bacteria > Acidobacteriota > Vicinamibacteria > Vicinamibacterales > UBA2999 > 12-FULL-67-14b. The sequence goes on along the minus strand of JBCKZH010000089.1, from coordinate 567 downwards.
GTCCGCGCTACGGCCGCGCAGCCGCCGCTCGAGGATCGGGAACGACGGCGGCAGCACGAAGATGGCCGCGTGGTCGATCCCCGTGGCCTTCACCTGCCTCGCGCCCTGCACGTCGATCACCAGCACCACGTCCTGGCCCGAGGCGAGCAGCGCCTCGGTGTCGGGCCGGCCCGTGCCGTAGCGGTTACCGAACACGTCGGCCCACTCGAGGAATTCCTGCCGCGCGATCATGCCGTCGAAGTGCGACCGGCTGACAAAATTATAGTCGACACCGGCGCGCTCGCCGGCGCGCGCCGCGCGGGAGGTGTACGAGCGCGACATCCGCAAGTTCGGCAAGATCTGCACGAGCCGTTCGGCCAGCGTCGTCTTGCCGGTGCCCGACGCCGCCGAGACGATGAACAGCAGTCCGCGGGCGTTACTCGACATTCTGGACCTGCTCCCGCATCTTCTCCATTTCGGCCTTCGCCTGAATCACCACTTCGGAGACCTGGAGGCCGTCGGCCTTCGAGCCAATCGTGTTGATCTCGCGGTTCATCTCTTGCAGCAGGAAGTCGAGCTTGCGGCCAC
>JBCKZH010000088.1:0-14682 GCA_038919385.1 Vicinamibacterales bacterium | reverse complement strand
CGCTGGAAGCGCGCGAGCCGGTCGGCGTCAGCGGCCACGGACGCGGGCAGTACCTTGATGGCGACCTGGCGCTTGAGATTCGTGTCGGTGGCGCGAAACACTTCGCCCATTCCTCCGACGCCGAGGGCGGAGACGATCTCATACGGGCCGAGGCGTGCGCCGGGGGACAGGGTCATGGGGCTGAGGTGGAGGGATTATAGCGTTAGGAGCCGTTCATCTTGTGATTTGGCGATGTGGTGATTTGGTGATTGTGGGACGGAGGCTGCTCGCGCCCGCCTGCTCCTCATCAAATCGATCACCAAATCACCAAATCACCAGATCACGAAATGTTCCGCCGTCCTTCGGTGAGCGCGATCACCGCCAGACCGCCAACCAACGTGAAGGAGACGTGGGCATCGGTGAGGTCGTTATGGATCTGGCGGAGGGCCGTTTCGAGCGACGTCACGCACGTCCGGCGCGCGATTCGACGGTCCGGCCGGCACAGTCGCCGGCAGCCGCGCCAGGGCGGTCGAGGAGCCACTGGCGAAGGAGTCGTTCGATCTCCTCATCGCCCGCTTCCGGATGACTCCGCCGGAGATTCTGCCCCATCAGGTCGAGCCCCGTGCCCAACAAGGGCATCGGAAAATGGCGCCTGGCCACGCCTCGACCGAAGCCGCGGGCCACCAGTGCCCCGGTGGATCGTTTATACTGGGCACCGTTCAGGAGGCCTCATGACCGCGTTCGTGCTCATCCTTGCCCTTGTCGCCCTCACCGCCACTGACACCGCCGCACAGGAACCGCAGGCCCCTCCCGCGGGCCGCGGGCAGCGCGTCTCACCGCCGCAGCCGCAGCAGCCCCAAAGCGTCGACTACTTCGTCGGCGCCTGGACGTTCACGTGGACGGGCCGCGAGAGCGCCGTGAGTGCCGGCCCGCGCACCGGCACGGTCACCTACGCGCGCACGGGAACCAGCGACGTGCTGGTGATGCGGGCGGAAGGACGGGTCGACGGCGCGGCAGCCTTCGCTGAAACCGGGACCGCCGAGTGGAACGCCGCCGGCAAGACGCTGACCTTCGTCGAGCGGTTGAGCACGGGCCTCCAGTTGCGATCGGTCGGCGACTGGTCGTCGCCCATCGGCATCCGCGCCGAAAGCGAGCCGGTGCAGGCCGGCGCGCAGTCGCTTCGCGTCCGGCGGCTGTACTCGATCCTGTCGGCGCAGTCGTTCATGGTCACCGAAGAGATCTCGGTCGATGGCGGGCCATACCAGCGGCTCGGGACCGGCCGGTATCAAAAGACACCCCCATGACTCGCGCGGCAGGGCCAACCGATCTTCACCAGGTGTATACTCCGCGGGAGTTGCGGTCATTCAAGGAGTCTCGATGATGCGATTCGCGCGTGGCTGGTGGATTTCCGTGAGTGTGGCCGTCATGGCCCTGGCCAGTGCTGGAGTTCTGGCCGGCCCCGTCTCGCCAACCGGCGCTGCCGCCGCCCCGGCCCCCACCTTTTCCAAAGATGTCGCGCCGCTGCTCTTCAACCGTTGCGCGGAGTGCCATCGGCCCGGCTCGATGGCGCCGATGTCGCTGCTGACCTACCAGGATGTCCGACCGTGGGCGAAGGCCATCAAGCAGAAGGTGACCAGGCGGGAAATGCCGCCCTGGGGCGCGGACCCGAGCGTGGGCAAGTTCGCCAACGACCCGAGCCTGAAGCCATCCGAGATCGACATGATTTCCGCGTGGGCCGACGCCGGCGCGCCCGAAGGGAATCGCGCCGACCTGCCACCGGCGCCGCGGTTCGCCGAGGGCTGGTCGATCGGCAAGCCCGACTACATTTTCACCATGCTCCAGCCGTTCAAGGTGCCCGCCGACGGCACGGTGCCGTACGTCTACATCACCATCCCGACGAACCTGAAAGAGGACATCTGGATTCGCGGCGTCGAGTTGAAGCCGACCGATCGTCGAGTCGTGCACCACATCATCAGCGACCTGGTGGAGGGCAACGGCCAGCCGGCCGATCCCACGCCGCGGCCGACGCGCGATCGCTCCCGCAAGGAAGTCGGCGGCGGCCTGGGCGGCCTCGTGCCCGGCCGTCTGTACGGATTGTACGAAGAGGGGGTCGCGCGACGGATTCCGGCGGGCGCCGACATCGTGTTGCAGATGCACTACACGACGATTGGCGAGCCGGTGACGGACCTCACGCAAATCGGTGTCGTACTGGCCACGGAGCCGCCGACCAAGCTTCGGGCCGCCGGCGGCGGACAGATTCCCAATGTCATGTTCGCCATTCCGCCCGGCCATCCCAACTACGAGGTCGTCGCCAAGCAGACCATCAACCGCGACACCTACCTGAGCACCATGTATCCGCACATGCACATGCGCGGCAAGGATGTCACCTACACGATCGTCTACCCCGACGGGCGCGAAGAGCTCGTGCTGCGCGTCCCGAAATACGACTTCAACTGGCAGCTGAGCTACCGTCTCGCCGAACCCAAGTTGATGCCGAAGGGATCGACGCTGCTGATCGCAGCCCATTACGATAATTCCAAGGACAACCCGTTCAATCCCGATCCGACGGCCACGGTCCGGTGGGGCGATCAGACCTGGGAAGAGATGCTGATCGGGTACTTCGGCACGATCGAAATCGCGAAACCGGAGATTAAGTAGAGGCGGGTCTTCAGACTTGTAGCTGCGATCTGCCACGGTCAGGCGGTCGCGAGTGGCTGCGAGTGTTCGCCCGATCGCCGTATGTGTCACAATGAGTCACATGAAACAAGTCAGTTTGCGCGAATTGCACGAGAAGACAGGCGCGTTGATCCGGCCGGCTCCGAACCCCTTTCTGTCGCGCCAGGTGCTCCCCGCGTACCAGCGGCTGCTCCGGTCAGGACGATTGGGCCGTGGCACCAACAGCACGCGGATCGTGTCTGACGATCGCGACGGTCGGTGATGGTCTACTTCGATTCGGCCGACATCGCCAAGTTCTATTTGTCGGAGCCTGAGACCGGCCGCGTTCGCGCCCTCGCCGAGCGTGAGGGCAAGGTGTGTTGCAGCGCGATCGGCCGCGTTGAGACGGCCCAGGTCTTTCACCGCAAGCGCTGAGCGAAGACCTGGTCGCATCCGCTGTGCAGCGATTTCGCGAGCTCTCGCCGAAGACAGTGCTTCGCAGTGCCGACGCGATTCACCTGGTCAGCGCTCGGGAGCACGGGTTCGACGCCATCTACTCGAACGACGCTCGCGTCCTTGCTGCGGCGCCCGATTTCAGCATCCGCGGTCTCACGGCGTAGCGCGAACACACACGAACACGTTCGCGACCAGGCCTCCCGCCAAGCCGTCCGATCGGCACCTTGTTCATGTTCACGGTTCACGTCCTTCCCATTGGTTGGTGACAACCGACGTCCGCCGTTGGGCGGCTGATAGTAACAACGCGAAAGGGCGGAAGCCGTCGCACAGGATCACGAGATCACAAAATTACAAAATGTTCCGCTGTCCTTCGGTGAGGGCGCTCACCGCTTCCCCTCCGGCTGGCGAGACCTGCCACTGCCCCTCGGGCGCGGGGGCGGCCGTGCCGGATGCCGTGCCCGACGCCGCGCCGGACGACGGCTAGGCCGCCGTGCCGAGGATCATCCCGGCGTGCGTCGCGTGCAGCGAGAGGGTCGGCGAATTCGCGGCACCGGCCTCACCAGCCCCACCCGCCCGACCAGCCCCACCCGCCCCCTCCATCGCCTTGGCTCAAAATACAATAATCAAAGATTTCGACTGTGACCCCGATTTCTGGCCCTGGTGCGAGATTTCAGAACATCCGCCAGTAGGAGTCGACGGTCGTGGCCTGCTTGAAGTCGCGATAGCGGCGGGTCACGACGTAGAGCGGCCACCAGCTCACGGCCCAGACCAGGTAGACCGTCAGATAGCCAGCGCCATCGCGAAATGCGGCGGCGCCGATCAGGGCGTAGAGCCACAAGTGCGCCAGGTAGAACGCGAGCGGCGCCTGGCCGAACACCTGCAACACCTGCGTCATGCGCCCCACCCGCTCCTGCCATCTGTCCATCACCGCGAGGATCAGAACGTTGACGCCCAGCGTGAACAGGGTGAAGACCAACGCGGGCGGGTACTTGATGAAGTTCAGGAACTCGATCCACGAGGTGTCGCGCGGAACGCGAATGTTGCCGAAGCCGCCGTAGCCGCGCAGGGCGATCGCGGCGACCACCGCGGCCAGTCCGATCCACGGCAGGCTGGCGAACGCCTTCGCCCGATCGTGCGTAATCCACCGGCCGAACAGCACGCCGAGCGCCGTAATACCAAACCAGGGAACCACGGGGTACTGCACCCAGATGTGATGCGTGAGGCCGGGAATCAGGAGGAGCCGCGTGAGAAAGCCGTACGGCGTGGCGATCGCCTCTGGGCCAGGCGTCAACACCGCACTGGCCAGCAACGAGCCCACCGCCACTGCCGCCCACGCCTCCGAGCGCAAGCGGACGAGCGCCGACACCAGCACCATCGACAGTCCCAGCCCGACCAGCACGGTGAACACGAACATGGGCGGACCGTCGCCTGGTATCACCGCCTCGGGTCCAATCGGCGTCGCTGCGCGCGACGAGATGAGCCCAATCAGCCACGCGGGGATTTCCAGGAAGAAGCTCACCAGTACCAGCAGCAGGCCGCGGATGAACACAAACCGCGAGATCCGACCAGTGCTCCAGCCCTGCTTGCTTCGTGCCTCGACCAGCAGGCTGATGCCCACGCCCATCAGGAAGAAGAAGCCGGGCGCGCAGAAGTGGGTCACGAATCGCGTGAGAAAGGCGAGCGGGCTCGCGTAGCGGGTCCAGAGGCCAGCCCACATCTCTCCGGAATGGAAGCGGCCGATCATGAAGCTGACGTGGTCGATCGCCATCACGACCACGATCAGGCCCCGCAGCCGGTCGATCGATGCCAGTCGCCGCGGTGGGTTAGGCATGGGTCACCGCGTCTAATCGGTGGCCTACAACCGAAACAGCTTCGTCAGCTTCACGACGATGCTGCGATTCAGAATCGGCGGCGGGAATCTCGTTTCGTCGGTGTCGCGCGCATCGCTGTAGACGATGAAGAGCTCGCTGCCGGGCTGGTACTCCCAGCGAAAGCGGAGGTTCGAACTCACCGACTTGGTCGCCGATTGGAACTGCACCAGCGCGCCAACGAACATCTTCGGTGTGATCGTGAAGGTGACGCGGCCGCCAGCCACGTTGGTGTCGCCGACACCGTAAGGGGTGTCGACGTGGTTCAACGACAGCTGGGGCTCCAGCGACAGGCGGGGTGAGATCTCCACGCGTCCCCGCCACGAGACCTCGCGCAGAGTCCCGCCGTAGAACTCGCCGCCGGCCACGCTGAAGAATCCCGACACCCGGCGGGACGCCGACATGAACCACGACGCCCTCACCTGGCGGAACGAGTAGTCGCCGACCGGAATCGTCACACCGGGTGCCACCCTGAACGGGGCGTCCAGGTGCTCGAACGCGTCGGAGACCTCCATGTTCAGGTTGTCGCTGGTCGAGAGCTCGACACGAAAGTAGGCTTGCGCCTCGCGCGACTCCACCGCCCCGGCGGTGCTCTCGTAGTAGTCCAGGCTCCCCTCGAAGAACAGCTTCCGCACGCCACGCAGGTTTTTCGGCCGTGGGCTGAAACGGGCCTGTCCGTACGAGCGGCTGAATGCCGACCGCCGCACGAGGCCCCCTTCCGGGTTGAAGTTATCGCCGACGTAGAGGTGTTCGGCCTGCAAGCCGGCCCGATCGGCGTTCCAGTTGATCGCGCCACGATAGCTGGCGTCTCGTCCCGTCTTGCCGGGGGTCTCGGTCCTGGACCAGTACCCGGTCATCGAGAGGTCCGTGAAGAAGTTGAACGCCGCATCCGCGCCGTAGGCGACGTTGTCGGCCGCGCCGGTGGTCGCGCCGGGCGCTCGCCTGGTGGCGATCACCCCCACGCGGCTGCGCCGCAGCACGTCCCGATTGACACGGATCACCGAGAAGTCGGTCGCCTCAGCACCGGCAAGGGGCGCGGCGTCGGTCCGCATCTGCAGCGCGCCGACCTGAAAGCCGCCACCGCGGCCGAGCAGACGCGCGCCGCCCAGGATCGGTACGGGTTGTCCGTTGCTGAGACCAATGCGGCGGCTGTAAAAGAGGAGCGGCGCAGGATTGTTGCCACCGCCACCGCCGCCGCCACCAGGGCCGCCACCGCCACCAGGGTTGCCACCGCCGACGAAGGTACCGGCGCCGAAGTTGAAGTAGTCCTGCCCTTCCAGAAAGAACTCGCGCTTCTCGGGAAAAAACAGACTGAAGCGCGTCAGGTTCACCTGGGCCTCGTCGTCTTCCACCTGCGCGAAGTCGGTGTTGTAGGTGAAATCGGCGACCACCGACTGCGAAATCGCCCACTTCGCATCGACACCAAATTCGACGTTCCGGTCCTGCTCAATCGGGGGCTGCGCGACCCGGTTCGTCAGGGCCGACCCCAGGGCATACGGCTTGATGTCGAAGTTGCGAAGGCGTGACGGCGTCTCGAGCCCCACCAGCGTGCCGCCCGACGACACCTTGGCCGTGCCGCGGCGTCCCCACGATTGCGGCACGAGCGTCAGGAACGTGCTTTCGTTGTTCCACCGCACCAGGCGCCGGAAGTTGACGCCCCAGGTGTCGCCGCCCTCCTTGAACCGGATGGAGCGAAAGGGCACCTGCATCTCGACGGTCCAGCCGCCGTCAAACTCCGCGGTGCGCGCGTCCCACAGCGTGTTCCAATTCGGGTTGGGCTGCTCGTTGATCACCTGCGAATCCGCCAGGCCTCCCAGTCCATTGACTAAGAAGCCGTAGCCGTTACGCCGGTCAAAGAAGGTGTCGAACTGCACCGCGAAGTGATCGTTGTTGTAGAGGTTGAACGAGTCCCGGCGCATCTCGTTGGCCACCCGGCGTCCGGGCTCGGTTTCCCAGAGGCGGGCCGAGACGTAGATATTGGTGTCGTCGAAGAACACCCACACTTCGGTCTTCTCGGTGGACGGCTGCCCTTCGAAGGGGTCCTGTTGGATGAAGTCGCCAATCGCCTTCACGTCGCGGTAGACCGCTTCATCCAGTTTGCCGTCGAAGGTCAACGGCGACGGCAATCGCATGGTGCGCACCGTCGCCGAGCCCTCGGGCGTGCGCGAAATCACCTCCGGCGGCACCGGGGCCGGGGGACCGTCAACAATCTGGGCCGTGGGTTGGGCCGACGCGACCGTCGCGACGAGCACGGCGGCCATGAGCAGAGAGATTGAGGGCAACATGCGAGCCGTCGAGTATACCGCGCACGCCCGATGCACGCGCGTGACAGGCGGGGTAACATCTGCCGCCATGAGATACGCCCGCGTCGTTCTTGTGGTGATGGCGGCGGTGACAATCGCGGACAATCTGGCCGCGCAGCGGCCGGCCCTGTCGCCCGCTGTGCGCGCCTACGTCACCGTCGACGCACCGGTCATCGCCTTGACGCATGTCCGCGCGATCGACGGCACCGGCGCGGCACCGCGCGAAGACCAGACGGTGATCCTCCGCGACGGCAACATCGCCGCGATCGGCGATTTCGCGCGCGTCGCCGTGCCTGAGGGCGCGACCACGATCGATCTGACCGGCAAGAGCGTGATCCCCGGTCTGGTGATGGTGCACGAGCATCTCTACTACCCGAACGGGCCGGGCGTGTATGGGCAATTGGGCGAGAGCTTCTCGCGGCTCTACTTGTCCGGCGGCGTGACGACGATGCGGACGGGCGGCAACGTCAACGGCTTCATGGATCTGAACATGGCAAAGCTGGTGGAGACCGGCCAGAAGCCGGGACCGGCCATCGACGCGACGGCGCCGTACCTGAACGGCCCGAACACGTTCATTCAGATGCGAACGTTGAAAGGACCGGAAGACGCCCGGCGGCAGGTGCAGTACTGGACGGACGAGGGCGCGACCTCGCTCAAGACCTACATGCAGATCACGCGCGGCGAGCTGGCGGCCGCGGTCAACGAAGCACACCGCCGCGGGATCAAAGTCACCGGCCACCTGTGCTCGGTGACCTATGCGGAAGCCGCGGGCCTCGGCATCGATAACCTCGAACACGGTTTCTTCGCGGCCACCGACTTCGTCACCGACAAGAAGCCGGATGTGTGTCCTGGACAAGGGGTGGGACAGAAGACCATCGCCGCGCTCGATGAGAACGGCGCGCCGTTCAAGGCATTGGTGAAGACGCTGATCGACCGCAAGGTGGCGCTGACCTCCACGCTCACCGTGTTCGAGACCCTCACGCCCGGACGCCCCAAGCCGCCCGGCCTTGAAGTGCTGACGCCGCAACTGCGCGAGCAGTTCGAGCAGACCTACGCACGCACGGCACTGAACAAGGAGTCGATTTACACCACCCTGTTCCCCAAGGGCATGGCACTCGAGCGCGCCTTCGCGAAGGCGGGCGGCCTGTTGATCGCCGGTACCGATCCCACGGGTGGCGGCGGCGTCATCCCGGGTTTTGCCAACCAGCGCCAGGTCGAGTTGCTCGTGGATGCCGGCTTCACGCCGCTCGAGGCGATTTCGATCTGCACCCTCAACGGCGCCAAATACATGGGTCGCGACGCCAGGGTCGGCAGCCTCGCCGTCGGCAAGCAGGCCGACCTTGTGGTGATTGGCGGCAATCCCGCCGCGACGATCTCGGACATTCGCAAGGTCGAAACCGTCTTCAAGCAGGGCGTGGGCTACGACCCGGCGAAGCTGATCGCGTCGGTCACCGGCAAGGCGGGCCTCTGGTAATCTGATTCCGTGATGTCGTTCGGTTTCCGCTCCATTCTCGCTGCCGTCATGGCCGCACTCGTTGTGGCCACCGGCGCCGCGTTTCAGGCGCCGCCGCCTTCGCCCGCGAGATCCGCTGACGCGGGCTTCGGCGGCCAGGGCCGACCGGTGTCCGCTGCAATTGTGCGCGGCGTCGCGTTCCTGAAGATGGAAGTGCCGAAGTGGCGCCAGGAACACCCCTGCTATTCGTGCCACAACAACGGCGACGCCACCCGCGCCCTGCTCGATGCGAGCGCGCGCGGTTACGACGTCGGCGACTCGCTGGACGACACGCTGAACTTCCTGAAGAAGCCGGCCACGTGGGATCAGAACAAGGCGCCGAGCGGGTTTGACGACAAGCGGCTGGCGCGCGTCCAGTTTGCCAGCGCGCTGGCCGTCGCCGAACGGCACGGCCGCGCCGCCAGCACCGATCTCGCCGAAGCGGCGAAGCTGCTGGTCGCCGACCAGGCCGCCGATGGCTCGTGGACGCTCGACCAGTCGCAGAGCCTCGGCTCCCCGGCGACGTACGGCACCATCCTCGCCACCTGGGCGGCCCGCTCGTCTTTGATCGCGTCAGGCATGCAACCCGATAACTTCACCATCGTCCAGGCCGATCGCTGGCTGCGCGGGCTGACGGTCGAGAATGTGTTCGACGCTTCTGCCCTGCTGCTGGCGCTGGACCTCTCAGGCGATGTGATGGCCGACGGTTTACGGCGAACGGCACTCAGCATCGTGCGCACCGGGCAGGCGTCGAACGGCGGCTGGGGCCCCTACGCGACAGCACCGCCGCAGGTCTTCGACACCGCCCTGGCAGTGCTGGCACTGAGCGCGCTGAATGTTGAGCCGCGCATCGCGCGTTCCACCTATCGACCGGAGGAATTGATCGAGGCGATCGCCAAGGGCAAGGCCTTCATCGAATCGCAGCAACGCCCGGACGGCAGTTGGCCGGAGACGACGCGTCCCGCTGGACAAGAGAGCTACGCGCAGCGCATCTCGACCACCGGCTGGGCGCTGCTCGCGTTACTGCGGTAGAGCCTTCCTCTACAGCCACCGATTGGACACAACAACCGCGGTTTGCGGCACGCTGTGGACGCGCGATCTCAGGCCGAGATTGCCCGCCTCGCCGTGACAACCGTGGTTGTGGTGGCTGCAACCGCTGTTTCCGCTCTCCTGTTACAATCCCTGCCCATGCGCAGAACCTTGTTGCTCTCCGGCGCCCTGGTGATCGCCCTGTCCGGCGGACAATAAGCGATATTAGCGGCCTCCCGAGTCAACATAAGGTCCGTTCTCAGACCCAGCGATCAGGCGTTCACCCGACCAACAGATCGATCGACCGCTCACCAGATCCAACAGATCACACGATGTGTAGTCACCATGACGCGCCGCGCCTGTCGCTCGTCATCCCCGCGTTCAACGAAGCCGTGCTGCTGCCCCGACTGCTCGACACGGTTGACGCGGCGCGCGGGCGATACCGGCACGGGCCAGACGCGATTGAAGTCATCGTGGCAGACAACGCGTCGACGGACCAGACGTCGTCGATCGGCGCGGCCCGGGGCTGCCTCGTGGCAGGCGTGGAGAAGCGGATGATCGGGGCCGCGCGCAACGGCGGCGCGGCGCTGGCGTCGACGCCGCTGCTTTGCTTCGTCGATGCCGACATGCAGGTGCACCCCGATACTTTCAACGCGATCGAGCTGGCGCTCGCCGACCCGCGAATCGTCGGCGGCGCGACCGGCGTCACCATGGAGCGCTGGTCGGCCGGCATTGCCCTGACCTACGCCATGCTGGTTCCGTTCGTGTGGCTGACCCGCATGGACACCGGCGTCGTGTTCTGCCGGCGCGAGGACTTTGCCCTCGTCGGCGGCTACGACGAGGACCGCCACTTCGCGGAGGACGTGGACTTTCTGTGGAAGCTCACCCAGCTGGGATGGTCGCGGCGGCAGCGGCTCACCCGCCTGCGGCCGTTCAAGGCGATTGCCTCGACCCGCAAGTTCGACCGCCACGGCGACTGGCATTACTTCGGGATGATGCCCCGCCTGGTGGCCGGCACGCTGCGCCGCGGCGCCAGCGGCAGCCGCGCCGCGCGCCGCTACTGGTACGAGGACCGCTGACCGCTCGGCGACCTCCTGGAAGGCATCGTGCTCCACGCCTTCGAGGGGAAGGCGCCGTTTGGCGCCCCCAGCCTCGCCCGGATCAAGGACCTGAAGGAGCGCCGGCTAAAGCCGGAGTCTACACCGGGAATTACGGACTGGTCTTGCTCAGCGCGCCAGCAGTCTTCTGCCGCTTCAGCTCGCGCTCGCGATCGAGCACGCTCATGCCATCCGTGATCCACGGCGCGGCCACGGCGCCTTTCAAGTAATGATCGAACCATTGCTGGATCCGGTGGTGGTAGTCGACCTGGTTCGGTTTCTTGCGAAGGAAGTGATCTTCGCCCGCGTAGGCCACCAGCACCACGTTCTTCCCCGCCCGCCGCGCGATGTTGTACAGCTCGAGGCCCTGGTGCCAGAATACCGTGCCGTCGCCATCACCCACCGAAATCAGCAGCGGCGTCTTCATCGTCTGCACGCCGAAGACGGCGGAATTCCGAATGTACGCCGGCAGATCTTCGTAGAGCGGCACTTCCATGCGCTGCTGTCCGGTCTCGATGTGATCGGTTTCGGCGATGCCATTGCTCCAATGGAAATTGCCGTAGTTGCTCACCAGGTTCGTGATTGGCGCTTCGGCGACCGCCGCCGCAAACACGTCGGTGTGCGTCGCCAGAAAGCTCGCGTCGAAGCCGCCCCAGGAGTGGCCCACCGCACCCACTCGCGCCGGATCCACCTGGCCTTTGGCGATCACCTGCTTCACTGCGGGCACCACGCACTCCACCACCGACAGGCCGGGCTCACGCGGACGAAAGACGATGTCGGGCTGGAAGAAGAAGTACCCGCGGCTGGTGAACACGGCCGCGTTATACGGCGCGCGCTCAGACGGGCTCACGTACGTATGCAATCCATCCGAAAGCCGTTCGTACATGTAGACGACCATCGGATACTTGCGGCCGGGCTCGAAGCCGGCTGGATAGTGCAGCACGCCCTGCAGGCGCTCGCCGCGATCGCTTTTGTAGTCGACCAGCTCGGTGCGGCCCCAGGCGAAGCGGGACTGAAACGGGTTGGTCGCACTCACCTGCTTTGCGCTCGCGAGATCCGGGCCGCCCACGAACAGATCGGGTGAATCGTCAAACGCCTGCCTGACGTAAGCATACGTGTCGGCGCTTTTTGCCTTCGTCAGGTTTCCGATCCCTTTGTCCTCCCAGACGACGCGTTCCGCCTTCGACTGCACGCCGCTCGCGTCGAGCCGCGCGTACCCGGACTTCTTGGTCGAGAGCGCGAACAGCGAGAGAAACGACAGCGTCTCGCGATCGATCCACTCGGCATCGGGGTCGAGCCGAACGTATCGGTGCCGCACTTGTTCAACCGTTCCGTCGGTCAGCTTCGACGCGCGCGCGCCGTCGGGCGCGACCGACCAGATATCGAATCGATCGTAAAGCCACACGGCCGCGTCGTCCTTCGTCCAGCCGGCCAGGCCAAACGCGGGCTTCTGCTTGACCGTGCGGTCCGACTGCTTGTCCACGAAGCTCGTCGGCGCGTTTCTCGTGATGTTCGTGTGAGCGCCGGTGGCGAGGTCGATCGTCCAGTAGTGATCGTCCTGCAGGTACACGAGGTACCGCCCACCAGGACTCGCCTGCAGGTACTGATCTTCAAGCCGCTCTTTCACCTTGGTGCGCGCACCGGTCGAGAGATCCACCGTGTAGATGTCGGCAAACACGCGGCCGATGCTGCGTTCCATCGCGTACGCGCGCCGATCGATCGTGTAAGCAGTCGTCGCCCTCCGCCTGATCGGACGAACGTCGTCGAGGGGATGGGCGCCCAGCGTCACGAGCCGGCTGTCGGCAAGGTGCCACACGGCGGCCACGCTCTGTTGACGCGACGTCGGCAGAAGGCTCTTCTGGCGCGGAACCACGATGGTGTCTTTCCAGTGCCAGACATCCACGGTGGCTGGCTCGTCCGAGGCCGGCGTCTTCTCTTCAGGCGGAGGTTTCTCAGCCCACTCGGACACGCCCACAAACACGCGCTTGCCATCGTCGGACCACGACGGCGCGCGCGCCGCCTGAATGCGTCGGGACGGGCCGAGCCCGCCCGGCCCCGTAGGATCATACGTGCTGGGCTGGCCCGCGCCCGAGGCGAGCCCGGTCCACGCGAGCACCAGCTGCGTTGAACCATCGCGCCCGGGATCGGTCTTCGATCGCAACACCACGAGATCGTCCGCGTCCTTGCGCCACGACAGGCCGCTGAATGACGCTGCCGCCGAGTCGAGCACGCGCAGGTTTCCGGAGGTCGGATCGAAAAGCTGCACACCGTTTCCGGTCTTGCCTTCGGCGCTAATCGCGAAGGCCAGCAGCTCGCCCTTATTCTGCCAGGCGTACTCAGACACGTTGCCGAACGTCGTGTCGCGCCCAGACGCCAGTTGCCGGATGACGAGTGTGGATCCCGGTTTGGCGGCGTCCTCATCGCTCTTGTCAGGTTCGCCTTTGTCCGGCGGCTCGGGTGCGTAGCGCTTCATCGCAAGATACGAACCGCTCGCGCTGAACGCAAACGCCTCGATGCCCTCGAGCACCACGGTTTCGCCAGAGCCCAGGTTGCGAAGTCCCATCGATCGATGCAGCGGTTTCTTGGCCTTTCGCAACTTCTCTTCCTCGGTCTCTGATAGCGCCACACCGTAGGCGATCCATCGCGAGTCCGCGGAGAAGGCCGGCTGGTCGCCGAAGGCGGCCACGGCGCTGTCGCCGCTGCCAACGTTCACAATGCGAAGCTCGTTGTTGCGATCCGAGCGGTTTATGCCGTAGGCCAGCCACTGGCCATCCGGCGACAACGCGCGGCTTTGGAACGCCAGCGATTCCCACTGGCCGAAGTCCGCCGTCGTGGGCGGTTGCAACTGCTGCGCATGACCCGGATCGAGACCAGGAAACAGCAAGGCCCAGACGAGAACTCCAGCGGCGCCGAGTCGGAAATAGTTGGAAAGCATCGACATCTCCCGCGCATATTCTGCCTCATGCCGACAAGACCGCGGAGGCTTTTGGAGAACTCCGGCTACACAGAGGCGCGGCTCCGGCTGAAGCCGGAGGCTACATGGGATCTCTCCGGCTAAAGCGGGAGGCTACGGCGCTTCGCGCGCGCCGCACACGCATTTGAGACAATAAGCGATATTAGCGGCCTCCCGAGTCAACATAAGGTCCGTTCTCAGACCCAGCGCTCATCAGGCCGCTTCTCAAGGCAGACCACGCGGGGCGTATTCCGGGCCCGGCGATGCCGCTCGGTCAGCGCCGACCAGGCCTTTTCATCGCCTCGCGTCATTGCTCGACAGGCCTCCGGCTGGACTCCCGACTTCAGGTGGCCGATTTCAGTCGTCGTCTGCCGACACGCGATCGTCGAACGGATCGAACGGCAGGGGCGGGGCGCGCGAGGCCTGCATCTCGGGCACGACGTCCGGCAGGCCCAGGTGGCGCAGGATGCGCTGGATCACCGCGCCATCCTGAATCAACGCCACCAGTTTCAACCGACCCGCGCAACGCGGGCACGCCAGCACGTCGAAGCCGAAACTGCGCTGCATCAAATCGGCCCAGGTGCGATTGGGGACACGCGGTGGCGGCGTACCGTCTGGCCCCGGACGCTGGCGCCGTGATGGTCCACCCTTTCGGATCAATTGGGCGATCGCTGCCAGGCACGACCGCGCCGTTCTCTGGCCTCGCGTCGTTCGCCAGCGCGCACGCACTCAGCGAGACTGCGAGCACGAACACGACCACGACCGTCCTCTTCGACCGCGTGTCCTGGCTCCTTTTCTGTACCGCGCGTAGACCAGCAGTATCTCCCATGCCTCTCAAGTTCGAACGGGC
>JBCKZH010000087.1:0-15590 GCA_038919385.1 Vicinamibacterales bacterium | reverse complement strand
CCTCCCAGGGTCGCCGACGTGCCGACGCAGATCAAGTGATTTGGGGGCACCCCCAGCCTGGCACGCAGACGGCGCAGCAACAATGCGAGGTCGGTGCCCTGAGCGCCGTCAAAGGTGTGCAGTTCGTCGACCACAACGTACCGAAGCGTCGTGGGCGTGTTGCGAGCCCACAACTGCCGGTCTTTGGGACGCAGCAGCAAGTAGTCCAGCATCTTGTAGTTGGTGAGCAGAATATCTGGCGGGCTGCGGCGCATTGTGTCGCGGTCGGTGATCGAGCCCGTCGGCGACATCACCATGCCCGATCCCGGTAGCCCAACATCGCCGCCAACGAACAGGCCAACGCGAAGGCCCGCAAAGGCTGGCGTGCTGGCGATCACCTCAGCACACCGTCGAGCCTGATCGGTGGCCAACGCGTTCATCGGGTAGATCACGAGCGCCTTGATGCCGCGCTCCCCAGCCGCTACGGCTCGAGCGCAGTGGTCAAGCACCGGATAGAGAAAGCACTCGGTCTTGCCGCTTCCCGTGCCAGTGGCGACCAGGGTATTCGCGGGGGTCGTCCTGCTATCAAGCAGGCGCCACGCAGCCTCCTGATGGATGTACCCAGGGTTTTGCGTTTCGAAGTTGTCGAAGAAGCGCTTTCCTGCAGGGCCGGGACGAAACGGTAGCCCAACTTGGAGAAAAGGCCCTTTCATCCAGGCTGGTTCGTTGTCCACAAACCGGCGCATCACTCCATGGAAGAACGCGTCCGAAGGCTCGAAGCCAGTGACGAGGAATTGCTTCAGGCCTTCCTGGACGTCGCGCACAAGCAGCGATGGAAGCATGTCGGTCGGCCTAAGAAACTGGTCTGGCGAGGGTCGGTCGCCGCATCACTTAATCATCTCGATCAGGTTTAGCGGCTTTGCCAGAACCTCCATGCCCTGCGGCGTCTTGCCAGTTTCGAAATTGGTCTTCCAAAAGCTGTTGTTCTGCTTGCCTCCAAACACCGTGGCCGACAGGTCGCTATTCACCCACATCGGCAGAGCGATCAGGCTATTGAGGTAGTTGGAAGCCATGTCGATATCTCCGCTCTGCTGTTATGTCCGGTTTATGTCCGGATCGGCACAACACAGCCGAGCCTGAGCCACCTACCGAGCGACCGCTTACTCCATTGACGTCATACACTTACGAGAATCTGAAGAGCTTAATCGATTCGGCCCCCGGAAGCATGGTGGACGTCCGGTTCATGTCCGGTTTATCCGGACATATACGGTGCCTGCGCCCTCGCCTTCGCGCACCAGGAATCCTTGCTGCTCGAGCTTCTCAAGGTCTCTGCGGGCCTGACGCTCGGAGACGTCCGAGGCGAAACGCTCGCGATACTCCATCGGGCGCAGCCGTTCGCCGGGCGCGAGATTGTCAACCATGGCCTGCTGACGCGAGTTGAGCGTGGCCTTCGCATCTTCTGCGCTCATCGGTCCAAACAAGGTCAACGTCACGCCGGTGGGAGCGTCTTCCCACTTCGGCGGACGCAATCCAAGATCGTTGCAGGCTTGAATGATCTTCTGTGTTCCCCGTCCAATACGCTCCATTAGTCCCCGCACGTATAGGACCTGGGCTATGTCCGGATTGGTTGGCAGCGACGGATGGTTCCGACGTAAGTCCCCGGGCTTCATACCGTCAGGAAGACGTCCCGAGTTCCAGATCTCAATGCGGTCGTCGTGAATGCCCACCGACACACCACCTGAGAACCCAGAATAGTCTCGATGCGCCAAAGCGTTGATCAGACCTTCTCGAATCGCATCCAGTGGATACGAAGGCCGATCTTCTCGCCGCGCGCGATCAGGTTGGAACTTCGACTCACGCCGCACATGAACTGAGAGGACCTCGAACAGCTGTTCGAACACTCTTACAAGCGGCCCTTGCAATTGCCGGTCGTCAGCGAAGCTGTCGCCGATTTTTCCCTCATCAAACCGAGTCAGCCGAACCCTGGTCTGGGGATGACGCCGCTCGGGATTGCGCGCAAACAGGACATCCGCACCTTGCGTATATCCCTGCGCCAAGTACATGCCGAGTGAGCGGAGTACGCTTGACGGATCGTTGGGGCTCTCGAATGTGAAACGGCCAGAGTCGCCCGCCTCAACCACCATCTTGGTCACTTCCGCACGATCAAGGTCGTCGTCGTCCATCGCCATCGACGGACGCCGCTCCCATCGCTCTGGCGCGGCCGCTTTCGCTTGCACCATGTCGCGCAGTGTCTGCGCGTCAGCAGGCAAAGTCGCATTGCCTCGGCGCACGTAGACACTGCCTCGAAACACGTACGGACGATCTTTTCCCTCGGGCACTTCAACAGTCAGCGCTGGTTTGCCATCCTCACCGTCCAAATTGACCGAGAGCAAGGGCGGAGGGGTGATGAGCTTCAACAGGTAATCGTGCACTCGACGAAGCTGCTGGTCCGCAGCCCGGAGGCCAACGATCACGCCCGCCTCGTTCACGCCGCAGAATACGGAGCCTCCCTTAGAGTTCAAGAACGCGCACACCGTCTTCGCAATCGCGTCGAGGTCATCCGCACTCTGCAAGAACTCGGTATGGAGGCTCTCGCCCTCATTGATCTGGAGCTTTACAGGCTGGGGAATCATGGCTTGTCTCCCTTCTTCAGATGGGCCGACACTGCCTTGGTATCAGCCAAGTGCTCATCGACAAAGCGCTCGGCCTCTTGATACCGATAGAACTGTGCGCTGGCATACAAGAGTGCATCGTTTGGGCTCACAAATTTCTGCACCCAATTGCCTTTGCGATCCTGGAATGCCACGTCATGGCGCACCGCGGATTCATACATGTCAATCACACGCAGGTCGTCTATCACCGCGCTCGGCTTCAATGCCAGCGTCGCACGTGCCGTGGCGTCGCCGTAGCCAATATTGGCCAACAACGTTCGAGCGAATACCACATGGTCATGCGCAAGGATCCACCGCGGTTTGTTTAGATCGATAGCTTTCAAGAGTTCGTCGTGGGTAATGGATCGGTCAGCCTTAGATCCACTTCCCGTACCGTAGGTCGGCAAGATCAAACACAGGAACAAGTCACACTGCTCTACGGCATGGATACAGTTCTCAAGTGCGCCGCGCGTTGAGCTGACGGGCATCGTGCCCTTGTGCGACATCCACACCTCGTAGCCGAACTCGGTCAATACCGCGTAGATGCGCTCAAGTAGTTCTTCATAGCCGTTGACCGTGGACGACACCATTAGTGTCAGCCTCTTGTCCGCCACCTCCGACGTAGTCTTCCCCGACGCGTCAGCCATCGGCGTTATCTTACTGGTGCTGGGCGGCAAAGAATGCCCACGCTATCCGATAGTCGTCCTCCCGGCTGGCGAGGGTGAAAGGAGACACCCAGGTCCGAGTGCGCTGGACGGGACCTCCTGGCTGGGTATCGTCGGTGACCTGACGTTCAATGCGGGTCCCATCGGGCAACTTGTCGGCGGCTGCCATGGCCTTGATGTCGTCCCAACCCCAGGCTCCGGCCTTACGGGTACCGTCCGGAAAGACGATCGTGACCTTTTCTGGCGGCTTGCCCTTGCGTGGAAGTCCGACGCCGGTCAGGCCCTTGCTGATGGTGAACACGATGCGGCCGTGCACGTCATACCAAGTGTCTCGCTCGTATTGCTGCATGACGGGAAACTGCACACGATAGATCAGCAGCAGCTCCTCCAACGTCAGATTCAAGACCATGGCGGCGAGCACGTCGATCTCAACGAGAGCCATGCGACGGGCAAAGTCGGTCCGCAACGCGCACTGAGGGGTCCAGTCACTACTCAGTGCGCCGAAGAACTGCTGAGGCAAGCGAAAATCACCGGGCCGCGACCATATTCCGTCAGTGAAGGCCAGATCGAAGAGCTCGCCCCACAAAGGTGCGTAGTGGGTAGTAAGGCAGTTGAGAGCCAAGATGCGAACGGAGATGGCACTACGGTGTCCTTCGAGCTCCGGTAGCGGCATCCGCTCGGCAGAGCTATTGTAGAAGTCTGCCTTCCCCGAACTCTTCACAAGGAAATCAAACGGAACACTCGCCCACAGCCCCGCGACTTCGGGTATGAGCCTGGAGTCTCTCAGAGCCACCGACAGCACCGTGTGAAGGTGATTGGCATCTCGTGGACAGATCGTCGGAAGCAAAGTCCGCTCCCCAGACATGCTCAGCTGACGACGCACTAGAACTCTAAAATAATCGCTACTCGGCAACCGTGTGGCGTCGTCCGACCAGCTAACTCGTGGCACGCGACTGCGGTAAGTGGGTCGATCGCAGGCAGGCTGATAGTTAGAACGCGGCAAGTAGCTTTCGGAAATGGCCTCCAGATTGATCACGTCGTAATGGCCATTCGTTGTGCATAACTTGCGCGGAGACTTGTTGAAGGGCGTTGCCAACGCAAAGTGTGGACCAGAAACCACCCAGTCACTAGTTGCGCTAGGAAAGCTCCCGTCCTCGCCATCGCGCCTGCGGATGGTGCCATTCGCCTGAGCATTTCGCTCATTCCAATGGGTTGCTTAATAAATACATCGTCACCGAGATCGCCAAGGCGACGGCGAACCATGGACAACTTCTGAGCCACCCGCTGGAGTCCGACTGCGTGGAGGGCCGGGAGCCGCGCGCGACGTGCCGACGTGCCAGGCTCGTCATAGAGAGCCGCAAAGACAGCTAGCGCCTCATCATTCACGAGGATTATTCGGTCCCGGTGGCCACTTGTGTTCAGTTCGCCATCCGCCGTTTTGTAACCGCTCACAGGGCCACTGCCATCATTCGAACAGCAGGCATCGACGGTCGCTGGCGCGAACAGGTTGGCCAAATGGTCGAATGACGGGGGTGTTTGGGGTGAGCCGTATACGTTGACGCTGAAGTACGTGCGATGGTGCACTTCAGTAAACAGTGACATCTCATTGATGAACCGATGCGGGGGGTGATCTCAGCGCGGGAATCAAGGCCGGAGATTCCCTGGGAGTCGGACGCCAACTCTGAAAGCCCGAGCGCCTTGGAGAGTGTGTGGGCAAGCAGCATGTTGTAGTCAGCACCACCCCACGTTGTCATACGGTCGCCAAGCCGCGCTAGCGGCGGGCGAGATAGGTCTTGGTCTGCTGCGTGACCAGGTCGAGCAGGTTGCCCATCGCGATATTGACGTCCACCAGGTGCAGGCCCCAATCAGCGAGCGGCTTCGCGCGCATCCCGAGGTCGCCGACGATGTCGTCAGCACGCGGATCCGCCGGGTCGCCATGCACGGTGACTTCCAGATACGTGGCGTGTTCGTTGGTCGCACACTTCGCCGTCAACAATCCGGGCACGCTTACAAACGGTGTGTCAACGGTCTTGCCAGCGGCCCACGGCTGCGTTGCGGTGGTTCCCGTGATCGTGCGGCCAGCGGCCGACAGATACGCACGCAGCGGCGCGCTGCCTTCACCCAGCGTGACAGGATTGGTGCACGATCCGGCCATGCCGGCCCCAGACGCTTTGCCAAAACGCGAGTTGGCCGGCGGCAGCACGTCGGATCGGAACGCCGAGTAGTTCACGACGCAACCGATCTGACCCGGCTTGCGGCACAGAGGAATCATCTTGAGCGCACCGCCAACGTCCTTACCAATCGGCACTTCGAGCGTCGCTCCGAGGATCAAGGCCGACACGAGCTGCTTCTGCACTGGCTTGCCTTCGACCTCCTGCCTCAACAGCTCCGTGAGAATGAACGAACCTTGTGAGTGGCTGACCAGCACCACGCCGCGGCCCTGGTTGTCGCGCTGCAGGTACGAACGCCAGGCGTCGCGGACGTCGTTGTATTGCAAGCCACTCTCGAACGCGAAGCGCGGGCCGGCCAGTTGCTTGCGCAGGCCGGCCAGCGTGAGCTGGCGGTAGATCGGCGCGAACGGCCGGCACTTCGAGGCGAACCGCGCGAACTGCTGCGCGACCACGTTGACTTCGGCTGGGTCGGCGGTCATGTCGCTGTTGTCCGTGAGGTCGGTCGAGATGGTCGGGTAGACGTAAAAACAATCGATCGGCGCCTTGGGATCGGGCAAGAAGGCCTCGCGCGTCATGGTGCCATCGGCCGCGACAATCGTCGTCGTCAGGTCAATGTCGCAGGCGTCGCCCTTGCGGCCCGGCCGGCACAGCCATGCCTTGTCGTCGGTGTAATCGTTGGGCATCACCGCCGCTGGCGCGGGCGGTGGCGCCACCGGCGCTTGCGCGCCCAAGGAGTGGGATGTTGCCAGGCTGCCGAACACGACCAGGGCGAAGAGCGACCGTTGAATCACATGAGCCTCCGTTTCCACGCTGGATGTTAATGCATTTCGAGCGGTGTTAGACTTTCGCCCCATGAAGACCCTGGCCCTTGTGTTCCTGGTCGGCGCGGCGGTTTTGGCCCAGGCGCCCGCTGCGCCAAAACAGCCGGCGACGGAACGGCCGCCCACCCGGAACATCGGCACCATGAGCGACCTGATGGTGAAGATCATCTACCCCGCTTCGGACGCGCTCTTCTACATCGAGTCGCGCACGCCGAAGACCGACGCCGAGTGGACCGTGCTCGAGGGCCAGGCGCTGATGGTGGCCGAGTCGGCGAACCTCCTGATGCTGCCGGGACGCGCCCGCGACCAGAAGCAATGGATGGCCGACGCTAAGTTGATGCTCGACGCCGGCGCGGCCGCCGTGAAGGCGGCGAAGGGAAAGAACGCCGAGGCGATTGCTGCGTTGAGCGATCAACTCATGGAATCCTGCACCTCGTGCCACAAGAATTACCGGCCGGGCTACGGCCGCAAGCCGGCGCCGTACTGACCCTGAGATACACAGGCCGTCCGTCGAACGTGGTGAGGGTGAACCGGGAGGCGTCGGCGGCCACGGCGCCAGGGGGCCACGCGAACGGCGGCGAAGTCGATCGCCGCGAGTCGCGCGAGGCGCTCGGCCGGATCGAGCTCCGGCATGCGCGCGTACATCATCACCACGCCGGAGGCGAACCAGATGACGAACAGGATGCCGAGGGCAATCCCCAGCCACCGGTGCGTGTAGACGAGCGTTCGCGCGACCCGGTGGTGGCTCACTTCACCAGTACATCCCACGTCGTCATTCGCGTGCTTGTACCACAAGTGGGCCGGTGTCGTTTAGACTGGTGTTCAACCAATCACATGTGGACCTTGCAATCGATTGACCCTGCCGACGCTGAATTGATGTTTCGCTTGCTGCCTGGCACGTTGAAAACCATGGGCCGCGCGAACGGCGTGGATTTTGTGGTCGACGCCGCGCTGGTGTCGCGGGTGCATTGCCGCCTGACACTGAGCGAGGCCAATGAGCTCGAGCTCGAGGACCTGGGGAGCACGAACGGCACATTCGTGAACGGCAAGAAGGTTGTTAAAGTCACGCTGAGCGACGGCGACAAGCTGACGGTGGGGCGCGTTGAGTTCGTGGTCAATGCCGAATCGAACGACAAGCGGGCCGGCAGTCCGAAGACGACCTGGTCGGTGTGAGGCTTGTCAGCTTCTGATTCGCCTCTACCTTCCTGGTCTGGTAGTCTCCCTGCGTGAGCCAGAAGAGCCTGGATGTCTTCGTCCCTCCGCGACACCGTCGTCGGGGACGACTACAGCCTGTCGCCCATCGACCTGCTCGACGCGGTGTGGGAACAAGTCCCGGATTTCCGCGAAACCTATGAGCTGCCCAACGGCATGCTGCGCGACTCGATTCCGGCCTTCGAGGAAGTCGTCGTCCGCGAGCTGTTGGTGAACGCGCTGGTGCATCGCCCCTACACCCATCGCGGCGACATTTTTCTCAATCTGCACCCGGACCGCCTCGAGGTCGTGAACCCGGGCCGCTTGCCCCTCGGCGTGACGCCGCGGAACATCCTGCATGAAAGCCGCCGGCGCAACGATGGTCTGGCCCGCGTCTTTCACGACCTGAAGCTGATGGAACGCGAAGGCAGCGGCTTTGACCTCATGTACGAGCGACTGCTCGCCAGCGGCCGCGGCGTGCCGGTGGCGAGCGAAGGCACCGACTCGGTACACGTGGTGGTGCCGCGGCGAGTGATTCAGCCCGCCGTCATTCGGCTTCTGGCCGACGCCAACGATCGCTACCAGCTCACACAGCGTGAACGGATCGTCCTCGGGCTGCTGGCGCAGACGGAAGGGCTGTCGGCCACGGACCTGGCAGGACGGCTCGAACTCGGCGATCCCTCCGCCTTGCGGTCCTGGTTCGGACGGCTCCTCGAATTCGGGCTATTGCACCAGGTGGGGCGGACCAAGGCCACGCGGTACTTCGTGCCACCACAGATCCTCCGCGCAGCCGGTCTCGACAAGCGAACGACGCTGGCCCGGGTTCAGCCGCACCGTCTGAAGGCACTCGTTCTGGAGGACCTGGAGCGATTTCCAAGTTCTTCGGCGTCGGAGATCCACCGTAGAGTGGGACCAGAGATTCACGTCCGGACAGTCGGCCGAGCGCTGCAGCGTCTGGTGGGCGAAGGCCAGGTACTGGTCGACGGGAAGGGTCGTTGGCGTCGTTACAAGGCCGCCGATATCGGACAGACCAAGGGCAATGTCCGATAGACCGTGACGGTTGTTAGCGCAAACTGCTGCAAATAAAGGTCTTGTCTATCGGACACTACGAATCAGTGTCCGATAGGGTTGGCGAACATGTCCGATAGACAGCTCGACTCGATGACGGAGTCACCGTCCGCAGCCACCGCGACCCGCCTGGAGAAGGTGGCGGTCGACAACGGCTTTGACCGGGAGCTGCCCAGACAAACGGTGTGGCTCGGCTTTGCCAGTACGCAAACGACACTTCAGTTGTGGCTGACCGCGACGGACGACATGCAGTGCATGGCCGCCCTTTCACAGGTCCACGTCGACAAGGGCCTGGACGAGTTTGGCCGGCCGGTCGATGCTATGTTGCCCGACGGCGCGGTTGCCTCGCGCGCGGTCTCAGGCATGGCGGATCTGCACCGGCTCGTGCGCCGCGCCTTTCAGCTCAGCCGCACTTTGCCGGATGCCCTGCTCCGCCGGTTCGAGCATCTGACCGTCGCGCTGCCCCGTGCCACGGAGGTTGAGCGCCTGGTCCTTCAACGCATTGGCCAGGACCTCTTTCGCGACGGCCTCATCGACTACTGGGAGGGGCGCTGCGCGATGAGCGGGCTCACCGTCGTCGGCCTCCTTCGCGCGAGCCATATCAAGCCGTGGGGCGCCTGTGCGACCGATGCCGAGCGGCTGGATGTGTTCAACGGCTTGCTGCTGGCGCCGCACCTTGATGCGGCGTTCGATCAGGGATTCATCACCGTGGCTGACAACGGTTCGGTGGTTGTTGGTGAGTCACTCGACCTAACCGCCCGAGGCATCTTCGGACTACAAGCACCGCTAGGCGTGCGTTTGGCCCAACGTCATCTGCTTTACCTGCAATATCACCGCGCCAATGTCTTCAGGGGGTAAGTCTGCTCGCCAAGTACTCCAGCACAAACGGATTCGTCCGGCGCTCACGCCCGATCGTGGTCTCGGGCCCGTGCCCGGAATAGACGATCGAGTCATCAGGAAACGCGAACAGTACGCCGGTGATGGCCCGCAGCAGCGTGTCGTAGTCGCCACCCGGCAGGTCGGTGCGCCCGATGGATCCGGCGAACAGCGTATCGCCGACGAACAGGCTTGGGGCTTCCGTTTCAAGGCTTGCGTCTTGCGACTTGCGGCTTGAAGTTCTGGACACCGCCAGGCAGACGCCGCCGGGCGCGTGGCCCGGCGTGTGGTGAACCGCCACCACGTAGTCGCCAAAGGCGATGGGGTCCAGTCCGTCGTAATAGCGATCGACGGGCGGGGGCTGCTCCACCTGAATCCCGAACATCGCCCCTTGCCTCGCGGCGTTGTCGTACAGCGCCTGGTCCGCCGGGTGCAGCCAAATGGGCGCCCGCAGGCGTCGCTTCGCCTCGGCGACGCCCGACACGTGATCGACATGGGCATGCGTCAGCAGGATGTGGCTGACCGACAGACCGCGTTCGGCGATGAACGCAAGCAGTTGCTCCACCTCGTCGCCGGGATCGATGTAAACGGCCGCTTTCGTGCGCTCACAGGCAAGCACGTAGCCATTTTTCATAAACGCGCCAGCGGCCGCTGTTTCGACGATCATTGCATTAGGATACAGCGTGGTCATTGTGGCGGTGGACGATCTGATGTTTGCCTCGCGAATCTCGAGCGCCGCCAAAGCGCTCGGGATCGAGATTGTGTTTGCGCGGTCGCCAGAAGCCATCGTCGAAGCCGTCAGGACCCGGTCGCCGCGGCTGGTGATCCTGGACCTCAACAGCCTGAGGGTGCGGCCGCTCGAAGCCGTGGCCGCGCTCAAGGCCGACGCCGCGCTCGCCGCCGTGCCGACCGTGGGCTTCGTGTCGCATGTGCAGACCGAACTGATCGCCGCGGCGCGCCAGGCCGGTGTCGATCGGGTGATGGCGCGTTCCGCGTTTGTCACCCAATTGCCGCAGTTGTTGCAGGACTGATGATGTTGCCAACTGTTCTCGACGTCTACGAAGCCAGACGGCGGCTCGAGCCGCACCTTCAGCCAACACCGCTCCTGCCATCGTATTGGCTGTCGTCAATCGCCGATGGCAACGTGTTCCTGAAGCTCGAATCGCTCAACCTCACCAGCTCGTTCAAGATCCGGGGCGCGCTAAAC
The DNA here is from genome assembly GCA_038919385.1 of Vicinamibacterales bacterium. Lineage (GTDB taxonomy): Bacteria > Acidobacteriota > Vicinamibacteria > Vicinamibacterales > UBA2999 > 12-FULL-67-14b. The sequence continues at coordinate 4,961 of JBCKZH010000087.1, read as the reverse complement.
GCCGCGCTGCGATTGATCGAGACCAATGACGCCGGAGCGTTGCCGCAACTGGTCACCGCCTCGGCCGGCAATCACGGACGATCGCTGGCGCTGGCCGCCGAGCGGCTTGGCATGGCCTGCGTGGTGTTCACGCCGGCGACCGCGCCCGAGGCCAAGAAGAACGCCATTCGCCGCCACGGCGCGGTGCTGCACGGCGAGTGCGACGATTACGACGCCGCCGAGAAGCAGGCCAAGGAGTATGCCGAGGTCGAAGGTGGCGTCTACATCTCGCCCTACAGCCACCCCGACGTCATTGCCGGAGCTGGCGCCATCGGACTCGAGATCGTGGAGGCGATGCCGGAGTTTGATGTCATTGTCATCCCGCTCGGCGGCGGCGGTCTCGCCAGCGGCATGGGCCTGGCGATCAAGGCTGCCGCTCCCCACGTGACCATCGTCGGCGTGGAGGTCGAAGCGTCGTCGCCGTTCACGTTGAGCCTTGAAGCCGGGCGCATCACCGAGATCACGCCGCGGCAGTCCCTGGCCGATGGCCTCACGGGCAATCTTGAAGCCGGCGCCATCACGTTCGCGCTGGTCAAGCAGGTGGTCGACTACGTGGTGACGGTCAGCGAGGACGACCTGGCGAGAGCCATGAAGGGCCTGGCGACCGAGGAGCGGTTGATTGTCGAGGGCGCCGGCGTGGCCGCGACCGCGGCCCTCATGGCCGGCAAGGCCTCAGCGCCGGGTCAGCGCGTCGTCGTCATGGTCACCGGCGGCAACGTTGACCTGCCAAAGTGGCTTTTTACCATCTCCTAGCTTCGCAGGCGCGCCGCCAGTAGCGCCGCCGATCCCACATCGTCCAGGTCGGGCCGCGCGAGACCGACCAGCGCGGCCAGCAAACCACGCAGCTGATCGACATCCGCGGGTTCGGTCGAGTCCGTCGCGTGCACCAGATCCAGCTTCGACTTGCCTTTCACCGTCAGCAACACGGTGTCGATCGTGATGGCGCCGTGGTAAATGCCGCGCGAGTGGAGTTCCGCCACGCCGTCAGCGACTTCCGCCGCGATCTCTGACGCGCGCCGGCCGTTGAAGGGCTGGCCGCCCATGATCAGGCGCAGGCTGCGGCCCTGCACGAACTCGCACGCGGCAAACGTGGCGGACCCGTCGCGGACGATGTCGAAGATTGTGACCAGCGATGGATGGAAGAGTCCGCACAGGCGCTCGTCCAGCCGCGTGATGGGCCGCAGCATGACAGTCTGTGCCGTCTGCATGTCGCGCGCTTTCACCGCGGCGCCGGCCGGCGCTAATTCGAGGGGCTCGTAGCGATTCGCGATCACGTCACGAGCTCTTCTGCGGCCGCGATGGACGGATCTCGACGCGGCTGGGCAGGCTGCGCGCCGGGTGGCTCAACACATCGACAATCGCCCGCGCCACATCCTCGGGTTGCAGCTTCCATTCCGCGCCGGCGTCGCTCTCGCGACCCGAGAACCCGGTCGCCACCGAGCCCGGCAGGATGTACGTAACGCGGATGTTGTCGGGACGCAGCTCCTGCATCAGCGCCTCGCTGAAGGCGTTCAGCCCGGCCTTCGACGCGCAATACGCGGCGCCGCCGACAAAGGGATTCTTGCTCGCCAGGCTGCTGATGTTCACGATCCAGCCGCCACCGCGTTGCCGTAGGACGGGGATGGCAGCCTTGCAGCAGTTGAACACCCCGGTGAGGTTGGTGCCGATGATGCGATTCCATTCATCGTGCGGCATGTCGCCGATCGGCACACCGACCCCGACACCGGCATTGTTGACCAGCACATCAAGGCCGCCGAACCGGGCGGCGGCCGTCCGAACCGCCAGTTCCGCCGACGCCGGATCGCGAACGTCGCAGACGATGCCGGCAATGCGGCCGGCGTCGCCGCTGGCCGTCGCCAGGGCATGCTCCGCGCGCATGACGCCGTCGGTTGACGTGCCCGTGATGGCCACCCGATCGCCATTGCCAAGCAGGGCTCCGGCCAGCGCGTATCCGATACCCCTGGTGCCGCCGGTAATTAATGTGATTCGGCTCATTGGTGATCTGGTGGTCTAGTGATCTGGCGATTTGGCGATTTGGCGATCGTGCGATTGATTCTAGACCCGAATCAGGGCCGCCTCACCAGATCACCAAATCACCAGATCGCGAACTCACAAAATTCAGCGATAGAATCACCCCGTGGCGACTGTCGCAATCCTGGGGGCCGGAGAAATCGGCGGAGCGCTCGCGCGCCAGCTCGCTGCTACCGACCTGGTGTCGCGTATCGTCCTCGTGGACGATCTGGCGACGGTGGCGGCCGGCAAGGCTCTCGACGTGGCGCAATCTGGACCCGTGGATCGGTATCACACGGGGATGTCGGGCACCAGCGACCTCGCCGCGGTGGTCGGTGCGGCCCTGGTCGTGTTCGCCGATCGTGCCGGCCAGGCCGGCGGCGAGTGGCAGGACGAGGCCGGGCTCGCGCTGTTGAAGCGAGTCGCTGGACTAAATCAGGTGGCGCCGTTGCTGTGCGCGGGTGCGTCACAAAGCGGGCTGATCGAGCGGGGCGTGAACGAAGCCGGGATCTCGCGTACGCGGCTGTTTGGCACGGCCGCTGAAGCACTGCGATCCGCAGTGCTCGCGATCACGGCGCTCGAAGCCGGTGCGTCGCCTTCGGACATCTCGCTGTCGGTGTTGGGCCGTCCGCCGCAGCAGGTGATCGTGCCGTGGGATGAAGGCGCGATTAGCGGAAGGTCGATTCCGAAGGTGTTGTCAGCGGCGCAACTGGCGCGGCTGGATGCGCGGGTGGCAAGACTATGGCCGCCTGGCCCCTACGCGCTAGCGGCGGCGGCCACGCGCATCATTCGCACGGCCCTTACGCGATCGCCTCGCCTGCACATGGCAGTGGTCGCAGTCACACGCGACGAGGGCACGCCAGGCCGCTCGGCCATGATGCCCGTCACCGTGCAGCCCTCAGGCATTGCCGCGATCGTCGCACCAGTGCTCTCGACGCGCGATCGCGTCCGCTACGAAACGTCGTTGCGTTAGGCGAAATAGGGGTCGGGGATTTTTTTCTGTCCCTGCGGGTGAAAACTGCGCCTGAAAGGGAGAAACACTGCTCCGACCGTGGCTTTAGGGACGGGTATTTGGGCCGGTTTCGTGGAAAAGATCCCCGACCCCGTTTGCGAAAATGGCTGAAAAGTGGCGGATAAACGCGTCTTCGACTTCGGCCAGGGGGACCGAACGGCCGAGCTGGGAGGCCAGCGAGGTCACGCCACGATCGGCGATGCCGCACGGGACGATCAGGTTGAAGAAGTCGAGGTCGGTCGTGACGTTGAACGCGAACCCGTGGCTGGTAACCCACCGCGAAATGCGGACACCGATCGCGCCGATCTTCCGGTCACCCAGCCAGACGCCGCTCATGCCCTTCACGCGATCGGCGGCCAGGCCGTAGCCGGCACACACGCCGATCATCACGGCCTCGAGGTCGCGGACGTAGCGATGCACATCGCGCCGATCCGGATTCAAGTCGATGATCGGATAGCCCACGAGCTGGCCAGGACCGTGGTAGGTCACATCGCCGCCGCGGCCCGTCTCGAAGACCTCGACACCACGCGCGGCGAGCAGGTCCGGCGCCGCCAGGATGTGCCGGCGCCCGTCCTTCTTTACCCCGAGGGTCAACACGTGGGGATGCTGCAGCAGGAGCAGCGTGTCAGCAATGCGGCCGGCCTTGCGATCGTCGACCAGCGCGCGTTGCAGCTCGAGCCCGTCTGCGTACGAAACCAGCCCGAGTCTGCGAACGTCGATCACGTCAGGCCTGCGCCGGATCGAAGTTCTCGAGCCCCTTCTTCACGTCGGCCATGAACTGGTCCGCGACCGCGCCGTCGACCAGGCGGTGGTCGTAGCCCAGCGTCAGGAAGCCCATCAACCGAATGCCAATCGCATCGTCCACAACCACCGGCCGCTTCTCGATGGTACCGACGCCGAGAATGGCGACCTGCGGCTGGTTGATGATCGGCAGCCCGAACTGGGCGCCGAAGTTGCCGGGGTTGGTGATGGTGAACGTGCCGCCGTGCACTTCCTCGGGACTGAGCTTCTTCGCGCGCGCGCGATCGGCAATGTCCTGGATGGCCTTCGACAGGTCGAGCGTGTTCTTCTCGCCCGCGGCCTTCACCACCGGCACGATCAGCCCGTTCTCGAGCGCCACGGCGATCCCGAGATTGATGTCGTTGCGGTAGATGATGTTGTCGCCGTCGATCGACGCATTGACCACCTTGTGCGTGCGCAGGCAATCAACCACGACCTTGGCGATGAACGAGGTGAAGGTCAACTTGGCGCCCGACCGCTCGTACTCTTCCTTCTTCGCCTTTCGGATCTGATCGACCCGCGAGTAGTTCACTTCGAACACGGAGTAGACATGCGCCGACGTGCGCCTGCTGACGACCATGTGCTCGGCGATCTTCTTGCGCATCACCGACATTGGGACGATGTGATCGCCAGAGCCCCGAGGGCTTGATGGGGGCTTGTCGGCCGGCGTCCCGCCGCCTTCAATAAACGCCAGAATGTCCTGCTTACTGACGCGTCCGCCAATGCCAGAGCCCTGGATCTGGCCGATGTCGACGTTGTGTTCCTTGGCGATGCGGCGGACCAGCGGCGACGATTTCTGACGATCGTCGGATAGGGCTGGTTGGGCCGGTAGGGCCGGTGAGGCGGGTAGGGCGTTGGTCGCCGCGGCGGCAGGCGCGGCGATTTTCTCGCCAACGGCGCCAATCGTTGCCACCACGCTGTTGACGGGGACGGTCTCGCCTTCTTTGACCGCAATGTCCATCAGGACGCCGGCGGCGGGCGATGGGATCTCGGCGTCGACCTTGTCTGTAGAAATCTCGAACAGCGGCTCATCGCGATCCACCGCGTCGCCGACCTTCTTGATCCAGCGGACGATGGTGCCTTCGGCGATCGACTCGCCCATCTGTGGCATGACTACGGA
>JBCKZH010000086.1:0-15641 GCA_038919385.1 Vicinamibacterales bacterium | reverse complement strand
GGCAAGGTCACGGCACGCGGCCTGGTCGACTCCTATCTCGCGCGCATCCAGGCCTACGATCAAGCCGGTCCCCGTCTGAACGCCATCGTCCTGGTCAACCCGCGCGCGCGGGAAGAAGCGGACGCGCTGGATCGTGAGCGTGCCGAGAAGGGCCCCCGCGGTCCGCTGCACGGCATCCCCGTCCTGATCAAGGACAACTACGACACCGCGGACCTGCCCACCTCCGGCGGCTCGCTCGGACTCGCCACCCTGCAGCCGGCTGCCGACGCGTTTCAAGTGCGCAAGCTGCGTCAGGCGGGTGCGGTGATCCTCGGTAAGACGACGATGCATGAACTGGCGGCGGGCATCACGACGGTCTCGTCGCTGACCAACCAGACGCGCAATCCCTACGACCTGATGCGCGTCCCCGGCGGATCGAGTGGTGGCACCGGCGCCGCCGTCGGCGCCAGCTTCGCCGCCGCTGGCATGGGCAGCGACACCTGCGGCTCGATCAGGATTCCGGCGGCCAACCAGAACCTGGTCGGCCTGCGCGGCACGCACGGCCTGTCGAGCCGCACCGGCGTGATGCCGCTCTCGTCCACGCAGGACATTGCCGGGCCGCTGGCGCGCACGGTGACCGACCTTGCGATCATGCTGGATGCGACCGTGGGCCCCGATCCCACGGATCCGATCACCGCCGAAGGCTCGTCGCACATCCCCAAGTCGTATCGCGATGCGCTGACACCCGGTGGATTGAAGGGCGCTCGCATCGGCGTGCTGCGCGCGCTGTTTGGCACGGCCCCCGAAGATGACGAGGTCGGCGGCCTCGTGCGCAAGGCGCTGGACGGCATGAAGGCGCAGGGGGCGGAGGTCGTGGACATCACGGTGCCCGGTCTCGATGATCTGCTGCGTGACAGCAGCGTGATCGCCGACGAGTTCAAGTTCGACCTGGCGGCCTATCTTGAGAAGCAGCCGAATGCACCCGTGAAGTCGCTCGGCGAGATCCTCGAGCGCGGCCTGCACCACGATCAACTCGATGCCACGTTCCGGCTGCGGAACGCGCCCGACAAGAAGGAAACGGAACACTACCGCCAGGCGTTCGTGAAGCGCCGCGCCCTGCGCGCCGCCGTGCTCGCCACCCTCGAAGAACAACGCATCGACGCACTCGCTTACCCGGCACTGCGCCGCAAGCCGACGCTGATCGGCGAGGCGCAGGTAGGCAGCAACTGCCAACTGAGCGCCACGACCGGGCTCCCGGCAATGTCGATGCCGGCCGGTTTCACATCGGATGGATTGCCGGTGGGCATCGAACTGCTCGGCGGCGCGTTTGCCGAGGCTACGTTGTTGAAGTACGCGTACGGGTGGGAACAGGCAACCAAGCCGAGACGCGCCCCATTCAGCGCGCCGCCGCTGGTCAACGGTGTCGCGCCACTGCCGGTGAGTTTCGACACGACCATCGGCGGCAGCGCGGTGAAGTTCAACTACGACCGCACCACCGGCGCGCTGCGCTACGACGCCGCGACCACTGCCCTTGGCACCGACCGCGTGCTGGCGCTGACGCTGCAGCGCAGCATCGGCGACAAGCCGGGGCCGATCATCGCGCACCTGCTGGTGGCGAATCAGATCTCAGGTGCGGGAACGATCACCTTGCGCGGACGCGATCGCGAAGACCTGGTGGCGGGGACGCTCTACGCGCACTTCTATACCAAGCAGTCACCGCTGGGCGCGGGAAGGACGCAGATCAAGGTGCCCTAAAAGACGTTGGCCACAGAGAACACAGAGGACTCAGAGCCATTTTTCACACGCTATCCCACGGGCCACTGGTGTCACTCATGTTTTCGCTTAACTCTGGTACCTATCTTTTCGGTTGCTCAGTTTCGACGCCGCAAGTTGACGAAGCCGCTGGCGATCGCGTAGCGGTAGTTCCGCGAAGCCTTCCGCATCCTCCAGCGCGACGACGAGGTGGCCCGTGCCCCCCACCGTCGCCACCTTGTCGAAAAGGAGGTACCTGTCCCTTGCCGGGCCGTCCACCATGTTGAATAGCTTGGCGGTACGCCGACCTCAGTAAGCCTCTGCAGTGCGCCCTGGCCGGCGGCAGTAGGTAACGACTGTCTGGGAACTGGCGGCGCTGACGACGTCGTTCGTAGTGGCGACGGTACGCAGCGGCAAGAGCGAACCGGTCGCCCAGTGCGCCGGGCTGCAACGTCGGCTTCGTCAACGGAACCAAAGGCACCGTGCCACTTTCCATTCTGGTCGCCGCGAACATTCCTTCCAGTCCCAGTCCCTTCGTTGCAGAAGCGACAGGAGCCCAGATGGATGACCGCTTTGCTCTCTGCTACCCAGTTTTCGTACACCCAGTAGCTCATGATTCAATCTGAGGCCTAACCAGTTTCTAGACCTCCACATCCTAGCCCCAATCTCCACGGTTCGCATTCCGTATCCGGGCCTAACTCCCGAACCGCCCACCGGGGGGAGCCATGGTTACTTCGTCGAGACAGTACCGGCGCACGGCAGTCGAGGGCTGCAGCGGACCATGTGTCTGAGGGAGAGGGCTCAGGCTAGAGTCCCCAGCACCTTCTTTCCACGCGGAGCTGGCAGGTACCGCGCACGATGGAATCGGTGGCTCCCGACGTGTGCCGACTCCAGCACCCGTCCGCGTGAAAAGCGAGAGGAAGATTGACTCTGTGTCCTCTGTGTCCTCTGTGGCCAACGTCCTTGCAGCACCTCACAGGACGAACCGCTTGATGCCGTCCCGCAAGACTGGACGATTGAAGTTGAGAAGCAGACCGGTTTTGAGACCTGTGATCCGTAGATACGTCAGCATCTGGGCGGTGAACACTGGCTCGAAGTGAAGCACGCTCTTCACTTCGACGACCACCTGCCCTTCGACCACAAGGTCGGGACGGTATTCGCCCACGGACACGCCTTTGTAAATCAACGGCACCAGCGGCTCGCGATCGAAGCGGATCCCGTCGCCCGCCAACTCGACGCACATGGCCAACGTATAGGATCGTTCCAGGAGGCCGGCACCCATGTGGCGATGCACTTCTATCGCACAGCCGATGATTCGTTCCGTCAGCGGATCGCGCTGTTCCATGCCCACCCAGGAGCATGAAGCTTGCCGCGAGGAATCGTTCGGATATCGTGCTATACGCTGGTCGCACGTGGCAGAAAGTAGAAGGCGTGACGGTCTGAAGTATTGAAATTATTGCTCTGCGTTCTCGGTGTCCTCCGTGGCCAACAAGATCGGCGTAATCAGCGGGGCGTGCGATACGTACTGGCCGCGTTCACGTCGAGAGGGCGACTGGCGCCGGCGTTCGCCAGCGAGAGCCGCATCTGATCCGACACGATCTCATACACGCCCAAGCGTCGGCCTGTCGCCGACACCAGGTCGATCGAAGGAAAGGGCCGGGCGGTCAAGGCGAGCGTGACGGTGCCGGTCTCGATGGCGGTGCCCGATTCGGTGAGGATCGCGTAGTCGTAGTTCGGGTTGCGCGCGGTGGCCCGCGTGAAGCGAATGCCCGCAGGACCGTCGCCGGTCACACGCGTCCAGGTGCGCGATGCGGGAAAGCGCAAGTCGCGCGGGTTCGACGCGTAGGGCTCGACGAGCTCGGTGCTGAACACGGCCGTGCTCCAGATGCGATCGAAGAACAGCTTCGCCTCGGCCGCCAGAAACGGCTCGGGCGTCACCGCGTTTGGATTCGGAATCTCCCGGTAGTACTCGAAGTCGTCCAACTGGAAGTGCGTCATCGCGTAGGTAATCGGCGTAGTGCCGACGGTCTGCGACACGGTGCCGGCCACGCCCAGCGACTGGCCGGCACGCACGGTGGCCGCGGCGACGATGTCGGGGTTCACGGTGGACAGGTTGGTATAGACGGTTCGATAGAAGTGGGTGCCGATCACATGCTCGATCTGCACGGTGCTGCGGCCCGCCACGGAAAGATCCGGGAACACGCTCTGCACCGTGCCCGCCGCGGCGGCGCGGACCTGGCCGCCGACGCGATACTCGACGTCCCACCCAGGATGCCCGTCCTCCGCATGATCGGCGCCGTGGTACCCGTACGGCGCGAGGCCGAACGCGGTGGTCGCAAGGTCCGACAGGTCGATCGGCATCACCAGACTCAACACACCGGGCACGGTCGTGGGTGGTGGCACCACGATCGGCGGAGATGGCCTAGCGGTGACAGTCGTCGGTGCGGTCGGTGACTGATTTGCCGTGCAGGCGGCCATCGTGGCGGTGACGAGAACGACAAGCACCGGTCGGGTGAGCATTTCGCTCGCCATGGTATCCCCATTCGCCCGGCCTTGGCGGTCGGGCCGCTAGATCATCCGCGCGCGAATTTCCGGCGGTGGAATTTCGCAGGCGTTCGAGACGCCAGCGATGCGCCGCCGGACCGCGGCCACCATGTTATAAGCCCTATCGCGAATGGGGCGCGGCACCCACAACAGCGCGCTCGCCCATCGCCAGGGCGCCGTCAAGTGGCTCGCAATCTTCAGGGAGGCGGTCGATCGCAGGTAGATCTGGCCGTCGTCGATCAGGATGATGCTGCGCGTCGCCTCGCGCGTGACGCCAAAGGTCGCGAACAGTTCAGCCGCTTGAGGCGACTGCGACGCGCCAAACCGGAAATACCCGCCGTCGCGCGTCGCGATAAAGCGCACCGCGCCCTCGCAGAAGGCGCACTCACCGTCGAACAGGATGATGCCGGGCACTCTCTGATTGTAGCGGGATCCGGGATCCGGGATCCGGGGTCCGGGATCAGAGAATTAGATCTGTGTCCAATCTGTGTCTAATCGGTGGCTGTTCAATCGGTGGCTTACTGCCAGCTGACGCGCGCGCCGACGCGCACCGTCCGCGGCCAGCCGATGGAGCGCAGCGGCGTGCGGGCCGTGTCGTACTCGGCGTCGGTGATGTTCTCGATGGCCACAAACGCGTTGAGCCCGCGCACAATCGCGCGGCTCAGGTTGGCGTCCCACACCGAATAGGCGCCCAGCTTGAACGACGCGGTGTTCAGGTCGTCGTCAAACTGCTCGCCGCTGAAACGCACCTGCGTCGCGACCGTGAACCAGCGCGGTTCAGCCCAGGTCAGGCCGAAGCCGCCCTGGAAGGCCGGCACCTGCGGCACGTTTCTGCCGGCGAGGGCCGGTGTCGCCACCGATCCGCGGAAGTGGCTCGACGTCAGCACCACTTGTCCGTTGGCGCTTAAGGTTGCGGTCAGCCGGGTGTCCACTTCAAACTCGACGCCCTTGGCGCGAATGCTGTCCGAGTTCTGGCGCTGGCGAACGGTCTGCGTGGGCGTTTGCGTCAACGTGACGTTGGCAATGGCGCCATCCAGGTCGTTGAAGAACGCCGTGGCGCGAATCGAGGCGCGCGCAAACTGGGTGAGAACGCCGCCTTCGACACCGGTCAGCGTTTCGGGCTCCAACTGCGGATTCGCGATGGTGATCGCGGTGCCGGCGGCAAATCGACGATGCAGTTCGTTGAGGTTGGGCGTGCGGTTGGCGTAGTACGTCGACGCCTGCATCTGGTAGCGGCCGAGCCGATAGGCCACGGCGCCACGCGGGCTGACGAAGTTCACCTGCTTGGCCGGGTCCGCGGCGTTCAGCGGCTCCGAGTTCCACCTGTCGGCGCGCGCTCCCAGTTCGAACGTGAGCGCGTTGGTCGCCGACACGTTCGCCCGGGCATAGACGGCACCCACCGTCTCGGTACCGCCCGACACGAATGGGCCGCTCTGGGTGTTCACGCCAGTGACCAATGCATAGCGCAATTCGTCCTGTGACGACTCGGTGCGGCGATAGTCCGCGCCCACGATCATCGTGACGCGTCCCATTGGCCGTGTCCACTGGCCGTTGGCCATGGCGTGCGATGTGTCGATGGTCTGCGCGAACGTGAGTCGCTCGGTGGCGCGTCCGGCCGCGACAAACGAGAACGTCTGATAGTAGTCCTGGTTACTGGCCGCGGTCTGGACCTGCAGGACGCCGCCGCCCACCAGCCCGCCTGCTACGAGCGAGAACTGCCGCCAGTCGGTGGAGTTCACCTGGATCGGCGTGCCGTTGCCGCGCTCTTCGGTGTAGGCAGCGCCGCGAAACGTCGCGTGCCAGTTATCGCGCCGGCGGCCCGCGGTGACGAACCCGGTCTGGTAGTCGCTGTCGGCCTTCCTGTCGACCACGCCGCGCACCTCGGAACCGACGATGAATGCGCCGTCGGTGCGGACCCCTTCGTAGGCTCCCGTCGCGGCCCAGCCTTCACGTTCGGCTGCGGCGAACAACGAGCCGCGAAACGTATCGTGCGAGCCGCCCTCGAACGTGGCGCGCGCACGAGAGCGGCTGGGCTGCACCGTTAACACCTGAATCACGCCGCCGAGCGCGCCCGCGCCATAGAGGTCACCGGTTGCGCCCCGCACCACCTCGACCCGATCCACGGCCGCTGACGGTATGCGGTTCCAGTACACCCAGCTGCCAAACGGATCGTTCAGCGGCACGCCGTCGGCGAGTACCAGGGTGCGGCTGGCGCCCGAACCGGACACGCCCCGCAGCGTGACACCCTGCGTCGTCGGATTGGCGACGCGGGATGAACTGCGCCGGAACAGCGTGAAGCCCGGCGTGGACCGCAGCGCATCATCGAGCGCGCCGGCCGCCATGTTATTCAACTCGGCGGAGGTGATCACCGTCGCGCTGGCTGCGCTGGGTAAGCGTTCGGCACCGCGCGTGGCCGTGACGACCACCAAGTCGGCAAAATTCAGGGGACGCAGCACGACGTAGACCGGACCCGACCCGCTCACCGCCACGTCAGCCGGCTCGAAGCCCTCGGAGGTCACGCGCACCTGCGAGGCAAGCGCGCCGGCGTCGAACTTGCCATCGCCGTCGGTGCGCACGGTCAGTGACCGTCCGTCACGGGTGCGGACGACGACTTCGGCGTCGGGAATCACCCCGCCGGAAATGTCGACCACGCTGCCGCGCGTTGTGGTGCCTGGGGTTTGTGTGGCCGCCGGTGGGATAGTCTGGGAGATAGCCAGGGTCGGCGACGCAAGCAGAGCCGACACCAGGCCGGCAAAGACAAAGCTAACCTGTCGGACCATAGAAAATAAACTCTACACTATTCCCTACATGCCTGAACCGGACCGCGTACTGCTGGAAGGCCCCCATTCAAGGGTCCGGGATTTTCTGCTGCTGATGCGGGCGATGCGCGATTTCATTCACGGTTTTCGCGTCTTGCACTTCGTTGGGCCCTGCGTCACGGTGTTTGGCTCGGCTCGCTTTGACGAGCACCATCGCTATTACGCCATGGCGCGCGAGGTGGGGGGCGCCCTGGCGAAGATGGGGTTCACGGTGATGACGGGCGGCGGCCCCGGCGTGATGGAAGCCGCCAATCGCGGGGCGCGCGAAGCCGGCGGGCGATCGGTCGGCTGCAATATCAAGCTGCCGCTGGAGCAAGGCCATAACCCATATCTGGATTGCTGGGTGACTTGCCACTACTTCTTCGTGCGGAAGGTGCTGCTGCTCAAGTACTCGTATGCCTTCGTCGTCTTGCCGGGTGGTATGGGAACACTCGACGAGCTCTCCGATGCGCTCACGCTGATCCAAACGAAGAAGATCCTGCAGTTCCCGGTCGTGCTGATGGGGCGCGACTACTGGGCGCCGTTTCTCGCCATGATGCGTACCATGGTCGAGGCCGGCACGGTGTCGGCGGGTGACCTGGACTTGATGCTTGTGACCGACTCGGTGGCCGACGCCATGACCCACCTGGAGCATTACGCCGTGCAGCACTTCGGTCTCAAGCGCCGTAAGGTGCCTCACGCGTCGCGGTGGCTCGGCGAGACCCCACTGACGAAGTAACTGCTCGCGTCGCTAACCGCGACCGGCCACGTGCATGGCAGCGCCGGCCGCCGCGCAAATCGTGCCGCCCCAGTTCATGTCGATGAACCCTATGCGGCCTTGGCGAGCACCTCGGGCGCCAGCGCCAATGCCAGTTGACGCTGGTGCTCGAAGTGAAGGGCGAGGACAACGACCAGCACCGCGCCAAGCTATCGGCCATGAGCGCGTGGGTAACGGGCGTGAACGCGAAAGGCGGCTTCGGCGTGTGGTGTCACGACGTCGCCTACGAGATGGCGAAGATCCAGGACATCCTGGAACTGCACACGGCGTCGTAGCGGGCACGGCGCGAACCCTGCTAAGCTGACTCAGATATGCGTCTGGCCAAACTGGCCGTAGCCAGCGTCAGCCCCACGGTGGGGGCGGTCATCTCCAACGTCGACCGCCTGATCGAGGTCGCCCGCGCCATGGGCGAGGCCGACGTCACCCTTGGCGCGTTCCCCGAGCAAGCCATTGGCGGCTACCCGCCGGAAGACCTGGTGCAGTGGCGCGGATTTCTGGATGGCCAGCGCCGCGAGCTCGATCGCTTTGCCGCCGAAACCTCCAGCTACGACACCGTCTACGTCCTCGGCCTCGCCGTGTCGGTGGGCGCCCAACTGTTCAACTCCGCCGCCGTCGTCCATCGCGGCGCGATCGTCGGGTTGGTTCCCAAAGAGAAGCTGCCCACCTACAACGTCTTCTACGAAGGCCGCACGTTCTCGCGTGGCGGTCCTGGACTCGCATTAGAAGCTGGTGGCGTACCGCTCGGCGACTACCTGTTCGCCTTCGACTTCGGCGAGGTCGCCGTCGAAGTGTGCGAGGACGCGTGGTCACCCGATGGCCCGATGCGCAGGCGCTGCTATTCCGGCGCCGAGATTGTCGTCAACCTGTCGAGCTCTCCGTACCGCATGGGCATTGACTCCACGCGCCGCGAGATGCTGGCGACGCGCGCGGCCGACAACCAGGCGGTGCTGCTCTACGCCAACGCCGTGGGCGGGCAGGACGGGCTGATCTACGACGGCGGCGGCTTCATCTTCCAGAACGGCCGCCTGGTGTTCGAGGCGCCGCGCTTCGAACTCGGTTGGTGGTCAGCCATCGTCGATCTCGACCGGACGCGACGGCTGCGCATGGAGAACACGACATGGCGCAGCGACTGCGAGGCGTTCCACCTGCAGCGGGAAACCGTGCCGGTCGTACGCGTGACCGCACCTACCGCGGATCGGTCGGCACTCGTGTATCCGTCACCGGACGGCGGCAGCTTCTTCCTGCCCGCCAGCCGCGGCCCGGCCGCGGATCCGCGCGAGCGGGCGCTGGATGATCTCTTCGAAGCACTCGCCCTCGGCGTGAAGAGTTACTACGAGAAGACCGGCGCCTTCACCTCGCTCGGTCTCGCCCTGTCGGGCGGACGCGATTCGATGCTGACGCTGCTGGTCGCCTGGCGCGCGTCACAACTCATCACTGGCGGCGCGATGACCTCCGCGTTCTACATGCCGAGCCGGCACTCGCAGCCGGAGACGAAGCGTGCGGCACAACAGCTCGCCGACGAGCTCGGCGTCTCGCTGATGACGATCGCGATCGACGAAGCCACGGATCGTGAAGTGGCGGCGGCCACCGAGATGCTTGGCGGCAAGGCCATTACGGAACTGACGCGCCAGAACATCCAGGCGCGCGTGCGCGGCCAGCGGATGTGGAACTGGGCCAACTCATCGGGCGCCTTGTTCCTGCAAACCGGCGACATGAGCGAGAAGGCCGTCGGCTACACCACCATCGGCGGCGATCTCGAAGGCGCGTTGTCGGTGATCGCCAACGTGCCGAAGACCGTGGTGATTGCGTTGCTCGAACGCCTGGAGCGCCGATTCGGCTTCAAGGGCGTGTCGGCGACGCTGGGTACCGACCCCGGTCCTGAACTCGCGGATGCGCAGGTCGCCGAGCACGAGTTGATGCCCTTCCCCGTGCTCGACGCCTGCTTGCATCTGTATGCCGGCGAAAAGATGTCGCCGGGCGAAGTGGCCACTGCCCTGAAGGCGCTCTTCCCGCGGATGGATCCCGCGACGCTCGACAAATGCGCGTCGCGGTTCACCGTGCTCTTCTCGCAGTCGATCTACAAGTGGGTGCAGTCCCCGCTGTCGCTGCACGTCGGCTCGCTCGACCTCGACCGCGAGCGTGCGCTGCAGATGCCGGTGGTCCAGAAAAACGAGTGGACGTAGGGCGTCGTTCGCTATTCGCTATTCGCTGTTCGCGGTTCGCTTGCGGCTGAGCACGCCGGCCGAAACCAGCGTCAACACCAACCGTGGATACAATTGGGATTCAGATGCTGCCGATCGCCATCGACACGCTGGATGACCCGCGGGTCGCGGACTACCAATACCTCAACGATCCCGCGGCGCTGATCGGTCGCAGTGTGTTTGTGGCCGAAGGCCGGCTCGTCGTGCGGCGGCTGCTGGAACTCCGTCACTGGGAGATGCAGTCGATTCTGCTGACACCAGCTGCCGCCGAGAACCTGAGCGACGTGCTCCACCTGTCCAACGCGCCGATCTTCATCGTCAAACAGACGCTGATGAATGCCCTCGCAGGCTTCAACATCCATCGCGGCTGCCTTGCGTTGGCGCACCGCCTGCAGGTGGAGGCAACCCCTTCTACGGGGTTGCCTGTGCTCGATCGCATCGCCAGCGGACCGCTGTCGCGCGTGTTGATGATGGAAGGCGTCAGCAATCCCGACAACGTAGGCGGTCTGTTTCGCACCGCTGCCGCATTCGGGGTAGAGCTGGTGGTGCTGGGGCCATCATGCGGCGACCCGCTCTATCGCAAAGCGATCCGCACATCGATGGCTGCGTCGCTAGTCGTGCCATTCGTGACCGCGCCGCAGTGGCCGGGTGCGATTGCCGATCTCAAGGCCGGCGGTTTTACCGTCGCGGCGCTGACGCCGCGTCACGACGCGTTGCCCCTGCGGGATCTCCCCCGCCACGCCAAGGTCGCCCTGCTCATCGGCGCCGAAGGCGACGGCCTGACCGAACCGGCGATGGCCGCCTCGACGTTCCGCGTCTGCATTCCGACGACGGCGGCCGTGGACTCGCTGAACGTGACGACCGCGGCCGCCATTGCGATGTACCATTGCTGGCAGGAGTAACGTGGAATTCGTCGAAGAGGTGTTGCGGTTTCTGACCGCCCGAATGCAGATCGAAGCCGCGTGGGCGGTCCAGGAACGCACCTCCTTCACCTGGTGGGCGTCGTCACTCGCGCAGCGCGTGTGGATGGCGCCGGCCCGTGAGTTCCAGGGCGTGCAGCTGACCACCCTGCATGTCGAGACCGACTTGATCGGCGGCGTGCCCATGGACGACTCCACCTGGACACGATTGGCGGCCGTGAACCGGTTTGCATCCCTCAGCGCGTATGTCGCCGATCCGGTGGCGCGCACCATCAGCCTGCATTCGTCGGTCTCCCTCACCGCCGATAACTACCAACTGGCGCAAACCATCGCGCTCCACACCATGGCGCTGCAGATGGCCGACGCCTATGCCGAAGCGGCGGAGCTCGCCGATGCCTTCGGCGGCCAGGTCGCGGCCTCCCCCCACCCGATGCAGGGCATGCGGCTGACGCCGGACGAGATGGTCGGGATTCTCGAGATCTACCGGCAGCGCGGCGAGGCGGATTCGCCGTTCGAGCCCGATGAGCTCGCGCAGTTGGTGCATGTGGAGTTCGAGCCTGATGAGTTCGGGCAGTTGGTGTATGTGGAGCCGCGGCCGTGGCTTCTAGCCACCAACGATATGCACCGCGTTGACGCCGACCTCGAGTTCGCCACCGACGCGCACGCGCACCTTGAACTGGATGCGGAAGCGAAGCACCCGTCACTGGGGAGCGGATTGCTGATGCGATTGAAGCTGCCCGTGGAACCGGACGCGATGGTGGCCCAGCGGCTGAACGCGAACGAACGGCTCGAGCCGGATGCGCACCAACTGGGTGCGTGGTGCGTGGACGAGGAGCACGGGCTGATGTTCACCGGCTTCGTGCCGGCCGCGGCGTGGGTGCCGGAGCTGTCACGCGCGCTGGTGTATCACCTGTCGGCGAAGAACGAGTGGGCGCGCGCCCTGCTGTTCCCGGCCGGTTAATCCGGAACTGGATCGAGCCTCGACTTCCTCCTTACACATGAACCATGAACGACAGAAAGGCTCGGCTTGATCACTCTGGGTGGACGCTCACCTCAGGGTGCAGGCTGTCTCACGTTAACATTGCCGGCGTAAGGGTTGGCCTGGCTAACCTCATTGGACCGCCCCAACCGAACTGAGTACCGAACACGGACTGAGACTACAATTGACCCGCCCAGCAGGATTGAAAGAATGCCATTGGATTCAGTCGACTCCGTGCCCATTGGGATGGCGGTACAATCCGTCGTAGCGAGATTGCCACGTATTCTGGGCCTGGGTGAAGCTGATACCTGCTACTTCGTCCGTTACTTTAAGGCGCCTGGAGCGATGCGCCGAGCCGACAACACTCGTGACTTGCCGACGAAAGTCGCCGCGTGGCTTCATCACTCTGAGCCCGACCCAAGCGATATCGCGCCAGTTCAAGTACGCGCCTTCGATGAGGCCGCTATTCGCCTAGCCCTGCAGGAGGCGTCCGCACAGAACAAAGCACTCGCGATCGCTTCAAGATGCAAACTGGCGAGCGGCGCAACACTGCAAGCGCCGATGGTCGACTTCGTGTGCGATCCTACTTTCGAGAATATCGCGTTTGTTTCGGAGGCCTTCCGTCAGCTCGGCGCCCCCGGCCTAGTGGTTCGCTCAGAGCATTCGCTACATTTCTATGGCACCCGGCTCGTTGAGGAGTCTGAGTGGCGCCGCTTCCTTGCTCAGTGCCTCCTGCTCAAGGACTATGTTGACGCGCGGTACATTGCTCATTGCTTGATGTACGGAATGTCCTCGCTCCGCATCCCGTCCGTCGGCGACTCACAAAGAACAGTTGTGGCGAGTGTCCCTGCAAAACATGGCATACCCATTGAACCGCAATAGCCATGCGGAGGCACGTCAGGCGTCTACCGACGTCTATTCCAAAGCCCTGGACGCGCAGATCCGCGATCTCGTGGCGGGTGGATCGCCCGCCTCGTTCTCGGAATTGGTGCGCGGATGCAAGGGCGCATTCCCAAGTGTCGTGGCAAGGGCCCTTTCGAACCTGCTTGGCGAGATGCGGTGGACGACGATCCCTGCACTTGGGGCTTTGCGTCAGAAAGAAGACAGCTCCAGACTGAGTGGACTTGAGGGCAATCCGGTGCTCTCGTCATGGTATTTCTCATCCGACACCTGCGCTAAGATCGCCGAACTCAGAGACTGGTCTGGCGCGCGAATCGCGTTCCTTGGCACCCCTCGACTTTATGAGTGGTTTGCCAATCGCCACTTGGGCACGAGCAGGGCACTCTTCGAAGTAGACACTACAGTCCTTCAAGCCCTCGCGGATATGGCTGGGGACACCGGCGACGTTCATGTCACCTACGATGCACGTGATGAGATACCGGACCCGTATGTGGGCGAGTTCGATATCGTCTTCTTCGACCCTCCCTGGTACCCTGAGTACTATGCGACATGGTTAGCGCGCGCTCACCATCTCGCGCCAGCTGGCACATTCATATTCTCATTGTTTCCAGTCTTAACCCGGCCGGGAGCCACGGCGGAGCGGAACGCAGTCATGCACCCGCTACTCGAAGCGGGGGTCAAGCTTTGGACGCTGTCCGCCTTCGCCGACTACGCCGTGCCTTCCTTCGAACGGGCAGAGCTTCAGGCTGCCGGAATTGCCGGCATCGATTCGTGGAAAACCGCGGACATTGTTGTTGCGGAACTCTCTGATCTTACGGATATCGCAACCTTCAAGGCCATTCCCCTAGAAGGCACTCCTTGGGTTGAAGTGAACCTAGGTGCAATTCGATTCTTCGTGGACGTAAATCAACATCCCCACGATCACCGCCTGGTGTTCTTGCCAGCTGGCTGGACCAGAGTCCTCACTTCGCCGAGTCGCCGCGATCCCCAGCGTTCGCAGGCGAACGTATTGACATCACGCGGACACGGATTCATGACCTCAGACCCGTGCCGCCTTGTAGCTCGGCTCAAGGAGACTTCAGCGGCCGCAATGCAAGGCGACAATCTCCGGCGCGCACTAGCTTCGGCAGACATTGACCGTGAGTCAAGGCAGCTCCTTGACTCAATCATCTTTGAGGACTGAGGAATGCCAGACAAGGTGTTACTGCGCTTTCGCGACCTGACGGAGGGAGTCCGGACCATTGAAGAGCACAACAATGTGGTCGCGCGCCAAGGAACAGTACTGTGGGGTTGGTGGAAGAAACCTGCCGAGACAATGCCTGACCCAGGATTAACCATCGTCAGCAAGGACCTTGTCGCGGGACAGAACAGCGTCTTGTTTGTCGATTCTGGCGACCAACGCGTATTCTCCGCACCGCTGTTACGGGTCCATTACGAGCCGGGCGGCAAGCTGCTCGCACCTCCCGACAAGCTCAAGTGCCCAGACTACTACGAGAAGAAAGAACTGCCGGCCTGGTTCGAGATTGGGCACATTCATGAAATCGGAACCATCGCCTCGGTGTTGACCAATTATGTCTTCTCGACCGAAAACAGAAAAGCATCCCCCTACTCTATTACCGCCCTGCATCAGGACGCGATCGGCCAGACCGTTGCGAATGTGCCATTCCTAGACAGCAACGTCAGCCTTTGGCTGGTAACTCCAACGGACGATGTTGGCCTACTTGCTCGTCCCAACATTGTTCGCCCAATCGATCACGGAATCTGGAAATCCAAAGGCCACTTCATTCTCCATCTTAGCGACCTTCACTTTGGCGATGAGCATGCCTATCGCAATCATCTGGCGACATCGACGAAAACGGGCAAGGAGCGGATGCTTGACGCGCTCCTGTCCGATCTTCCCGCCGCAGGCATCGGCTCAGATGATGTCGCACTTGTCCTTGCAACCGGAGACTTCACCTGGCGCGGCGAGTCACATGAATTCGCGAATGCCGAGTCCTTCCTACTCGATCTCGCGAATGCCCTCGGGCTTCATCGAAGCCAGGTACTGGCGGTACCGGGCAATCACGACATTGAATGGCGAACGGACGGAGCGGATATCGACGAGAACGCCGAGCTTAATTACTCTAGGTTCTCCTCATCATTTTATCAGGCTCCCAGCAGGCCTGATTTCCTTCGGATCGCGCGTTTCGGCATCGGAGGACGCGTCTTCACAATCGTCGCCTTGAACAGTTGCCGAATCGAATCGAAGGCCACGGCTGGACTCGGATTTGTAGGCCAGAGCCAGATTCATTCCGCCTATAAGGTACTGGCGGCACTTCCGAAGGATGACGGCGATATCCGGCTGTGTCTTATGCATCACCACCTCCTGCCGGTGAACTATGTGGAAGAGGTGCCCACTTCGGAGAAACATGTGAGCATTAGCCTCGATGCTGAGGCGATCCTGCGGTTCCTTATTAGCAGTGGCATGCACCTGGTCTTACACGGACATCAGCATCAACCGTACTATGCAGAGGTGCGTAGAATCGCCGACGGCTTCGTGCATCCAACAGACGCATCGATTACTAGACTTGATGGAATGGTGCGAATCATCGGCGGTGGCAGTCTTGGCGTGAGTCGAGGTCACCTCAACGTGGTGGGACGGAACAGCTATAACATTCTGAACGCATCGGACCCGCACAAGCTAGTCCTGAGAACTCGACTTCAGAGTCCAGTAGGTCCCGGCTTCACTGACTATCAACCAATAGAAATCGCTATCCCTCGCAAGTAAGCAGCCGGGCGCCCTCCAAACAC
>JBCKZH010000085.1:0-15743 GCA_038919385.1 Vicinamibacterales bacterium | reverse complement strand
TCTTTTGCCCGTACGTCAGGATGTGAAACATCTGGCCGTCTTTGATCTTGAGCGCGTTCTCGGCGAAAAACGACGAAGGCGGCGGCACCCCTCGAAGGGTGACCGGGCCATCGCCAAGGCCGCCGGCGCCGTGGCACACGGCGCAAATATTCGTGAAGACCGCGGCGCCGCGTGCGAGCGCCGCCCGATCGTCGGCGGCGAACGGGTTGATCAACTCGACGCCCGCGCGGGCAGCGTCTTCGGGCGAGTCGGTGTAGTGCAACGGCGGCAGGCCGCGCGCGATGGTGCCGGGCGGCGGCGACTGAAGCGTCTGGCCACCTGCGAACACGGTGCTGGGGGCAAAGGCGTCCGCCGCCACCGACCGCACCATGTTCGGCAAGAACTCCCGGTTCGGCCGGGTGGGGTCCGCGCTCAGGCCCATGTACACGCTCACGATGGCCACCAGCACGAGCGCCAGCAGCAGGTTGACACCAAGCCTCATCGCCGGTCCTCCACGTCCCGCTCCTCGATCGCCACGGCGCGGCAGTCCGCGAACACGCGGCGCACCGCGCGCGGATCCGACGCCCCGCCGTCCAGCACCAGCACGAAACGGTCGTGGGTGGCGCGAAGGTCGGGAATCTCAGGCGCCCGCCACGGGCCGAGCCGCCGCGCGATCACGAACGTCACGACGACGCCCACGCCGGCGCACAGGACCATCAACTCGAACATCACCGGCACGAACGCCGGCAGCGAGTTCCACGGCCGGCCTCCCACGTTGATGGGCCAGGCGACCGCGGTGGTCCAGAACTGGAACCACGTGGCAAACGCCAGTCCGGCCGCGCCCAGGCCGAAGCACGCCCACGGCAGCCACGACGGCTTCAGGCCCATAGCCCGGTCGAGCCCGTGCACGGCGTACGGCGTGAACGCGTCGACGATCGCAAACCCCTGCGCCCGGGACGCGTCAGCGGCCGCGATGACGTCGGCCTCGTCTTCGAAGACGCCAACGAAGATCCGCCGGCTCATCTCCCTCCTCCAAACGTGCGCCGATCGTGCGCCACGACCGCCTTCACTTCGCTAATCGCGATCACCGGCAGAAAGCGGCAGAACAGCAGGAAACACGTGAAGAACAGGCCGAAGCTGCCCGCCAGCGTCGCCAGCTCGACGCTGGTCGGCGCGTAGTCGGCCCAGCTCGACGGCAGATAGTCGCGATGCAGCGACGTGACGATGAGGACGAAACGCTCGAACCACATGCCCACGTTGACGAACAGCGAGAGGACGAACACGGCGGCCAGGTTGGTGCGCACGCGCTTGAACCAGAACAACTGCGGCGCGATCACGTTGCAGCTCACCATGATCCAGTAGGCCCAGGCGAACGGCCCGAACGCGCGGTTGATGAACACGAACTGCTCGTACGGGTTGTTCGAGTAAGCGGCGATGAAGAACTCCGTCGCGTAGGCGAGCCCCACGATGCTGCCGGTGGTGAGCACCAGCTTCGCCATGATCTCCACGTGGCGAATGGTGATGTAGTTCTCGAGCCGCATCGTCTTGCGGGCGATGATCATGAGGGTGAGGACCATGGCCATGCCCGAGAAGATGGCGCCGGCCACGAAGTAGGGCGGGAAGATCGTGGTGTGCCAGCCCGGCACCAGTGAGGTGGCGAAGTCCATGCTCACGATCGAGTGCACCGACACCACCAGCGCCGTGCCGAGCGCGGCCAGCAGCAGGTACACCGCCTCGTAGTGGTGCCACGTGCGGTACGACCCGTTCCAGCCCAGGCTGAAGAACGCGAAGATCCGGCGGCGCGCGCCCTCCTTGATCCGGTCGCGCACGGTCGCCAGGTCCGGCAGCAGCCCCACGTACCAGAAGACCACCGAAATGGTGAAGTAGGTGCCGATCGCGAAGACGTCCCACAGCAGGGGCGACCGGAAGTTCACCCACAGCGAGCCGCGCGTGTTGGGCAGCGGTAACACCCAGTAGGCAAACCACGGCCGGCCCATGTGAATCAGCGGAAAGATGGCGGCGCAGATGACCGCGAAGATCGTCATCGCCTCGGCGGCGCGGTTCACCGACGTGCGCCATCGCTGGCGCAGCAGGAACAGGATGGCGGAGATGAGCGTGCCCGCGTGGCCGATGCCGATCCAGAACACGAAGTTGGTGATGTCGAACGCCCAGCCGACCGTCCGATTCACCCCCCAGGTGCCGATGCCGGTCGCGATCTGATAGGACACCGCCGCCACGCCGAGCAGCATGACCGCAAACGCCACGATGAAGGCGCCCCACCACAGGGCCGTCGGCCGCCCCTCCATCGGCGCGCAGACGTCGTCGGTGACCTGCGCGATCGACTTGTCGCCGGTAATCAGCGGCGCGCGAAGCGACACTGCGTGCTCACTCATGGCCCGTTGCTCCCCCACCCTCGCCCTCGGCCCGGTTGCGGATCAGCGTCAGGTACCCCACCGACGGCTTCACGTTGAGCTCCTCGAGCACGCGGAAGTGCCGGGGGTCCTTGAGCAGCCGGGCCACGCGGCTCTCCGGGTCGTTCGCGTCGCCGAACGTGATGGCCTTTGCCGGGCATGATTGCTGGCAGGCCGTCTGCACCGCACCGTCCGAGAGCGGCAGCCCCTGTCGTTTGGCCTCGACCTTGGCGTCCTGAATCCGCTGCACGCACATGCTGCACTTCTCCATCACGCCGCGCGAGCGAACCACCACGTCGGGATTGAGCACGAGGTGCTGCAGCCGGTCCTCGCGTGGATAGTCGAACCAGTTGAACCGGCGCACCTTGTAGGGGCAGTTGTTGGCGCAGTAGCGCGTGCCCACGCACCGGTTGTAGACCTGCTGGTTGAGGCCTTCTTCGCTGTGCACGGTCGCGAGCACCGGGCACACGGTTTCGCACGACGCGTTCTCGCAGTGCTGGCACAGCATCGGCTGCTGGATCACGTCGACGCCGCCATCCGCACGGTCGGCGTAGTAGCGGTCGATGCGCATCCAGTGCATTTCCCGGTGGCGCCGCACCTCGTCGCGCCCCACCACGGGCACGTTGTTCTCCACCTGGCAGGCAATGACGCACGCCGAACAGCCGGTGCAGGCCGTGAGGTCGATCACCATCTTCCAGCGGCGACCCGGGTACGAATGATCCGACGGCCACAGGTCCTCCTTCGCTTCATGGTGACCGTGCGAACCGGCCGCCGGGTCCTTCACGTAGGCCGGCAGGGTCGTCTCCTGCACGATCGGCCGCCGAGCCCCGCCCGCCGGCGCGAGATGCGCCGGCACGGCGATGTAGTGGTGCGACTGCGTCACCGCCAGGTCGCGCCGGCGTCCGGTCTTGACGACCCGCACCGGCGCACCGCTGTAGCGCAGCGCGCCGTCCGACAGCGAGGCCAGGGGCGCCGCGTTCTTGCCCACCCGGCCGTCGTCTCCCACCGTCGGCCGCGCCTCGAGCCATCGCGGACCCACCTTCGCGAAGCGCTCGGTCCCCATCCGGCCGTAACCGAGCGCGACGGCCACTACCCCGTCGTGCTGGCCGGGCTGGAGGCACGCGGGGAGTTCGATGGCGCTCGATGGCCCCGAGCCCCCGCCCACCTCGATCCGGACGATGTCGCCTTCGGCCACGTGCAGCGCCGACGCCGCCGCCGGCGACAGGCACGCGTAGTTGTCCCACGTGGTCTTGGTGATCGGATCGGGCAGTTCGTGGAGCCAGGGATTGAGGGCGCCGCGCCCATCGAGCATGGCCACCTTGGGATAGAGCACCAGGGCCAGCGTACCGGCGGCGGCGGGTGCCGCGGCCGGTACCGATGCAGCGGCGGCCGCAAACGTGCGCCCCGCTGGGGCGTTGGCCGCCACCTCGACGAAGCCGTCGTGCACGGCCCGGTCCCAGAACGCCTCGAACGGCTGGTCCGCGAGGCGGCGCGGATAGACGCGCGTCATCCAGCTCTCGCGCAACAGCTCGTAGGCCGGTTTGGGCGCGCCGGACCACGCCGCCAGCGACTCGATGAGCTGCCGCGTGCCGCCGATCGGCCCGATCACCGGCTGCGTGACGCAGAGGGCGCCGGCCACCGGCTCGGCGTCGGCCCACGACTCGAGGTAGTGCCGATCGGGACAAACGAAGCGCGCGAGGCTGGAGGTCTCGTCGAGGTGACTCGAGAAGCTGATGACAAGCGGCACCTTCTTCAGGTGCTGCGCCAGCGCCTCGCCTCCGGGCAACTCGTACACCGGGTTGACGCCGGCCACGAGCAGCGCCGCCACCGAGCCCTTCGACAGATCGCCGAGCAGCTCCTCGATCTGGCGGTCGCTCCCCTGCTGCTGAAACGACGGCCGGTCGAGGTCGATCGTCCCGCCGTAGGCGCCCAGCGTGTGGTTGATCGCGTTGCACAGCACCTGGAGGCCGACCTCGTTGCTGCCGCAGACCACGAGGCTCTTCTCGCGGGCGTGCCATAACCGTTCGGCGAGCGTGTCGACGAGCGCCGGCGCAACGGGCGGCGCGGCCAGCAACTCAAACGGTGAGTTCGCGCCGGCCAGGCGCGCCACCCGGTCTGCCAGGTGCGCCATCAGCAGACCGTACTGAGCGGGCGCGAGGACCACGCGAAGATCCGCCTTGGCGCCGGTCAGCGACATCCGCGACTCGATCTGCGCGTGAAACGACATGCGCGCCAGCGCGTCACCGAGCGTGCGGCCCGAGCGGTACCCGGCCGTGTACTCGACCGGCGAGATCCACGTGCCCAGAAAGTCCGCGTCCACGCCGACGATCACCTCGGCGCGGTCGAACCGGTAGCGAGGCAGCAGGCGGGCGCCGTGCGTCCGCTCGTGGGCATCGAGCACCGCCGACGCCGACAGCGAGTCGTAGGTCACGTGCCGCGCGTCGGCGAACGACGCGAGAAACGCGTCGATCGTCGCCCGCGTCGTCGGGCTCGTGATGGTGCTCGTGAGGAACCGCACCGGGCGGCGCTGCTGCCGGATCTCCGCGAGGGAGCTGAGAATGGCCCGGTCGGCCTCGTCCCACGACGTCCGCCGGCCCTCGCGTGTGGGCGCGTCGAGCCGCTGGCTGTCGTAGAGGCCAAGAATCGATGCCTGGCCGACCGCGCAGAGGCCACCGCGCGAGACCGGATGATCGGGATTCCCCTCGAGCTTGATGGGACGCCCGTCGCGGCTCTTCACGATCAGGCCGCATCCCGCGCTGCAGCCGGCGCAGGTCGACGCGTAGAACGACGCGCGGCCCGGCGTGACCGCTTCGGGCTGCAGAAGGAACGGGATGGCCCGTTCCACCGGGGCCCTCGAGCAGCTCGACAAGGCGGTCCCCGCGAGGCCGAAGCCGGCGGCCACGAGAAAGCCGCGCCGCGTCGTCCGCCAGTCGGCCCCGGACGGCACCGCGAGGAACTCGGGAAGCGCGGCCGGGTCGATCGCGCCGTCGCGTTCCTCGAGACTCTTCCAGTAGTGCTTCTCGTCGTGCTTCGGCATCACGGGATCCATCCTGTCACCGGCACCCGCAGGAGTGCCCATCCGCGCGCGCTCGCGCCCGTCAGCATCAGTAATGGCACGTCACGCAGTCGATTGACGCGTAGACGGTCTTGCCCGCCACGCCGATCTGGTTCACCTGGCGGTGGCAGTTCACGCACCAGCCCATCGACAACGTCTCCATCTGCCGCACGCGCTCCATCGTCTCCACCGGCCCGTGACACTGCTGACACGTCACGCCTGATGCGACGTGACCGCGATGGTCGAAATACACGAAGTCGGGCACGTTGTGGATCTTGGTCCACGCGATCGGCACGGGCTCCCGGCCCGCAATCGGCAGCATGCCGGCCGGGCTGACGGCCAGCGCGTCGTACAGCTTCCGCAGTTCCGTCGACACCAGCAGATTCGGCTTCCGGTTCTCCTTCTTGGCCAGGTCGTCTTCCGCGCGAACGGCGCCAAACGCCGTCGTCACGACGCGGTGACAGTTCATGCACGTGCCGGCAGCCGGAATGCCCGCGTGGCGGCTCTTTTCCGCGCCCGAGTGGCAATACAGGCACTGCACCTGCAATTCGCCCGCGTGCAGCCGGTGGGAAAAGGCGATCGGCTGCGCGGGCTCGTAGCCCTGGTGGTTCCCGGGGATTCGAACCGCGCCAATCCGCGTCGCGAGCAGCGTGCCGGCCAGCGCCGTGCCGACGAGCAACACAATGGTTACGATGCGTCCATTCATGACGGTACTCGTTGTCTCCGGCGGTCAGGCCGACTGCCGCGCCGGACGCCGGTACCACCGCACCACCTGCGGCCGCCGCCACAAGTAGGGGTTCGGCACCACCAGGATGTGCACGAGCCGGCTGAAGGGGAACACCCCGATCAGCACGAACGCCCCTCCGATGTGCAGCTTCGCCAGGAACGGCATGCCCGCCACGAACTGCAGATCCGGGCTGAACGTCAGCAGCGACAGCAGGTACGGCGTGGCGGCGGCCGCAAACCACGACGATCCCCACGGATGAAACAGCGCCACGAGCACGCCGGTGGTGACCTGCAGCAGGAGCAACGAGTACACGATCCAGTCCATGTGGCTGGTAACCACCTTGACCTTGGGCTCGCTCACGCGCCGGATCGTGATCGCCACAAGCCCCACCAGCGTGAGCAGGCCTGCCGCAAGCGCGGAGGCCTCCAGAATGTAGAGCCGCAGCGGCTGGCCGTTCCACAGTAGGATGCCGCGCGGCACCAGAAAGGCCACGAGATGGCCCGCGAAGACCGTCAGGATCCCGTAGTGAAACGGCACCAGTGCCCAGAAGTGAAACCGGTTCTCGAGAAACTGCGACGAGTAACTGGAGTACGAGAACGGCCGGTTCCAATAGCGCCCGACCGTGGCCAGGAAGAACACCACGATCGCGACGTAGGGCAGGATCGCGAAGAACAGAAGGTCGAGGGCGGTGCTAGACATGGGGCGCTTCTCCAGTGGTGGCGCGCGCGAATCCTGAAACCGCGGCGTGAACCGACCTCACGACGTGCTCGTACGGGGTCCCGTGGCCGTCGAGCCCGCCGAGGATTTTCTCCACGGCCGGGACGACGGAGGCGCCGGCGAGCTCAGCGGCGGCGTCCGGCGGCATCCGGGCCAGCAGCAGCAGGACGCGGGGCAGGTGGTCGGGGAGGTCGACACCCTCCTCGACACCGTGCGCCGCGAGCGCCTCGCGCATCCGCACGAGGAAGTCGCCGCGGTCGTAGTTGTCGCCGTACAGGTGCCAGCCGATATCCAGGGTGACCTTGGGGTCGAAGTCGAACGCGCCGGTGAAGCACTCCTGCATCACCTCGACCGTGTCGCCCGCCATGGCCTCCGCGAACCGCCGAAGCTCGCCCGCAGCGGCGGGCTCGGCCCACCCGCCCGCGGCGCTGCACTCGGCCAGGAGCTCGGGCGTGGCCGCACCCGGGTAAGTGAGGGCGCGCGCCAGCAGCGCCAGCAGGGCTGGGTCTCGGGCCATCACTCCCCCCGCTTCGGTCGGGCGATGAACCCGAAGCCGGCGCCCTGTTTGTGCTCCATCGGGTCCTCGAGCATCTCGATGGCTTCTTCTCGATGGGCCGGCGGAATCACGAAACGGTCGTCGAACGTGCAGAGCGAGGTGAGCCGGTAGATGGCGTCGGCCTCCTCGGGCGTGCAGTCAGCTTCGCGCAGTATCCGCGCCGCCGTGTCCGCGCTGACGTCGCCGACCGTCAGATGGCGCCGGTACCAACGCACGGCCTTCTGCTTGCGCAACGCGTAGCGCACCGGTCCTTCGTGTCCGGCGCCGAACAGGTTGGCGAGGAACTTCATCGGCACGCGCGCCTCGTCGATGTCGTGGAAGAGAGCCCCAGACACGCCGTCGACCGTGGCGCCCGTGCGCTGCGCCATCACCGGCGCCATCGGCGGCACGTAGAACAGCATCGGCAGCGTGCGGTACTCGATGTGCGGCGGGAGCGCGAGTTTCCAGATCTTGACGAACTTGTACACCGGAGACTGCTGGGCCGACTCAATCACCGAGTCGTGCACGCCGCTGGCGCGCGCCGCCGCCACCACGGCGGGGTCGTGCGGATCCAGAATCAGCGATCGTTGGGCCTCGACCAGATCGTCGAGGTTGCTCTTGGCGGCCTGCTCGAGGCGCGACGCGTCGTAGAGCAGCACCCCGAGGTAGCGGATGCGGCCGACGCACGAGTGGAAGCACGCCGGCGCCTGACCGGTCTCGAGCCGCGGGAAGCACAGGATGCACTTCTCGGACTTGCCGGTGGACCAGTTGTAATAGACCTTCTTGTACGGGCACGCCGCGATGCACGACCGCCATCCCCGGCAGCGGGTCTGGTCGAGCAGCACGATGCCA
Organism: Vicinamibacterales bacterium; assembly: GCA_038919385.1. GTDB lineage: Bacteria > Acidobacteriota > Vicinamibacteria > Vicinamibacterales > UBA2999 > 12-FULL-67-14b. The sequence goes on along the minus strand of JBCKZH010000085.1, from coordinate 7,467 downwards.
TCCTCGCCACGCTTGTAGAGCGCGCCGGACGGGCACGCCGCCACGCACGCGGGGTTCAGACAGTGGTTGCAGATGCGCGGAAAGTAGAAGAACACCAGCCGCTCGATGGCCGACAGCTGCCCCTTCTGCTCCTCGGTGAGCCCGGCAAGGTTCGGATCGTTCTCGGCGTAGACGGGCGACCCCCCAAGGTCGTCGTCCCAGTTCGGGCCGGCCTTGATGTCGATGTACTTGCCGGTGACCATCGAGATGGGGATGGCCGTCGGCTGATCCTGTCCCTCCGGCGCGTTGAACAGGTGCTGGTAGTCGTAGGTCCAGGGCTCGTAGTAGTCGTCCATGCTCGGCTGGTGCGGGTGATGGAAGATGTTGGTCACCACGCGCGCCTTGTCGGTCGACTTCAGCCGGAGATCGCCGCCGCCGGTGCGCTCCCAGCCGCCGCCGTACTTGTCCTGGTTCTCCCACTGCGTCGGGAACCCGGTGCCGGGCTTCGTCTCGACGTTGTTCCACCACATGTACTCGGTGCCCTTGCGATCGGTCCAGATGTTCTTGCACGCGATGCTGCAGGTATGGCAGCCGATGCACTTGTCGAGATGAAACACCATCGCAATCTGGGAACGAACCTCCACGGCCGTGCTCCTTTCCTACGTCGATCTGGTTGCCCGCCGCCTCACCACTTCAGATCAGGGAGCTTGCGCACCAGGACGTGCGTGTCGCGGTTGCACCCGACCGGTCCCCAGTAGTTGAAGGCGAACGTGAACTGTCCGTACCCGCCGACCAGCAGATTCGGCTTCAGCCGCGTCCGGGTCAGACTGTTGTGGCCGCCGGCCCGCCGGTAGTTGCGCAACGGCGACTTCGGCACCGAGAAGGTCCGCTCGGGGGAGTGGTACTGGATGCACACGCCTGGCGGGATCCGGGCGCTCACCACCGCCCGCGTGACCACCACGCCGTGGTCGTTGTAGACCTCCACCCAGTCGTTGTCCTTGATCTCCAGCTCCGCGGCGTCGTGGTCGTTCATCCAGAACGGCTCCACGCCGCGCGACAGGGTCGTCATCCGCTGGTTGTCGCCGAAGGTCGAGTGGATGTGCCACTTCCCATGCGGCGTCAGGTAGTTCAGCATCTTCGACGGCCCCTCTTCCTTCTGGAAGCGGATGTCGGCGTACTGCGTGGGCAGCGGCTTCGGCTTGTAGGTCGGGAGGTGCTCCCCAAACTGCAGGTACCCCGGGTGGTCGAGGTAGAAGTGCTGGCGCCCGGTCAGCGTCCGCCACGGCACGAGCGCCTCCACGTTGTAGGTGAACGGCGAGTACGCCCGGCCGTTGGCGGTCAGGCCCGACCACATGGGGCTGTTGATGAACCGTCGCGGCTGCGCCTGGATGTCCTTGTAGCTGGTCCGGAAGCCGCGGTCCTTCTCCACCAGGTGCGCCAGCGGCAGGCCCACCCGCTCTTCCATGTTCTTGTAGGAGCGGTACGACAGCTCGCCGTTGGTCACCGACGCAAAGCGCAGGATGGTATCGCACACGTGCTCGTCGGCCGCCAGCGATGGGTACCGCGCGCCGCCCCAGGTCACCGTCGGTCCCGACACCAGTACCTCGTCGTAGACGTCGTCGATCGCGTAGTGGGTGCCGTGCGCGCCAATCCCCTTGTCACGCGCCAGCCGGCCGAACGAACAAAACTGGTTGTACAGGTTCGCGTAGTCGCGCGTGACCACCCGCAGCGCCGGCATCGTCTTGCCCGGAATGGCTTCGATCTCGCCGGTGATCCAGTCTTTCATCGCCGGCTGGGCAATCTCGGCATCCGTGTCGTGGGCGAGCGGCGTCGCCACGATGTCCTTCACGGGCGCCGGAAAGTGCTGGGGCGCCATGTCCGAGAACGCCTTCGCGAGCGACTTGAAGATCTGCCAGTCGCTCTTCGACTCCCAGCACGCCGGCACAGCGACCGACAGCGGGTGAATGAAGGTGTGCAGGTCGGTCGAGTTGAGGTCGGCCTTCTCGTAGAAGGTCGCCGTCGGCAGGACGATGTCCGAGTAGAGCGCGGAGGTGTCCATCCGGAAGTTGATGTCGACGACCAGATCCATTTTTCCCTGGGGCGCCGTCTCGTGCCACACCACTTCCTTGACCGAATCGGCGGCCAGGTCTTGCGCCACCTTGTTCGTATGCGTCCCCAGGTAGTGGTGCAGGAAGTACTCGTGCCCCTTGGCGCTCGACATCAGCGCGTTGCCGCGCCAGATGAACCAGACGCGCGGCCAGTTCTCCGGCGCGTCGGGGTCTTCCACCGAGAAGCGCAGCTTGCGCGCCTTGAGCTGGTCGACAACGTACTTCACCACCTCGTCGTCGGTGGTGGCGCCGGCGGCTTCGGCCTCCTTCACCAGCTCGATCGGGTTCTTGTTGAACTGCGGATAGAACGGCATCCAGCCGTTGCGCACGGCCTTGATCTGGACGTCGATCGTGTGGCCCTGCGCGATCGACCCGGCCGGCTGGTCGGGCGGCACGGTGTGGTAGTCGGTGAACGACTTTTCGTACCGCCACTGGTCGGTGTTCACGTAGTGCCAGCTCGGTGCGTTCTGCAGGCGCGACGCGGGAATCCAGTCCTTGCCCATCGCGATCGACGACCACGACTCGCCAGGCGCGAGCTTCTCCTGGCCCACGTAGTGCGCCAGCCCGCCGCCGTTCACGCCGACGCACCCGCAGAACATCAGCGCGTTGATGCCGGCGCGGTACATCAGGTTGCCGTGATACCAGTGGTTGATCCCGGCGCCGATGATGATGATGTTCTTGCCCTTCGTGTGCTCGGCCGTGGACCCCCACTCGCGCGCGAAGCGCAGCAGCGTGTCGCGCCCCATCCCGGTGTACTTCTCCGACCACGCCGGCGTGTAGGGCGTGTCGTCGTCGTAGCTCGAGGGGTAGGCGCCGGGCAGGCCGCGCGGCACGCCGTACTGGGCCATGAGCACGTCGTAGATCGTGGCGACGAGCACCGTGGATCCGTCGGCCAGCGCGAGGCGCCGGGCCGGCACGCCGCGCACGACCGTCTGCCCCTGGCCGAAGTCGTCGAGCTGGGCCTGCGCCACCTCGTCGGAATCTTTCAGCAGCGTCAGTGCCGGCGCGATCTCGCTGCCGTCGACGCCGTCCTTGAGCTGCAGGTTCCACTTGCCCTTGTCCTGCTTCGCCCAGCGGAATCCGACGGTGCCCATCGGCATCTTGGGGCGGCGGGCCGCCTCGTCCCACATCAGGAACTGCCAGTCGCCGTTCTCGACGCCCGTATAGCCGGCCACGCGGTTGGCCCGCAGCAGCTGCCCCGGCCGGTACTCGCCGTTAGCCTTCGGCTGCAGCTCGACCAGCAGCGGGGCGTCGGTGTAGTGCTTGCAGTAGTCAATGAAGTACGGCACCTGCCGATCGTGGTGGAACTCCTTGAGCAGCACGTGGTTCACCGCCATCCACCAGGCGCCGTCCTGCCCGGCGTTGATCGGCACCCACTCGTCCGCGTACTTCGCCACCTGGTTGAAGTCGGGCGCGAACACCCACATCTTCGTGCCGTTGTGACGCGCCTCCGCCGCGAAGTGGCAATCGGGGGTGCGGGTCATGTTGAGGTTGGACCCCATCACCGCCAGCATCTTCGCGTTGTACCAGTCGGCCGACTCGTGGACGTCGGTCTGCTCGCCCCATGTCTCAGGCGAGGCCACCGGCAGGTCGCAGTACCAGTCGTAGAACGACAGGGAGAGGCCGCCGAGCAGCTGCAGGAACCGCGAGCCCGCCGCGTAGCTGATCATCGACATCGCCGGAATCGGCGAGAAGCCCGCGATGCGATCGGGGCCGTGCGTCTTCGCCGTGTAGAGCAGCGAGGCGCTGATCAGCTCCAGCACGGTGCTCCAGTCCGCACGCCGGAAGCCGCCCTTGCCGCGCGCGCGCTGCCAGCGCTGTCGCGCCTCCGGATTCTCGACGAGCGATCGCCACGCCTCCACCGGATCCTCATGCGCGGCGCGGGCCTCCTTCCATAGATCCAGCAGCGGCCCGCGCGCGTACGGATACTTCACGCGCAAGGGGCTGTAGAGGTACCACGAGTAGGAGATCCCGCGCTGGCACCCGCGCGGCTCGTACGGCGGCAGGCCCGGCTCGAGCAACGGGTAGTCCAGCGCCTGCATTTCCCAGGTGACGATGCCGTTCTTGACGTAGATCTGCCAGCTGCAGCCGCCGGTGCAGTTCACGCCGTGCGTGCTGCGGACGATCTTGTCGTGCTGCCAGCGGTTGCGATAGAACTCTTCCCATTTGCGCAGCCCGGGGTTGGTCTCATCCTTGATCCACGTGATCGTCCCGTTTTTCATTGGTTGCCTCCGCGTGCCCGTCCGCGTCCGAAGCCAGCCGCGTCCACGAGCGGGCCGCGGACGGCGCGGAACCGGTTGCGCCATGCCCCGTCCATCAGCAGTAGACAGGCCGCGGCGCCGCCGAGGCCAAGCAGCAGGAACGTGGCCCTGCCAACGCCCGTGTCCTCTCCACCCCGCTGCGCCGCGTCTTCGAGATACGCGACGATCGGCAGGACCTCCTCCGCCTGCAGCGGCGTCTGTCGGAACACCGCCTGCATCGTCGGCGTGGCTGGGGCCGAGAGCCAGACCGCGAGAGACTTGCGCCCCTGCAGCCGCTCGTACACCTTCGTGAGATCGGGTCCGAGCCGGCCACCACCGAGCGAGCCGACGCCCCTGATCGTGTGGCAGGAGATGCAGGACGGTCCGCCGCCGACCTGGGCCGTCTCGCCGCGCACGAGCATCCGCCCGCGGGCGACATCCTGCGCCGTGAACGGGCGATCGCTGATCTGGATGCCCACAAACCGCGACTTCTCCAACTTGGACTCGGCCTCGATCAGCGAGATGAGCGAGTCGGTCATCGCTGGCGTCAGGCCGGGCGGCGGCGGCATGAGGACGTTGCGGGCCTCCTGGAACAGCTGCACCGCCACCGGATCGCCGGCGTCGATCATCGCCTTCGGGTTGGGGAGGTACTTGAGCAGCCACGCGTGATCGCGCCGCTGCGTCACGTCCTTGAGGTCCGGACCCGTCAGGCGCCCGCCGCCGATCGTGTGGCAGCTTACGCAGTTCTGCTGGAAGTACGCGGCCGCATCCTGCGCCCGCGCGGCCTGAGGAAGGCCGATGATCAGCCCTGCCAGTGCCACGAACCAAGTCTTCACGCCAGACGGCCAGTTCACGCGGCGCCTCCCCCGTTGCTCGATGCCGGGTTGTGCCGAGGTCGCATCTCGGCCCGCCCCCAAGTTTCAGACTCTTTTACAGCACGGGGCCGGACGGGCATATGACGGGCGTCATATGCCGCGCTGGAGACCGACCGGCCGCGGAAGCGCGACGCTCTTTGCCTTCGATCGCGCGTGCGCAGCGTGGGCACACACATCCGCCGCACGATCCCGAGTCCATCGGCGCCAGCGCAGCCGCCACGTCGGGCCGTCCGTCCGCGATCAACTGGACGTAGCGGCCCGAGAGGCCTACCTGGTCGCGCGTGCCCCCAACCCCTTCGCCTCCGTGTGCGGACGGCGTCGGTTGCCACCGGACAGCCGGCCTGGCATTTGACTTGAGCCTTCCAGTGCGCGAGATCCGGCAGTGCTGTGCGAATGCCCATCCACCCCTCTGCGTGCAAGCGTTTCCTACTTTGGCGGGCCGAGGTATGACGCGGGTCATATCCGGCCTCCGACGAGCGCGATGCCTCGCCGGTGCCGCTCTAGCTTCTAGCTGTGCAACGGGCGTACCGCCGCGAGTGGCGAGGGGCCGGTTGGCGCCGTGGAAGTGGTGAACAGCGCGGTCGTGGGCGCCGGATTCAAGTTCGCGCACTCCACCGGGGTGCGAGATTCTCCCCGCTCGTGGGAACGAATCCGCACCGGCGATCAGCACGCGTGGAGTCGATCCGCCCGGACACACAAACGCAACTGCTCACGAAAGGCGTGGACGAGGGGAATCGGTACTCCGGCCATCTGCCGCTCCCCTTCCACCGTACCGCCCCGACGACGGCGCCGGGCCGGCCGGCCTTGCCGCCGCCCACGACCTGGCGTTGCTCAACTACGACGTGTCGGTCTTCGAGGCCGCGGCCGAACCCGGCGGGATGATGCGGTTTGGCATCCCCGAGTACCGGACCGGTATCGCGGGTTCACAAAGGAATACGGCGGCCGCCGCGCGGTGGACGGCCTGACCCTCAAGGTGCCCGCAGGCTCGGTCGTGGCGCTGCTGGGGCCCAATGGCTCGGGCAAGACGACGTCGATCAAGGCGGCTGCGGGACTCCTGCGACCAGACTCTGGAGACGTCGTGCTCGGCGCCGAAGGCCTGAACGCGCTCGAGGCGCGCGCTCGACGCGTCTGTTCGTTCCTCCCGGTCCAAAACTCGAAGGGTTTCGCTTCACGCATAACGTCATCCATGGCACGCTCATCGAGGACGCTTTCATCGATCGGCTCAAGCGACCTGCCGCCTAACCCGAAGTTCCTGTAAGCGGCGAGCGAGTTTGCCTTTGCGTGACAAGCACTTGGCGTGAGAGCGGGGTTCCGGTGTCTGTCTACAGCCGGATGTGCTGAATCAACTCGAGCGCGCGCGTTTGCGTGGCGTTGGGTGTGGTGACGATCTCGAACGTCGGCGCATCGGGCCCGGCGTTGGGCGTGCGGCAGGTATTGCGCACGATCGTGGCGAGTTCGCCGAGCAAGGTCGCGAAGCTGTGCACCGGCGTGCCGTCGTCCAGCGTGTGGCGCGCGGCCTTGGCCTGCTGGTCGGTGTCGGCGAACATCAACTCGCGCCAGGCCTCGCGCAGGTGCCACTCGACGTAGTAGGCGAGCAGGCACAGGAAGATGTGCGCGCGCACCCGATCGGCCAGGCGGTGATGGATCGGGCGCACCTTCAGGTCCATCGTCTTGAGCGAGCGGAAGGCGCGCTCGACGTTGGCCAGCGACTTGTAGTTGCGCACGCACGCGGGCGCGTCCATCTGCGCGGCTGGCACCGAGGTGCGGATGATGTCGATGCCGTCCAGCGCCGCTTCGGCGGCGATGCGCTCGCGCTTGCGCGTGAAGCTGAACGCGTGGTCGCCGATCGCCAGTTCGAAGTGCTTGGCGACCTTGTATTGATTGACGAGCTTGCCCACACGCAATCCGATCTTGTCGGCGCCCGCGAGCTTGGCGGCGTCCACCCGGGCCTTGATCTTGTTCAGGCTCATCTCGGTGGCTGCGAGCAACGCCTCGCGCTTGTGCGCGCGCCGCTTGGCCAGCTCCGGATTGCGGCACGCCACCAGCCGCTCGCCCGGATAGTCTGGTGACCGCAGCTCGAGCAGGTTGCGCTCATCGAACAAACCCAGCTGCAGCTGCCCCTGCTCGACGAGCGCGCGGATCGAGGCGCTCTTGAGCGCGGTGATCCAGCCGATGCCGTCGGTCTCGCGCATCTCGTCGATGGCCTTCTGGGAGATCATGCCGCGGTCGCCCACCATCACCAACTGCTCGATGCCGAAGTCTTCG